>JAHEAU010000179.1 GCA_024642625.1 Lewinellaceae bacterium
ATCCGCATCATTTCCAGGGTGATATTGGTCGAATACATCTCCTGCTAAGAGAATGACCTGCGCGCCACTCGTATCTGCAATCTCAACGATTTCTGCGAGCACTTCTTTTTGCTCAGGTAACCTGGAATGGGTTTCCAGTCGTTTGCCAAGATGCCAGTCTGCCGTATGAAGGAGGATCATTCGTGGTGAAAATCAGATTGCGGAAGGTAAGGAATGATGGGTCAAACTGTGCCATTGATCCAGAATTTGCAACCGCATATCAAATGCCAAGAATCGTTTTGTAAGCAGGTATGTTAGATTGGAGTGGCTTCAGGTGCAAGGATGAATGGCATATCTTTTGCGTTTCACTATTGTTCAAACAGGAGCTTGCGATTTCTTCAGAAAAATGGTTTCTTTGCTGGCCGATTGAGACATGATGGATTTTCAAATGTGAATTCCATTTTCATTGCAGAAAACTAGTTTTGTTAAACTCGAACATGCAAATCTGCTGGGTGAGCTGACAAAGAGAGTCCCTTCAATTCTCCTTGGCTGGTTAGATGGATAAAAAAATAATACAGGCCACCCTAGCTCAGTTGGTAGAGCAACGCATTCGTAATGCGTAGGTCGGCGGTTCAAGTCCGCTGGGTGGCTCCAGAAATGCCCGCTTTTTAGCGGGCATTTTTTATTTCATCAAGCCGGGTTCCAAAGCCGTGGAGGGTAAACTCCATCATCAACCAGTTTTTGAAAAGCGGCTTGGACCATTGGCTTATCTTCGCGATAGGTCACACCGTACCATCGATCCTGACAAGGCAGCACATTCACTCGGACTTCCTCCCGGTCGATCATTTCTTGTATCAATAATGGGATGAAAAATTCCGCTTTGGGCTGGTCCTGTGTTTCCTTCACAAATTGATGAAACCGCTTCTCAATAATGGGAAAGACTTCCGGATGAAAGCCCCAGAAGTTCATGGAGACAGAACTGTTTCGGTCCACAGAAAAGGACTCTTCATTTTCACGATAGATGATTCCTCCATCCTGCCACTGTACCTGAGTGCGCTCATCCACATGATGTAAATCGCCTTGTTCATTGACCACACAGACACCACGTGAAACGGATCCATGTTCTGATAAGGTATTGGCCAATTGGTAACCCATCATTGCATACCTGGTTGGTGAGGCGCGATGGATTAAGAAATCGGCCAAATCGGCAAAGGCGACAGTGCCATAATAATCGTCCGCATTGATGACAGCAAATGGTTCATTGACTGCGTCGCGTGCCACAAGAACAGCATGGGCTGTGCCCCAGGGTTTTGTTCGATCTGTTGCAGGCAAATCGCCGAGGTAGCTGTCCATTTCCTGGAAGACATATGAGAATGTGATTCCATTTGGGCGAATCGGTTCGAACCGGTCACGGAAAGCTTGCTCAATATCTTTTCGAATAACAAAAACGATTTTACCGAAACCTGCACGGATCGCATCATAGATAGAGTATTCAATGATGGTTTCGTCTCCGGGGCCGACCCCGTCGATTTGCTTGAGACCGCCATATCGACTACCCATACCGGCTGCGAGGATTACAAGGGATGGTTTCATTGGTCAATTATGAAATGTAATGAGGAATTTGTTCTTTTTACCGTTCTCCAAAAGGAGATATGCTCCATGGATGAGTTGCTCTGTCTTAACCACATCATCTACAGACGTTTGCTTGACCTTGTTTACAGCAATGGCATTTCCGATGATTGCACGACGAGCTTCACCCTTAGATTGGAGGATATCAGTATGGTCAGTCAAGAGATCAATCAAAGCTATACCATCAGAAGAAATGATGGACCTTGGGAGTGTATAACTCGGAATTTCGGAGGCGACCATTTTCCATTCCGAAGGCTTCATTCCGAGTAGGAAATCAGGATCGATTTTCGGATGAAACATCAATTTGGATACATTCTGGGCGCTCTCTAAAGCCTCCATAGAATGCACACGTTGAGTGACTTCTTCTGCGAGCAATCTCTTGAGTGTAATGGGGTCATTTGCAAATTCTGCTTCTAATGCCAGAACTTCTTCCTTCGATTTCAATGTGAAATAGCGCATGAATTTCGGCAAGTCCCGATCATCGGCATTGATCCAGAATTGATAGAACGCATAAGGAGATGTCAGTTCTGGATCTAACCAGATATTACCTTGTTCCGATTTGCCAAATTTGCTTCCATCTGCTTTGGTGAGCAGGGGAGTGGTCAAGGCATAGGCCTTCCCACCAAGGTTGCGTCGAATGAATTCTGTACCAGAAGTGATATTGCCCCACTGGTCTGAACCACCCATCTGAATTCTGCAGTCATGCTGCTCATACAGACATTGAAAGTCATAAGCCTGGAGGATCTGATAGCTGAATTCGGTAAACGAGATCCCGGTCTCAACGCGTTTTTTGACGGATTCCTTTGCCATCATATAATTGACGGTCAACGTTTTTCCAGCTGTGCGTAAAAATGTAAGGACATCCATTGAGGAATAAAAATCATGATTGTTCACCAGGATTGCCGGGTTTGGCACACCGTCAAATGCAATCAGTTTTCGCACCTGTTCTACCTGGTGGGCCAGGTTGGTATCCAGTTCATCAAACGATTTCAATTCCCGCTCCTTGTCTTTTCCGGATGGATCGCCAATCCGACCAGTGGCGCCGCCCATGAGAACAACAGGCCTATGTCCGGCGCGCTGAAATAGAGTCAACAGCATTAATTGAACGTAATTGCCAATGGTGAGAGATGGAGCCGTCGGGTCAAATCCGATATAGCCAGTACACGCGCCACTGGCTAGAAGGTCTTCAATCCCGGGTGTTGCATCATGCAACATGTTCCGCCAACGCAATTCCTCCAGAAAATCACTCATATGTTTGATTCAGATGGCCGCAAAAATAGGACTTTTCACACTGGCCTTCCAGCAACAAGTTGACAGATGTATCTTGGCAGCCAATTCGCCATGTCTCTAACCCGATTTATTTCAAAACGATTGCGATCCACTGAAGGTGATTCCTTCACAAGGATCATCATCTATTTTGCAATTGCTACGATTGCACTGTGTGTGGCAGTTATCCTACTTGCTCATGCACTCATCCTCGGGTTTAAAACCGAGATCAAGGCGAAAGTCTTTGGCTTTTGGGGTCATATTCAGATTACCGGATTCAATCTGAATAATACGTTTGAAAGCCCGCCGATCAGTACTGATCAAATTTTCTATCCCACATTAGATACTGTCCGACAGATTGAACATGAGGATGAAGATCCGACCGGAGGGCGGATCATCCGGAAGTCGAAGGGTGGTATTCGCCATATCCAGACGTTTGCGTTAAAACCGGGCATTCTGACAAGGAAGGACAATCTTGAGGGAATCATCCTGAAGGGTATTGGTCAGGATTTTGATTGGACGTTCCTCTCCAAGTATATTGTTGAAGGCACCCCACTTGATCTGAATGATTCGCTTCCTTCCCGTGATATTTGGGTTTCATCTACGACGTCCTCCCGGCTCCGATTGAAAGTGGAGGATGACTTGGTCGTCTATTTTATCCAGGAGGCAAGGCAAGTAGAGAGACGGTTTAAGGTCAAAGGGATTTATAAGACGGGATTGGAGGAATACGATCGCAAGTTTGCCTTTGTCGATATTCGCCAGATTCAATCCATCAATGAATGGTCTGACAAGATGGTCAGTGGGTTTGAAGTTTTTGTTGAGGACTTGGATGATCTCGATCCGATTACAGAATACATCTACTATGAATGGCTTCCAGACGATCTATACATTGAAAGCATCCGGCAGAAATTTCCGGCCATTTTTGACTGGGTTGACCTTCAGGATATTAACGAGCAGGTATTAATGATACTCATGTTGATTGTTGCTATGATTAACTTGATCACGGTATTGCTTATCCTGATCCTGGAACGGTTTACCATGGTTGGGATACTGAAGGCCTTGGGTGCAAATGACAGGATGATCAGGACCATTTTTATCCGTCTGACGCTCCGGATACTGATTTGGGGGATGCTGATCGGGAATAGTATGGCTTTGCTTATTGGTTGGATACAATCTACATATTCTGTGATGAAACTGGATGAAGCAGAGTACTACCTTTCTGTCGTGCCGATTGAATGGGACCCCTGGTTTTTCTTGTTCATGAATACATTGATCCTGGTCGTTGCACTCATTACATTGTGGATTCCATCATTATATATAAAACGCATTCAACCAGTTAAGGCAATTCGCTTTAAGTAAGCTTGTTTAAAGTTATATCTCTACGTCAAACCGGATTAACGTATAATAGAATTGGTGTGTTAGGGGATTAATCTTACTTTTAGCCGACAATTCTTAAATAAAGGGCAACGCTATCAATCTACGCAATGACCAAACAAATCCTTACAGGATTTTCACTAAAGAAATCTTACACGATACATCGTTATTTCTCAATCACTTAGCAATTGCTATGTTTTTTCGAAATGCATGGTCTTGTTTGGTATTTTTTAGCCTTGGTCTATTTTGAAGGTTTATAGAATTGCACTAAAGATGGAACCAGCAGAGGATGATCCGTTATTATGCTCGAATTGATGGGTTGATCACCGAACTGGCCGAACGCCAACCGGCCTGCTGGATTAATATTTCACCACCAGTCACCCAGGAGGAGATTGAGCTTCTTGCTGATGACCTTGTTGTTCCGCTCGATTTTTTCTCAGATCCTCTGGATATAGATGAACGTTCTCGTTACGAACGTGATGAAGATGCCAGACTGATTATTATCAATACGGCAGTACTCAATGAGCGGGACGGTGAAAATGAGGCCATTTATCTAACAATACCGATTGGTATTATCCTGGTTCCGGATTATGTCATTACGATTACGTCAGCCGAAAATCCGGTGCTGGACCTGTTTCTTGAAAACAAGGTTCGTAATGCGGATCCTTCCGATGAACGTCAATTTGTGCTGAGACTGTTGGAAGAGAATGTCTACCGCTTTCTGAGTTGCTTGAAGAAACTCAATTTGCGTCGTAATCTGATTGAACAAGAATTGTATTACTCAAGCCGAAACCAGGAGCTCAAGCAATTGCTGAGCATCCAGAAAAGTCTGGTTTATTTCGTCAATAGTCTCAGTGCAAATGAGCTGTTGAAAATGAAAGTGAAACGAACTGACTTTTTGGGTGTATTGGGGAATGAGGACAAGGTTGAGTTGTTTGAGGATATCATTATTGACAACAGCCAGGCGTTGGAAATGGCCAATGTGTATACCAATATTATCGGTGGGACGATGGAGGCTTATGCTGGCATTATTTCCAACAATTTGAATATTGTCATTCAACGTTTGACCTTGATTACGATTATCCTGATGGTGCCAACTCTAGTGGCCAGTATCTTTGGAATGAATGTACCTAGTGGTTTGGAAAACTCTCCAACAGCGATTTACTATATCATTGTTATCTCCATCATTATCAGTTTGTTGTTGGCCTGGTTCTTCAGAAGAAAGAGACTTTTTTAACACGTTACTTCCGAGGTTCCTAATTCTCATCCATATCTTTTATTTACTCGTTCTTTCAGTTTGAACATCAGGGGGTTCGATCAATATGTGACATATACCTTGTATTCGTTTATTTTACATATAATGACTTACTCACATCGACCAAATTCTAAATTTGGGGCTTAAGTGCCGTACAACCAATACATTATAGATTTTATCCACATGTTGTGAATATTTTTCTGCCAATCAACTTGGTGGGGGAGGTGAGGTTCTTCACCTTTGTAGCGGACTGAGGGAAATAGCGGAAGATGTCCAAACGGAAAAGATCAGATCTGGTCGACCGAGGACGAATCATCCATAGTGCTTACAGGAAATACGTCTAGTAGAAACCAAACTCTGCACCCCAGGGTAAGGCAGGTTTCTGTCGTCCTGAACCAAACGAATTCACTGGTCCATATAAGTGTATAAGAATGAAACAGCAAGTCGAACCCATCCTTGACGAGAACCCCAACCGGTTCGTTCTTTTCCCAATTAAACATCATGATATCTGGGATTGGTATAAACGATCTGAAGCCTGCTTTTGGACCGCTGAAGAAATCGATCTGACCAGTGATATCAAAGATTGGGATGAGAAGCTCAGCGATGACGAACGACACTTTGTCAAGCACGTATTGGCATTTTTTGCTGCCAGTGATGGTATTGTAAATGAAAACCTGGCTGAGAACTTTGTCAACGAAGTTCAATACACAGAAGCCAAGTTTTTTTACGGTTTTCAGATCATGATGGAAAACATCCATTCTGAAACGTATTCTCTTCTGATTGATACTTATATCAAAGACCCAAAGGACAAGGATTACCTCTTCAACGCCATTGAAAACATGGAGCCAGTAAAGCGAAAAGCTGAATGGGCTCTTCGGTGGATTGATAATGGATCATTCCAGGAACGGTTGGTTGCCTTTGCTGCAGTAGAGGGGATTTTCTTTTCCGGCTCGTTTTGCTCTATTTTTTGGCTGAAGAAACGCGGTTTGATGCCAGGATTGAGTTTTTCCAATGAACTCATTTCACGAGATGAGGGCATGCACTGTGATTTTGCCTGTCTCCTTTATAACAATCACGTCAATAACAAATTGACAAAGGAAACACTTCAAAAAATCATCTCTGATGCTGTAGAAATTGAAAAGGATTTTGTCAGTAACGCTATTCCTGTCGACTTGATCGGAATGAACAGTGTCCTGATGTGTCAGTATATCGAATTTGTTGCTGACAGATTGCTGACAGCACTAGGGAATCCGAAAATATTCAACACAGAAAATCCATTCCCTTGGATGGATTTGATTTCTCTCCAAGGGAAAACAAACTTCTTTGAAAAGCGAGTTGGCGATTATCAAAAAGCAGGTGTACTCAGTGATCGTGACAAGCAAGTCTTTTCACTTGAAGAAGACTTTTAACTCTCCTCCGAACATCCCAATCAGAACGAATAAAACACCCCCCATATGGCTATGCAAGTTGTCAAGCGCAGCGGAAAAAATGAAGATGTCAGTTTTGACAAAATCACCGCAAGGGTAAAAAAGTTGTGCTATGGTCTGTCTCAGGCTTATGTCGAACCGATCGAGATCGCTAAAAAAGTTATCCAGGGTCTGTACGATGGTGTACCGACCACCGAGCTTGACAATCTGGCAGCAGAGACTGCCGCATCAATGGCTTCAAAGCATCCTGATTATGCTCTCCTTGCTGCCCGGATTGCTGTATCCAACCTCCATAAAAGCACAGACAAGTCGTTTTCAAAGACGATCAAAGGGCTCTACAATTATATTGATCCAAAGACTGGCCAATCAGCGGGCCTGATCGGTGATGACACGTATAAGATTGTTCAAAAGCATAAGGATCGCTTGGATTCAGCACTCATTTTCGATCGGGATTATGACTTTTATTATTTCGGATTCAAAACCCTGGAACGATCGTATTTGCTGAGAATGAATAATCGGGTGGTCGAGCGTCCACAACACTTGTTGATGCGGACAGCCGTAGGTATCCATG
>JAHEAU010000180.1 GCA_024642625.1 Lewinellaceae bacterium
GCTATCTACGAGGTTGCGGTGATATGCCGCGCAATAGAAGGTGCGAGTGAGACACTTGAACCAACTAGTTCATTTAGGCGTGAGAGGAAAACTTACTTTTCAAGAGCATGCTAAAGCATGGCTGCCCGGAAGCCCTGAGCACGTGGAGGCCGGATTTGGACAGAATCGTCTGGGTTCAAGGTTCAATGAAATAGCTTGCGCTAATTCTATTCAACGTTCAGGTTAAATCACGTTGAACGTTGAACAGGTGGGCCGAAAGGCCCAACCTTGAACCTTGTACGCTCAAATGTTTATTACTCTCACTAGCCACGAAGACAACATGGAACTAGAAATCAAGGAACTAGAAATTTTCTCAACTTCCAATGTTATCCCCCTCATTAACCGGCCGACTGCTTGTTTGGCATTTCAGTGTGAGGGGGACATTTATGATCAACTGTGTGCTAAAGCTTGGGTGTTCAAAGTTCACGGTAAATCATCTTGAACGTTGAACACTCAAATGTTCAATACCTCTGTAGATTAAGCAGGCAACATGGAACCAGGAATCAAGGAATCAGGAATCCTCTCAGATGCTGATTCAGACAATGCTAATAGCAAGCCTTTGTCAACAATCAAATCTCCCGATTCGGATCAAACGCCTCGAGGTAATCGCCCACCTTCCTCAAGAAGGATCCACCCAGAGAGCCATCGACCACTCGGTGGTCATACGCCAGGGAGAGGAACATCAGATGCCTCACCGCGATCATGTCACCATAAGCTGTTTCGACAACTGCCGGTTTTTTGCGGATGGCACCTGCAGCCAAGATGGCCACTTGCGGTTGGTTGATGATGGGTGTGCCCATCACATTCCCGAAGGTGCCCACGTTGGTCAGCGTAAATGTGCCATCCTGGATCTCTTCTGGCTTCAGCTTGTTCTGGCGGGCACGATTGGCGAGATCGTTTACGGTTTTGGTCAGCCCGGTCAAGTTCAGGTAGTCAGCCTGTTTGATTACAGGGACGATCAAGTTACCAGATGGCAGGGCTGCGGCCATGCCAATGTTGACATCTTTTTTCCGAATGATGGTCGTCCCCTGGACGGAGATATTGATCATTGGGTAATCCCGGATTGCCTTGGCGATGGCTTCGACAAAGATGGGGGTGAAGGTGATTTTCTCCCCGTATTTTTCTTCAAATGTCTTTTTCACCTTATTCCGCCAATTGACCAGATTGGTGACATCCACCTCCACGAAGGAAGTCACGTGTGGTGAGGTCTGCTTGGACATCACCATATGATCGGCGATCAGCTTGCGCATCCGGTCCATCTCGATGATCTCGACATTGCCACTGGCAATAACTGGAGAAGGTGCTTCCTGGGGTCGTACTGGTTGAGCAACAGGTGCAGCTGCCGGAGTCGGCTGGGCAGTTTGTTGCGGTGTAGCTGCCGGTTGTGGAGCACCAGCAGTATGCCGGTTTTCGACATAGTGCAGAATATCCGTTTTTGTGACCCGGCCACCAAGGCCACTTCCTTCAATCTGTTCCAGTTCGGAAGTACCGATCTGTTCTTTCTGTGCGATTGTTCTCACTAGGGGTGAATAAAAACGACCACCTGTCGAAGTGCGTGGCACATCGACAGGTTCGGTATGGGTAGAGGCTGCAACCTGGGCTGGTTGAGGCACGACCTGAGGTTGTACTGGAGCTACTGGCGGTGCAGCAGGTGCTGCCTGGCCATTGCCATTGGCCGACGCGATGGCCGGACTCGGTTTGACTTCTTCAACACTGCCACCCGTATTGATCCGGGCAATCAGCTGACCAACAGGCACAACATCATTCTCCTGAAACAGCCATTCGCCAAGTACTCCTGCTACAGGGGAGGGTACCTCTGAGTCGACTTTATCCGTGGCGATCTCAAGAATGGTCTCATCCACCTCTACCTGATCGCCAGGTTTTTTCAACCAGCGAAGGATGGTAGCTTCTATGATACTCTCGCCCATTTTGGGCATGATCAGATCGACCTGTGCCATAATCTCATTTTTCTATCCTATGAAGAGGACAAAGGTAGGGCATTTCCAGTGGATGGAACACGTTGACCTGCCTTCTGTTGGTTGAAAGATATTGACCATATCAACAGGAGCAGGAAGGGCGCATATTCAACGAGTTCAATTGATATATTGTTATTCGCCATATCTGAAGGATGTCACCTCCTAAACACAAGTGATCAGTGGATTCCCCAATGTGAAGCGAATGAAAAGCATTTGTCAATTAGGACGACTTTAACAAAGCATTCATCAGATTAAGACGATTTTCAATCTCTCTGCCGTAAATTTGTACCCCTATTCAACAAAATTCTCCATTGGCTTCCGCGTTTTACCAGGGGCTGATCTAAACCAAATCAACATGATCGAGAACGTAGTTGGTCGTCACCATCATTCTGCAGCGCTGAAAGCGATCGGATTGACAGGCTATCATACGGCCTACTGGAACCTCAACCCCGAGGAATTGGTCGAGGAAACTCTCAACAGAGGGATGGGCCATTTAAGCGACAAAGGGGCTATTGTCATTTCGACCGGCCGTTTTACCGGCCGCGCTCCAAAGGATCGCTTCATCGTCAAAGATGCAACCACAGAAAATACTGTGAATTGGGCTGGTAAGTTCAACCATCCAACTGAGTCCAGTGTATTCGACAATCTCTACGCCAAGGCATGTTCTTACCTCAAGGGGAAGGACATTTTTGTACGGGATGCCAGCGCTTGCGATCATCCTGACTACCGCATGAATATTCGTGTAGTGACGGAATATCCCTGGAGTAATCAGTTCGCGTATAATATGTTTCTGCGCCCTACTGGCGAAGAACTCAACACATTCGATCCAGAGTGGCTGGTATTGAATGTGCCAGGTTTTGAAGCAGATCCAACTGTCGATGGTGTGATATCACCAAACTTTGCCATCATTCATTTTGCAAAGAAGACCATCCTTGTTGGGGGTACAGGGTACACTGGCGAGATCAAGAAGGGCATCTTCTCTGTATTGAACTATATCCTCCCTGAAGAGCGCAATGTCTTGAGCATGCATTGTTCCGCAAATATTGGCGTTGATGGAGACACTGCAGTATTCTTCGGTCTGTCAGGGACTGGAAAGACCACGCTTTCCGCAGATCCCGAACGCGAGTTGATCGGTGATGACGAACATGCGTGGTGTGAGGATGGTGTATTCAACTTCGAAGGCGGCTGCTATGCGAAATGTATTGGCCTGACCGAAGAAAAGGAACCGGACATCTATCGGGCCATAAAGCATCGCGCCATCCTCGAAAATATCATCTTTAAACCCGGCACGCGTGAGCCGGATTACGAGGACAAGTCAATTACTGAAAATACCAGGGTATCTTATCCGATCGACCATATTGCCAATGCGTGCCATCCGTCCCGCGGCAATCACCCGAAACATATTTTCTTCCTCACCTGCGATGCTTACGGTGTTTTGCCTCCGTTGTCCAAACTGACGCCTGGGCAGGCGATGTATCATTTCATCTCAGGTTATACAGCAAAGGTAGCCGGAACGGAAGAAGGGGTTATCGAGCCACAAACCACATTCTCGGCCTGTTTTGGTGCGCCCTTCCTGCCTCTTCATCCGACCAAATATGCCGAAATGCTCGGTGAGCGGATGCAAAAGCATCAAGTCAGCGTCTGGTTGGTAAATACCGGTTGGACAGGCGGTGCCTATGGTATAGGTAATCGAATGAGTCTCAAATATACCCGGGCAATGATCCGTTCAGCCATGCGTGGCGAACTTGCCAATGCAGCTTATGAAGTGGATCCAGTATTTGGATTGAACTTTCCAACTGCTGTTTCTGGTGTACCGACGGATGTCCTCAATCCAAGGAATACATGGACAAACAAGGACGCATATGACCAGCAAGCACAGAAGCTGGCTGGGCAGTTTTCGAAAAACTTTGCTACGTATGCAGATCAAGCCACCCAGGAGATCCTGGATGCAGCTCCTTCTGTGACCATGCAAAGCGTCAATTCCTGATCCTGACAATTGGTTATTCAAAAAGGCCCTGCTTTCGGATGAGAGCAGGGCCTTTCATTTTCTCTTTACTTTTGTAATATGTCTGTTGATATCAACTTATTACAAGCAGCGAAACATGCCGCTCGTCTGGCCTGCGCCGAAATCCTGGAAGTCTATGCCACCTTTTCAGCGGAGCAGGTGATCCAAAAGGCAGATGATTCACCCCTGACCAAAGCTGACCTTCAAGCTAATGCGATCATTCAGCTGACTCTTGAATCCCGTTTCCCGGATATTCCTTTTTTATCGGAAGAGAATAAGCAGATTCCATTTTCAATCCGTTCCGGATTTCCACAGTTCTGGATGGTGGATCCGCTGGATGGGACCAAAGAATTTGTCAAGAAGAATGGTGAGTTCACAGTGAATATCGCCCTTATTACAGGAGGCCGCCCTGTGCTGGGAGTGGTTGCGGTGCCCGTGTCTGGAGCGATGTACTGGGCGACCATGGACAAAGGGTCCTGGACAGAAGTGGACGGGCAAGTTGTCGCCATCAGATCCAGGACGTTTTCAGAGCATGACCAGGGTCTGCGGTTGGTAGCTTCCCGCTCCCATCGAGATGTCGATACAGAAGCGTTTATGGCACGATTTGATCAACCTGTAATCCGGCCATCCGGTTCTTCACTAAAGATCATCCGACTGGCAACTGGCGAGGCTGATATCTATCCCCGTTTTGCTCCTACCATGGAGTGGGATACTGCTGCAGCCGATATCATACTCCAGGAAGCTGGAGGTCAAATGCTCAACGTGGAAACGAGACGGCCTTTGCAATACAATAAACCGGATTTATTAAATCCACATTTTCTGGCTTACGGAAATTGTGTGGATTGTGGAGGTGAAACGCTAAGACGCGAAGACGCGAAGGGGTTTATTTGGTAATGGGTTTATTCGTTAGATCAATCCTTAAGTAAACCAGCTATTATTTTCAATTCAAGGTCTTGGGAAGGAACCCTGGAAGGGTTCAATATCAATAGACCCGGGTGCAACCCGGGGTTATTGATATACTACATTCCCAACCCTGGAGGGGTTGAACAATATATTATCCGATGTGCGCAATGTATCAGTACCTCTTGCGGTGTTACAGAACTGTAAAGGTTTTCTCATTTATGCGAAATGGGATTGACTTGTTTGCCAGGGGCCAAGAAGAATTATTCCATTTGCCTGGAAAACTAGCTTGAACAATTAGTCTTTTTGTTGGAATTCGAGTTTTCCGGACAAACAGAAATAAAAAAGCCGGAGATGAAATCCATCTCCGGCTTTTTTTATTTTTCAAATCAATCCCTTACGGCTTGATCACAACCTTCTTCACAAAGATGCCTTCATCAGATTGTATCTTGATCAGATACATGCCCATCGTCGTTTGCTGAAGAGGAATTTGTACCGTTTGATAGGTCGCACCTTCCAGCTGCTTTGTCCACAAGGCTTTGCCTTCAAGACTGGTCAAAGTAATCTGATAATCGGCAGGTGTACCACGATCGATCGTTACATAAAGTTGCTCCTGAGCCGGGTTAGGATACACATTGATTCCCTCAAGAACTGGTTCGTTGTCAATACCGGTTGTACTGTGCTCGACAAAAGTGCCTTTTCCTCCAGGGAGATCACAAAAATCGCTGCCCTGGTCAAAACTGACACACACCTCGGAATTGTAATTGTACATATCCATAAAGGTAATGTCATCGATAAACCAACCATCAGTGACGTCAGCTGTGTTGCCATCACAAGCAAACAACCACCGGATCACAACATCCTGACCAGCATATTCGGAAAGATCGATATAAGTGTCGACAAATCCATCTGATGCGCCGGTCCAGGCTACTGTATTGGGAACGCTGAATGTACTGTATTGTATTCCTCCAAGTGCATACGGTTCACGGAATAGCTTGTCACGGACATCCAACCAATTCACACCATAATCGGTAGACACCTGGACAAATCCACCATCTACGCGATATTCCGTGTTATAAGAGTGACTGAAACGCAGAATGGGTTTGTCGTTACTCAGAGTAACAGGGTCGATCAAATAGAGGTTGGTTCGAATCGTTGTATCTGAATTCAGAATTCCCCAGGCATTTGTGCCGCCGTTTACTTTATAATCGGATACTTCAAAAAATAACTGGTTGGCGCCATCCACATATTCCTTTAACCAAATATCTATATCATCCTCCTCACAGGGTTGATAATAGATCAGATCAGAGCCATAAACATCAGAAGTAGATAAGGAGTACGTAATCTCCAATTCTGTGCCTGCAGCCATGTTGCCAATAGTCCACTGCAATTCATCACCATTTTGGGTGGCCATCATACTTGCAGAACCAGCAATAAAGGTGGCGTTTTCAGGCACCAGATCACGAACAACGACGCCAGTTACATTATCCGGACGATCATTTTTTACACGCAAGGTGACATCAATATTGTCCCCGGCATCAATCACGGAAGTCACTGTTTTACGGACCTTTAATTCAGGCCTGCAATCGGGTACTTCGAAATTCTCCACACCGTCTGTCCGACTGGCAGACGAACCTTGATCCGCATTTACACCTAATCCTCTGCGGGCGAAAACTTCCCAAATCAAACATTGATTTTCACCCTTGTTATCCGCGAGATCTGCAGCGAGAATGGCATCACGTCCATCTATGAAACCAGGTGTACAAGCCTGCATTTTCATACCATCCATCACCAGTTGAATGGCCTTATTATTTCCCGAATCCGGGTTGTCAAAGTCAGGATCATAACCGTATTTGTCGGCCATGGCCCAGTATAAATCCCATAACATCGAACACCAGACAGAACCTACACCGTGTGGGACGGATAGCGTCCGTATATCGTTATACGTTACTGGATTGATTATCATGTCAGTGGAATATGGGAAGTTGCGAATGCCCTTTCCATTATTCGCTTCACGGGTAACAAATGTGCCAATGCCTCTTTTCTGTGGACCTGTATCTCCAGGTTTGGCCGTCATAATTAGTGTAATAAAATCAGACCAACCTTCGCCCATCTGCTCCTCCCCACCAAGGCATCCGGCCTGGCTTGGGCCACCGGTCAAACGGTTGGAAATGCCATGTCCAAATTCATGAGAGATAATCCCGTTGTCAAGCGTGCCATCCAGATAATCCGGATCGGTTGGATCAACTGGAGCAGCAATCGTTGCTGTCAAGCCTGTACCGGCAAATACCCGGAATGTAGCGCAATCTGATTGACGTACAAATACTGATGGAATTTTAACCTGGCTGCCAACAGCACCTGCGCCCATATTGACAAAAGCATCTTCAAAATTGCAAATAATGACTGCAATTGCACCGGCCTTTTCCGCATTCAGAATTTTCTTTCCGAATTCGCAATTGCCC
>JAHEAU010000181.1:0-6114 GCA_024642625.1 Lewinellaceae bacterium
AGGTTGTTGGAATCCGATCCTGCAACTTAGGCCATACCTTCAATGACCACATTGATGTGTGGCAGCATTTGACTTGATCTATGTCATAGGCCGCTTCATGCAATCATCTTATTAAACTTCGTACAGATTCACCGTATCTTTCAGCCATGCGCCCCTTGCTGGCATCCATCCTGGTCTGTTCAATCCTTCTGCCATCCGTGGCTTACTTCGCCTGCATATCCTTTCGTCGGGATCAACTGCACATGGATGCGAAAAAATCCATTCTTCAAATCCTTCCAGAAGAATCATTGTTTCATATCACCATCAGCATTCATGGAGACATTCCCAGCACATTTGAATGGGTGAATGAAGATGAATTTCAATATAAAGGCATGATCTATGATGTTGTCGACCAGCAACAGTGCATCGACAGCCTGTATCTTACAGCTTGGGCTGACCATCATGAGGCTGTATTTGAATCGACATTGGAAGTCGTTTTGGCCAGATTGATCGGCACTGATCCGTTCCATTCAAAGTTACAGCAATCCTGGTCCCAATTTCTCAAGCAGTTGTACCCCCTTTCCCCTGGTCAGTTTACCGAGTCTTTACTTGAATTGAAACGCCAGAAGGCAACGGTTCAATCCGTATGCATACAGCATCAATTCAAGATTCACCCACCTACGCCTCCCCCCCAGTTGTTCGGTTAGGTTTTGGCCTTTTGGCCGATTGACATGTTCTTTATAACCGTTCAACTTTTCGACGATGCAAGACAAACATCGAATCTGGCTTGTGATCACAAGCCTGATCGCTTCCATACCCCTATTTGGGCAAATCATTACTGTCGAATCCAGTGTGACTCGTGATGCATTGATTGGTGCTTCTATCACCGATCAGGCTTTCGTCCATGCGACAATTACTGACAATCGTGGGCAGGCAGATATTAGTCGTTTTCAACAGACTGACACGCTGATCATCTCCTATATCGGGCATGAACCGCAGCACATTTATTTCCAGGATCTGGTTGGTAACAACTACAAGGTTCACTTGCAGGAATCGAGTATCCTTTTAGGGGCTATCCCTGTTACGGCTACACGTTGGTCGCAGCCAATGAAACGATCTGCACAACCCCTGGCAATTATAAGACCCGGTGAAGTCCGATTACAAAATCCACAGACAACTGCTGACCTGCTCGGCCTTTCTGGTCAGGTTTTTATTCAGAAAAGTCAGCTTGGCGGAGGTAGCCCCATGATTCGTGGTTTTGCGGCAAATCGTGTTTTAATCAGTGTGGATGGTATCCGAATGAACACGGCTATCTTCAGGAGCGGTAATCTTCAAAACGTGATCGCTCTGGATCCGTTGACCCTCGACCAAACTGAAATCATCCTTGGTCCCGGCTCCTTGCTGTTTGGCAGTGATGCCATTGGGGGTGTGATGCTGTTCACCACCCGGCAGCCGACCCTGATCCCCTCGGGTGATCGTTCACTCAGAGGACAGGCATTTTTGCGATTTGCCAGCGCCAGTCAGGAAAAAACCGTTCACCTCGACCTCCATTATGGCAAGGGGAAATGGGCTTTTCTCAGCAGTGCCACCCACACTGATTACGATGATCTGCGTATGGGACGACATGGGCCAGATGCGTATCTCCGCCCTTCATATGCCAAACGTCTGGACGGCCGTGACACCGTCATCACCAACGCGGATCCGACTATCCAGGTTGGTAGCGGTTATTGGCAATTCAATCTGATGCAAAAAATCCGGTTTATGCCCAATGAGCATTGGGATATTGAATATGGGTTTCACCTTTCAACCACTGGTGATGTTCCGCGATATGACAGGCTGATTCGGCCTAAGGGAAATACGTTACGATCTGCAGAGTGGAGCTATGGTCCACAAAAGTGGCAAATGCACCACCTTGAAGCTGAGCACAAAGCAGACAGTCCATTATTTGATCACCTTCGCATTGCTATGGCTTATCAATATTCGAAGGAAAGCAGACGTGATCGCGACCTCAATAAAACCACTCGATACATCCGGGAGGAGGCTGTTGACGCCTGGTCATTGAATCTTGACCTCCACAGGACTCTGGATGATAAACAGACCCTGAGTTATGGACTGGAAGGTGTTTTCAATGCCGTTGCCTCCTCTGGATCAGACGAAAATATCGCTTCGGGCGAAGTGATTCCAGGACCTAGTCGGTATCCGGATGGTTCTACCTGGTCATCCTGGGCAGGATATGCCTTGTATCAGTTTCGTCCGCGGGATCAATGGACGTTGGAAGCAGGAGCCCGGTATAATTACATCACGCTTGATGCTACATTTGATCAGAACTTTTACAGCTTCCCATTTACAAAAGCCGAGCAACGCAATGGTGGGTTGACTGGGAATGCCGGCGTGATTTGGCGTCCAGCGACCAGCTGGCAATTCAGCCTGATGTGCAGTACCGGTTTCCGCAGTCCAAATGTGGATGATGTGGGGAAGGTCTTTGACTCGACTCCTGGTTCGGTTGTCGTCCCCAATCCGGATATCAATCCGGAATATGCTTATAGCGGAGACCTTGGTATCGTGAAAACGATAGGAGAGAAAATGAAAATGGATATCAATGTCTGGTACACACTGTTGGACAATGCTCTTGTTCGGCGGGGCTTCACATTTAATGGACAGGATTCCATTTTTTATGATGGTGAACTCAGCCGTGTCCAAGCCTTACAAAATGCAGCTCAGGCACGAGTGTGGGGTGTACAGGGAGGTGTTGAAGCTGTTCTTCCGTATGGTTTTCGATTGCGTGTTCGAGGCAGTTGGCAAAAGGGAGAAGAGGAACTTGAAAATGGTTCGACCGCTCCATTGCGGCATGCCGCACCCTGGACTGCTCTTTGCCAATTTCAATACCGTCGGGACCGCTGGCAAGCCGATCTCACCTGGCGTTATCAGGGAGGTGTTGAAGCCGGAGATCTCGCTCCTGATGAACAAGGAAAGGACTACTTGTATGCTTTGGACAGTGATGGCCGTCCTTACGCACCTGCCTGGTCCATCCTCAATCTGAAAGTACTTTGGCAGGCGGGTGAATATATTGCCATTAGTGGTGGAGTCGAGAATATTTTGGACGTTCGTTACAGACCTTACAGTTCCGGAATTACAGCTCCTGGACGAAATGTCATCATGGGATTGCGGATAGGATTTTAAATTCAGAGATATTCATCGCTAATATTTGTCAACCCCAAGTCCAACATTTAAAAGCCCCTTTGTCATGATGGCAAAGGGGCTTACATCATTGAGGGATGGCCTCAGATTTGATCCAGTGTTTTCTGGATTTGTGCCGTCCGAGTTGGCCCCAGTTCAAACCGGCTTTCCAGTGCCAGGGTCAAAAAATCCTTTGCTTCATCCATCTGCCGATTGGCGAGGTAAATCATACCTGTATGATATAATGCATCCGGTTCGGATGTCCGACCCTGGACAAAATCTCTGGTTATCTCCAGTGCCTTTGTTGCAAAGCCCGCATGCAGGAGACTCCAGGCCATGAGATCAAACGATTGAGGTGTCGGGCGACTGGCGATTTCCTCCTCAGCAATGGATAGAGATTCATCGATATATCCCCATTCTTCAGCATAAATTTCTAGCAAATATTTGTGATACATGGTCTTGTACCCTGGTGTATTGACCGTTTTAACAAAATGATCCAGGAGGGTCATTTTTGTTTGATCATCACCTTCCATTTCAGCGATTTGGGCGAGAAGCAAATCCCATTCAGGGGATGGCTTTCGACCCTGGAGGCAGGCGATGATCCGCTTTGCTTCTTCCAGATTATGATCGTGGGAAAAGGCGATCCAGGCAATACCTTTTAATGCATAATCATACCCCGGATCTTTTTGGAGAACGGCCAAATATGCCGCATACGCATTATCAACCCGACCAGCATGGCCATACATATCTCCAAGATTGGACATGGCCCAGGCATATAGATCCTCATTCCCTTTAATACGCTCAACCGCCTGTTCCATGAGCCCTATTGCTGTTTCCAGGTCTCCGCGATGGTCGCTCAATTTGCTTTGACGAACCAGATGTGCAAATGAATTCTGGTTTGAAAACGAATTCAAAAGAAGATTTGCTTCATAATCATTTCCAAGCTCCAAGGCGACATCAACCTGGACAAGCGTGGTCGCTGCCTTCCGATCACCTCTTGCAAGTGCTTGTTCTGCATACGCCCTGGCTTTCCGGAACTGATGTTGGGTTATCGCATTTTGAGCGAGAGCCTGATAAAGAGAAGCAGATGGTTCGGCTTGTTGATCCAAAACGTGGTGATACAAGCTATCCGAACGAAGAATATCTTCAACTTGACCATTTTTCTTGAAGCGACCGCTGAACAGTTGTGCCAGCTTGATCAATGGAATCTCATCCGTATTGTCCTGCGCAAATCGATCCTCCCAAAACGCGATGTCTGTTTCCAGTGAATATTGAGATGGTGAATCAGCAGACACCAGATATTGATTATAATCCGTGGATTGGGCGATTTGACCTGGTTCCATTGAACATGAAGTCAATATCAAAATCGGGAGGATGGCGAGGAAGAGAGCGGCTTTCATAATAGGGTATGTATGATTTAAAAAAATGAAAAAGAAGAAGAGGTCAACAGAAGTCCTGCGACCCCTTCTTCATGAGAAGCGAAATTAACTGTGGGGAGCTGCCAGATAAGGGAATGAGCTCAAAAAAGGCCTGTCATTCGCGCTGACGTTGTCACTAGTCAATCCAGGATTGGATCCACCTGTTGGTCCCCCGAAAATGAGGATCAGTTCCACATCGATGACGTCATCAGCCAGAGTCCGACCCGTCAGCACATTTGTGCCATCATAAAAGGTAGTCGGCTTCGTCAAAGAGACACTCAGCACATCTGTAGCCAAAACGCTGGCAAAGGTTGTTGCGTCAAGAGTCAACAGGTTTGTTGTGTACCCGGCATTGAGTGCCAGCAAACGATCGCGAAAAACGGTGGTGTAAGCTGCTCCCATGGCTGCAGGCGTAGTTGTGTTAAAGGCATCTTTTGCAGATCCTGATGGCACAAACACTGTATTGATGGCTGGACGACCCATTTGGTCTTCCTGTTCGTAGCGGACTACTGGTTGATCATCGTCCTTGTCACATGCTGTGAAAGCGAGAAAAGAGACGAAGAGGAGAGAAAGCATTGAATATTTCATTGTGAGTTCGTTTTAATTCTAGTAAGCTAGAGGGTGATGATTTACAGTTTGCGATTGGAGGTTGCCCAGATATTGATGTCTCCTGAGCCCAGACGTGATTTGGGTACTTCAATGACCAGTGCCATAACGTTTGTTCCTGCGAATGCATCGACTCCGGGATTGCGGAAGCCGGATTGAGTTCCACCCAGAATGTCGAGGTATCTGCCCAGATCAAAGAAGAACGGGTCATCCCTTGGACCAGCGAACACTTTGATGCCATTGGCATCGCCGATGATCGGGTTATTTCCAGTTGTAATGCCTGCTTCAACTGCAGGTGAGCCACTGACACGGGTACTGTTTACGCCCATTGTTACCGGGGCCACAGGACCATATACCTGAACCTTTCCGTTTTCGAAGGTGGCCTGAATCACCAGGTCTTCGATCTGATCTTTCGTGGAGCTGTTGTCAATGTTGATCTCCAACATCACCTCCTCATCAAAGGATGCAGCAGTCGTGGCAGATGGAGAAAGGAGGCCCTGCGTGTTGATGACGAAGACCATATTGTCTCCGTTTGCAAAAGCATACAGATCAGTGATATCTGATCCGACACTCCCTCCGTTTCCACTGGTCACCCCAGGGGCATCAATGTGGTCTGCAGCGATTAAACATGCTGCTGTGATCAAGGCACCTAACACGAATGTTAGTTTTACGGCCTTCCATTGTTTCGTTTTGTCAAACATGATTTTGCTTGTTAAGATGTGATAAGAAATTTCCGGTCAGTACCCCGATAAATCATTTTTTCGGTGCCGGCCTTTCCGGTTTGTTTGTCTGTATCCATCTACGAGCTGGATTGGGAGTTTGGATTTCGAAACCAGAAAGTTTTTTCTTCATCCACTCTGGAGAGAGCTCAAATACAAGGGGAATATGAGAGTTGACGGGGCTTCACGTGCGGTTACATGCCCAAAAAAAAAGA
>JAHEAU010000181.1:6124-7322 GCA_024642625.1 Lewinellaceae bacterium
CCGATTAAGTTGATTTGCTCGGTGCCGGCCTGTCCAGTTTGTTTGTCTGTACCCATCTACGAGCTAGATGGCGTGATCGGATTTCACATCTTGAAAATTTCTTTACTCTTTTCAAATCGAGTTAGAAAATCCCTTATTTTATGGGCATTCTGATCGGATGAATTTGTTGACCAAAGAAATAGAGGAACTTGCCTTTTGACAGCAGATCATAATCCGTGAATGGATCTTTCGTAGAATATGGAGTTGCGATGTCAGCTTGATGTTTTTTCAAACTTGACATTCTTTAGACGCTTATCTACTATGTGGTCTCATCGTCTGATAAGGCAAAGATGTATCTTCGCCCTACGAGGTGCCCACTATGCTGCAGACCCTGAAGAACTTACTCAAAGCCATGCCGATTGCTATCACTCGCAATCAGCAATACGATCAGCAGACCCGCGCCGTGATTCGACGTGTGTGCAAATCGACCAGCACATGTATTGATGTTGGATGCCATAAAGGAGAGGTACTGGATATCATGCGCCAGGCTGCACCTCTGGGCCACCATTTCGGATTTGAACCGATCCCGGAACTGTACGAAGACTTGAAAATAAAGTACGGACAGTCCAATTGTACAATTCTGCCGATTGCGCTGAGTGAAAAGAAGGGCGAGTCCACATTCAATTATGTGGTCAGCAATCCGTCCTATTCCGGACTGGTCAAGCGTGACTACGACCGGCCCAATGAAGAGGATACCACGATTACTGTGCAGACAGACCGACTGGATGATGTTTTGCCATCCGACCAGAAAATTGATCTTATCAAGATCGATGTTGAAGGAGGAGAATTACTTGTATTACGTGGAGCGACTCATCTTATCCAAACCTACAAACCCGTTATCATCTTTGAGCACGGACTGGGCGCTGCCGAGCACTATGGCTCTTCGCCAGATCAGGTGTTCGACCTGCTAGCCGAATGTGGTATGAAGGTGACGTTAATGGCTCGATGGCTCAAGCAAAAAGCACCTTTGACGCGGGAAGAATTCATTCGGGAATATACTGAAGGGCGGAATTATTATTTCATGGCTTACGTTTAGGAGTTTGGAGGGGAGGCTTGCCCGCCGAAGCTTCAGCGTAGGAGGGAGTCGAGGAGGAGGTTTATGAGGTTATGAGGTTATGAGGTTATGAATTTGGAGGTGAAGAAGTTATTTCGTTATTGA
>JAHEAU010000182.1 GCA_024642625.1 Lewinellaceae bacterium
GGCTGAGGACCGAATATGAATTCAGTGTTGGGCGTTGGGCGTTGGGTGTTGGGTGTTGGGTGTTGGGTGTTGGGTAATTTAATTATTGAGTTACCTCGAAAGCGAAACGGTGTGCAATATTCGAAGTTATACATTCTACGTTTTACGTTCTACACACTCTCATCCTGTTCATCCTGAAATCCTGAGAATCCTGATTCAGACAATAGAGTGTTATTTCGTTATTGGGTTATTTCGAAAGCGGAAGGCGGAAGGCGGAAGGCGGAATTTCTTGACATATTGACGAAAAACCAAATCCATCGACTTTCTTAATCATTTGAATTTGATTTTTGGTTATTTGTTATTTCATTCGGTTATTTCGCTATTGGGATATTTCGAATAATGTAGGCGGTCTGCAGTCTGGGCTCCTTCTATCCTCCCCCGGCCCGGCATGGCTTGAAACCTCTCTTTGTTATAAAGAAAATTGCCGGCCCACCCCCTCATTGAATCATTCGACTCTGATGTCCACATTTTCTTGTGAGGGGGACACAAGGCGGAATCCAAATGTTTTCGGTTTTACCTTTTACGTTCTACTGAAACTCCAATCCTGTTTATCCTGAAATCCTGTAAATCCTGATTCAGACAACGGAGTGTTATTTCGATATTGGGTTATTTCGAGGAATGAGGGGTCAGGGATGAGGGATGAAACGTTGTTTGGAATTCGGAAAGCGGTTATTTCGAAAGCTGAATTTTAACCTTTGGACTGAAACACAGATCCACCGACTGGCTTTTGGTCATTTGAATTTGATTTTTGTCTTTTTCTATTTCAACATTTACCCATTACCTTTTACCCTTCGCCTTTTACCTCCTCTATCCGGAGACAAATCCTGGTTATACCCTGCTCTGCGAACAGCGAACAGCGAAGGGCGAAAAGCCTCGATAACCTCACCCCAACCCTCTCCTTTTTCAAGGAGAGGGGGCCTGAGCACGCTAGAAGTTTGGTAGCCCATTAAACCATCAAGTGACATCCAATTTTTATCCCTCGTGAGTTCCTGGAGTCCTCAAGAGCAAATAGCTCTCTACCTTTGGCCTCATCCTATACACACATATATGGCCCGAATCAAACTCGACATCCCTGATAATCTTCCATTCTCCACAGAAATCAGCATCCGCATCACCGACCTCAATTACGGCAATCATCTTGGAAACGACAGGCTCCTCGCCTATCTGCAAGAGGCTAGAGTACAATGGCTGGATTCCTTGCATCTATCCGAATTAGAAGCATTTGGGGTTGGCTTTCTGCAAGTCGACTCTGCAATCTTGTATAAAGCAGAGGGCTTTTTTGGCGATCGGGTCTTTGTACAGGTGGGTACAACGGACTGGACCCGCAAGAGCTGGGACTTTGTCTATCGGCTCAGCCTACCCGACAAAGGAGATCAAATCCTGGCACTGGCGAAAACAGGTATGGTGGCCTTCAACTATGACACACGAAAAGTAGTTGATGTACCTGACGCATTGAAAGCGATATTAAGTACATAAAGCAGCCTATGCACTAATCCCGTTTCTACCCGAAATGGCTAGTCCGTTACTTCGAAACATGTTCTTGAAAAGGAATTCATTAAAGCATGGTTCATCCATTGGATATTATGTGGCCACAATCCAAGCAGTCCAGGTCAACCATCACAAATCAAATTACCTGATCTGGCGGGTGTTTATATCATTCTTTTCCAGGAAAAAAGTGGACAGATCTTTTTTCAGTCCTGAGTCATTCAAATTCGAGAATGTCCAGAACTGGAGCTGACATTTCAAGAAGTGGTGCCCAGTTTTTTCATGATCTGGATCCAACCCTTCGCATCAGCATCAGAGGGTTTACCGGAAAAATAGCTGACAATTATACCTCGCTTGTCCAACAGAAAAATGTGGACAGGACGATCGTTCAAATGCAACGTATTCCGAAACACCAGGTTTTGATCATAAACGATTGCCCAGGATGCAGGTTTATTCTTTCGATCCATAAACAAAGCCTGAACAAGACCATTTTCCTTGGCCTCAATGAATTTACCACTCATTTGACCAAACCAGGAACTCGCCTGAATCAACCTATCAGGCTTCCAGGATAAACGCGAATCCATCACTTTGACCAGAGAACCCTCATTTGAATAAAGATGAATTTCTTCAATGGCCCGTTCAAGCGGTGCCAACAAATCCTGCTTGTCTGGATGGATCAATACGAGCAGGCAGGGCTTTCCCTTCATATCACTGCAATGCCATGATCCTCCGCCGAGTTTGCCACCATCGTCCTCAGTGAGGACAAGTGCCGGAATAGGCACTCCCTGAACTGGTTGTGACCAGGCCGTGAAAGGAAATACGGCGAGTATAATAATGAGGAATCTAAATAGATACATCTGTTCTAAAGATAATGCAAAATAAGTCGGTGAATCAGATTATAGATTTGACCGAATTATTCGTTTCAACTGTTGAATGTCCTGATTACTCAGTGCACCGAACTTACTGTACAAAAGCGTACCATCCTTACCAAAGGTGAGCACGTGGTAGTTGTCATCCTTTAAACCCCACTTTTTCACAAGAACCTTGTCTTGATCCATGATATAGATTGAATCGGGATAATCCTTCTGTTTCCCTTTGAGAATCATCCTGATCACTGCATCCGGTTTCCACGTAGCGGCTGTATTTACGATGGCCATGGAACCATATTTATCACGCGGAAAATTTTCAGACTTCAATGACCTTTCCACATGTTCATTTGTCTCTTTCTCATCCGGATCGACATACATGACAGTATAGACTTTGCCTTTGATCTCTGAAGATGACCAATCGCCGCCTGTAACTTTTCCGCCTTGATCACCACTAATCGTAACACTGGGTGGCTTCGTTCCTACGGATAGTTGTGCGTGTAGTTGAATGGTCATTGTCAAGATGACCAGACACAGAATTTGTTGGAGAATTGGTTTCATTACGTTGATTTGATGGCTAAAAATACATGAAA
Source organism: Lewinellaceae bacterium (assembly GCA_024642625.1). Classification (GTDB taxonomy): domain Bacteria; phylum Bacteroidota; class Bacteroidia; order Chitinophagales; family Saprospiraceae; genus JAGNXB01. The sequence continues at coordinate 2,984 of JAHEAU010000182.1, forward strand.
TTGGATAAGTAGCAGCGCAGTGTTTGATATGCGGTGTTTGGCACTGGGTGATTTCAAGGGATGAGGGATCAGGAATCAGGGATGTGTAATGAAAAATGACAGTGGAAGGCGGAAGGCGGAAGGCGGAATTTCTTGACATTTAAACTAAAAAGCAACTACTTCACATGGGTTTATTCATTCTTATTTGAGCAATACAATTGCTTTGCTATTTGCCATTTCGTTATTTGGATATTTTAAGGGCCGAAAACGGAATTCGTGCTCGGTGTTCGGAATTCGGTGCTTGGCATTTTGGATTTGGAATTTATTTGAGATTTTTTTTCTTTTGGTGTTTCAGCCCCTGCCTATCGGACAGGCAGGCACTATTTCTTACCCTTCACCCTCTCTCACCAAAGACAAATGCTCGCATTAAATCAAATCCAGCAATAGCGAATAGCCTCAAGTGCACGGGGCAAAAAGCAAAAATTAAAACCAATAACCTAAATACAAATACAACCCCCAGTCCGGATTCTCATAAGATCGACCTGCTATTATTCGAAATGGTCCAACAGGTGAATGATAAACATACCCGCCGCCAAATCCGCCAATGGATTGGGATGTGAATGACAACCGGTCTATTGCCTCTCGCGTCATGATCACACCTTGATTCCAGGCAAGTAACAATTCATGATTTTTCGCAACTGTATAATGCACCTCGGCTCCAAGAAAATGAAGACCTCCATCCGCAGTGAGCTCCATTCGTTCATAACCCAACACTGGAGTCAAATTCAACGGATAACTACTGCCATACCCTCCTCCGAAAATTGTATTTGGGCCATCCAACGGGCGACTAATGGTACTCTTACTATTGAGAAATGCGGTGAATGACCATGCTTTTCCGGCAGTAAAACTCTGAGAAAAAAAAGCCCGATAAAAAGTCGTTGGCCCCTGGAGAACACCCTTATCCAGATCTGAAGAAACAATGATTTCAAGCCTCACTTCCGGCCCGTTCGGATGTCGCGGATCTCTGTATGGTTTATAGGTGAAAAATGAACGAATATTTAATAAATCAAACTTTGCCTTTCCTGTACCGAGCAAGTCAAATGCATCACCAAAAAAGCCAGTGTGACTATATTCTATCATGACACCCAGCAATGTATTTGTTTGAAGAAGGCTACGAATACCGATTCCGGCATTTACGTGTTCAAGAACGTAACGACTGAACACTTTATTATCAATATAATAAGGTTGTCGAAAACGAAAATAGCTCACATCGACCATTGGCCGCCATCCGGATCCTAATACTGAGTGGGATCGAAATCGAATCACAGGGTTTTCAGATATAGCCAGATCCATAAGGAGTCGATTCCCATTGAACAACCAATTTCTCCGCGTATAATTCAACAACAATGCTGAATTGTAGTCTGTCGTATAATTTAAACTAAAATTCAAACTCGAAGGTGTAGATTTCTTTTTAAGTTGCAATATAAATTTGTATCCTTCAAGCAAGGAATCCCGTTTAAGTTTGTAAGCGACCTGATCATAATCACCTGTGCCGTACAAATTGTTGGCAATTCGGAGATATTCAGACGGATGCGCAGGGCCTCTGTAGTCTGCATTTAAAAAATGATCAAGAACTTTCTTTTCGGTGATTCCCAAACCGGTAATTTGAATATCTGTTATTTCCCGTTCCTGCGTTGGCAGTGGATTGGCAAATTTTCGTGGCTGAATTCGTAGAGAATCTGCAAGAAAACGAAGACGATCTATTTGTTGTCGGGCAGCCATTTCTCCTAAGCGAACAATTGTATCCGCTTGTGGATAATCCGCAGCAGAAAGTCCTCCTAATTGTGGAATAATCAGGACGTCACAGAGTTCGCGATTAATCTGGTTGTACCTGGTATTGACATATGAACCGGATTCAACCAGAACATCCAACAGGGATAAGTCTGCGTCAAGATTGGCTTTGGCTTGCGGAAAATCAACTCCAATAATAAAATCTGCCCCGCGCTCTTTCATGCGTTCAACAGGGAAATTGTTCACCCAGCCACCATCAATCAGAATCCGGTCTTCGAGTCTGACGGGAGAGAAAAAACTGGGAATGGATGAACTTGCACGCATCGCATCGGCTAAATAGCCATGATCCAGAAGCACCTCTTCTCCCGAATAATAATCACATGCAATACAGAAAAAATCACGAGGCAAATCGTTAAAATGGGTTACCTCGTGAAAATCTTCCGTCAGATGTGAAAGCGCTAAAAATAGTTTCTGCCCATTATTAAAACCAGAGGGAAGGGTCAACTTGAAGCCTTTCAACGGCACAGTCAATTGGTACCGACTCGTCGCTTCTCGCTCAGGCAAGGGTTGCGTTTCCGGGTCTGGCGTCTGACTGAGCATCCAGTCCCAATCCAGACTGGCCACCTGGTCCTCCATTGTCTTTGCATCGTAACCGAGAGAATAAAGTCCACCAATGATTGAACCCATACTCGTGCCGCCAACCATGTCGACATCAAAACCAGCTTCTTCGAGCACTTTGATCACACCAATATGGGCAAGCCCTTTTGCACCACCACCGGCAAGAACCAGACCGATGCGGGGCCTGCGGAGGGTGTCCTGGGCTGTTACCTGGTTCGAAATAAGCAGGATCAAAAATGAAAGAAGGAAAAGGGGTTTGCAGACCGACATGTTTGGGATGATCAGTTTTCAACGGATTCAAAGATACATTGATCTGATCATCCACCTGGCTAGTGTAGGTCATCTTCCGGAAAGGGCGGACGACCTATTTTTAAGGCGCATCAATGCCAATGTCAGAACGATTTGAAACTGATCCTATCCAAGGGCTGAGTCACAAAGAAGCATCCATACGACTGCTTGAGCACGGGCCCAATAGCCTTCCTGAAGGCAAATCGTACAGTTTGTGGAAAGTGGTTAAGGAAGTCATCCGTGAACCTATGTTCATCTTCCTGCTTGCGTCAGGGAGCCTCTATTTTATACTTGGTGATCCTGCAGAAGGGGCTTTACTTTTTGGATGTATCCTGGTGATTATCGGGATCACCTTGTATCAAACCAACAAAACAGAGAGAGCGCTTCAGGCATTAAAAGATCTATCCAGTCCGCGAGCACTTGTCATCCGCGATGGCCAGCAAGTTCGAATTGCTGGAAGGGACGTTGTACCTGGCGATCTATTGGTCCTCCATGAAGGAGATCGGGTCCCAGCAGATGCGCGGTTGATTGCAAACGAAAACCTCAGTCTGGATGAATCCTTGCTGACTGGTGAATCAGTCCCTGTCAGGAAAATGATCTGGAACGGGATTGAAGAAGTGGGCCTCCCAGGTGGTGAAGACCGTCCTTTCATTTACAGTGGCACCATGATTTTGCAAGGGCAGGGCCTCGCTACCGTCATGTCTACCGGGATTCACACACAAGTAGGACGGATCGGGCGGATATTGGACACCATTCATGATCAACCGACCCGCCTCCAACATGAAGTCGGTCGGATGATCACCATCATTGCAATCGTCGGACTCGCTCTGTGTGTCTTGGTCATGACTGTCCTCACGTGGATGACCGGAGACTTTCTGGAATCTCTCCTCTATGGCCTGAGTATGGCGATGTCTATGCTGCCGGAGGAGTATGCTGTCGTCTTGACAGTTTTTATGGCGCTTGGAGCGTGGAGGCTTTCCAAACATCATGTACTTACCAGGAAAGTCAATACCATTGAAGCACTTGGTTCGTGCACAGTCCTCTGCACGGATAAAACAGGTACACTCACTGAAAACAGAATGTCCGTTCAGGCTGTTTGGGCAGATGGCCTGCTGATTTCAACCGGCGAAAGTGAATTCAAACCCGAACATGTAAATGTATTGGTCGCTGCGAGTCTTGCGAGTCCCACTGAGCCTTCAGATCCGATGGAAAGGGCGATACTTCGTGCAACAAATTTCGAGGAATTAAATTCATGGGGCAGCAGATTGGTGAAAGAATATCCACTGACCCAAAAACGATTGGCACTCACTAGGGCCTTTTACCGGATAGATCAATCAGGACCGATGCGCGTCGTCATGAAGGGCGCTCCCGAATATGTATGTTCAATCAGTATTTCAGACGAACACATATTGACAACGGTGCTTAAAGAGGTGAAGTCCATCGCAAACCAGGGCTTAAGGGTCCTGGCTGTTGCTGAGACTTTTTCAGAATCAGACTTGCCAGAAGAAGATCCAAAAGGCTTACCCTTCAAATTCCTCGGACTAATCGGACTCGCAGACCCTATTCGGAAGGAAGTCCCTCAAGCTGTATCGGCTTGTCATAAA
>JAHEAU010000183.1 GCA_024642625.1 Lewinellaceae bacterium
ATGCCGTTGCGTGACTTGCAAGTCCATAAAGCAGCGTACCTGCGAGCGGCTGACGAATTGGGTATGAATCGGCCAGCATTTTATTTCAGTATGTCTCCGCTTTCTCTGCCTGATACAATGCACCGGATCCTTCCCCTTTCCCGAAGAGAGGCGTATTCTACCTGGTGTCAACAAATCGGATCACCCATTGAGGTCCAGCATTGGTATGATCAGATGGACCGATATCAGTCGGCCATCCTCCATCTTGACCCTGCCGGAAAGGACCCCAGCCTGACGAGTGTCCGTACAGATCTGGCTCGCCTCCCATTCCTGACTGATCCGGTTCAGGTTCGAAGCCTGTTAGAGCGTTTGCCCGATTCACTAGCTTCAAGTGAACGCAGAACCGCTTTGACTGCAATCCCGAGAAGTCCAGGAGGTCTAATATTATCAAATTGGATTCCTCGTATAACCTGGAATGGTATTGATAATCGATATCACAAGTGGATGACCTCACTATTTGGAGGATCATCACACCGATCCTGGGTGGATGGTCAGCCTGTGTGGCGTAAAATCAGCCAGGCAGCCAAGTGGACCTTGTTGATGAATGGGTTCGCCATCCTGTTTGCGTATGGGCTGAGCATCCCCCTTGGTGTCTGGATGGCTCGTCATGCCGGCTCAGCGCGCGATCAATGGACTACCTTTTTACTGTATGCGATGTACTCGGTACCCGGGTTCTGGCTGGGCACCTTGTTGCTAGTATTCTTTACGACCCCAGTATATGGTATGGACCTGTTTCCATCCATCGGACTGGGAGACATCCCGCACGATGCAACGGGATTGGAAGCATTGATGATCCGTACTAGTCATCTTTTCCTGCCCATTTTTTGTCTCACATATGGATCGCTAGCCTACTTGACACGCCAGGTCAGAAATGCCATGTTGAAGGAATTAAAACAGGATTATATCCGGGCAGCCTGGGCGAAAGGTCTGTCGGTGAGAAACGTGATCTGGAGACATGCGTTCCGCAATGCACTATTCCCATTGATCACTTTGTTTGGTGCTGTCTTACCGGCAGCAATCGCCGGATCCGTGGCGGTTGAAGTGATCTTCAATATCCCAGGAATGGGGCGGTTGACCTATGCTTCAATCCTCAGCCAGGATTGGCCGGTGGTGTATGGTGTCCTCTTCCTGGCTGCCATCCTTACCCTGGCCGGATCCCTCATCTCTGACCTCCTTTATGGCTGGGCAGATCCACGAGTCCGCTGGAAACGGTAAAACTTCGGATTTCAGATAATGCCAGTAGAAGGATTCGTTCCATTTGGAGGCGGTGTCCTACCTTTATGCCATGCGTGTAACTGTAGCAATGATCGCCCAATTGGTCCAGGGAGATATCGAAGGCGACCCCCAGGTTGAGATCCAGGGACCAGCACCCATCGAAGCTGGCACACCCGGCACCATCTCCTTTCTGGCGGATGTAAAATATGAGGCGTTCGCCTATCAAACCGGAAGTTCAGCACTTCTTGTTGACCGAACATTCAGTCCTCAACAACCAATCAAAGCAACACTGATCCGGGTGGATAATGTCCGGATGGCAGTTGCTGCTTTGCTCAAGCAGTTCGATCAAAGTAAGACGGGAACTGGGACCATTTCCAAGCAGGCATTTGTTGATCCATCAGCTGTCATTGGAGCCAATGTCAGCATAGGACATTTCAGCGTCATTGACAATGGTGCAGAAATTGGTGAAGGGACGATCATTCATGATCAGGTGACTATCGGACCTGGTGCCCGGATTGGTAAAAATAGTGTCCTTTTCCCCGGTGTTCGTGTTTACAAGAATTGTCAGATTGGAGATGATTGCATGATCCACAGCAATGCCGTGATCGGCTCGGATGGATTCGGTTTTGCACCTAAGGCTGATGGCAGCTATGACAAGGTACCCCAACTCGGCAATGTCATCCTTGGCAATCACGTGGAGATCGGTGCCAATTGCGTCATCGACCGCGCGACGATGGGTTCGACCGTGATCGAGGATGGTGCCAAACTCGACAATTTGATCCAGATCGCGCATAATGTTCGCATCGGTGCACACACGGTGATTGCCGCCCAAGCGGGTATTGCGGGTAGCACACATATTGGTTCGCACTGTCAGATTGGCGGCCAAGTCGGTATCGTTGGTCATATCCAGATCGCAGAGGGGACCAAAATTCAGGCACAAAGCGGTGTAGCTGGAGCGATTGTGGAAAAGGACCAGGCAGTTTACGGTTCGCCAGCTATTCCTTATGGTAATTACGTACGCTCATATGCCGTTTTCAAGAATCTGCCGGAAATGGAAAAGCGGCTTCGAAAATTGGAGAAAGAAGTGAAGGAAAAGAGGAGTTAAGGAGGGGAGGAGAAGGTCGCTATATTTTAGACTGCAGTCAAAAAGTGTTATTTCGTTATTTCGTTATTTCGTTATTTCGTTATTTCGTTATTTCGAAAATTGAAGCTGAATTTGGAAATTAAAGGTCTGGCTTCTGTGTGGGTTTTACCACTCAGTCACTTAGGTTTTTATCGTCGTGAATTGGGCAGATATTAAAAGAACCAAAGCGTAATGAAAGTGAGAGTAGTCCACTAAGAATCTCCTGAACTGAAGTCTCTTAGTGATCTACTTTGCACTTCAGTAGAATTTGACCCTCTAGCATTCTTTTTATTCCACTCATTTAGTGCCTTGTGTGCCTTAGTGGTGAAATAAGACCATGAGACATTGAGACAAAAGAGTCGAGTGCAGATTTAGAAACCGAACTAACTCTGTGTGACTCCATGCCCTCTGTGGTGAATTGAGACTTTGGGACCATGAGACTTTGAGACCATGAGCGACGCACCCTGGTTTTGATCATTTGAATTTTGAGCTTGTGATTTATTTGTTTTTTGTCATTTGAGATTTGTTATTTTTTTATCCTGGAGAGAATGTTGACAATAAAAAGCTCAAAACAACATATAAACAAAACGGCCCCGAAATTGACATCTCAGGGCCGTTTTATTATAATTAAAATGATCAGTCAGTCACTAATCCTCGTCCTCAGCATGCTCCTCATATGCAGCAATGAGATTCTGCTGCACATCGGAAGGTACCGGAGCGTATTCGTGGAATTCACGATTGTGCTTGGCACGACCATGAGTCAGTGAGCGCAAAGTAGAGGAATATTGATAGAGTTCCGCCAATGGCACATGTGCCATAATTTTCTGATAATGGCCTTCTGCATCCATGCCCATGATCATTGCCCGACGTGTTTGCAAATCACCCATAATTTCACCCATGGATTCTTCCGGACACAAAACTTCAATATTGTAAACCGGCTCCATCAATTGAGGAGCAGCAGCTTTAAATGCCGTTTTGAATGCCATCGTTGATGCAGTCTGAAATGCCATATCATTCGAATCGACCGGGTGCATTTTTCCATCGTAGATACAAACACGAATATCCCGACAAGCTGAACCTGTCAATGGGCCTTCGGCCATTTTATTCATAACGCCTTTTTTAATGGCGTTTGAGAATCGAGTATCGATAGATCCACCAACAATACACCAAAGGAATATCAGCTTACCGCCCCATGGCAGATCTTCTTCATCCTTGTTCCGCACCGACATATCCGATGGATCAGCCATACCCTCATGCCAGGGCTCGATACGCATATGCACCTCGGCAAATTGTCCAGCACCTCCGGTCTGCTTTTTATGACGATACACCTCATTGGCCACCTTGGTGATCGTTTCCCGATATGGGATCCGTGGCCGTATATATTCGAGTTCCAGGTCATACACCTTTTTAATCCGGTATTTGACCAGATCGAGGTGAAGCTGTCCCTGTCCATGTAAGATGAGCTGCTTGAGCTCCATGCTGTGTTCGACAATCAGAGTTGGATCCTCCTCCTGAATCTGGTGGAGAGCCTTGGACACCTTTTCTGTTTCACTTTTATTGGGTGGCTTGACAGCCGTCCGAATGCGTGGTTCCGGATAATGTATCCGTTCAATAGTCAAATCCGTTCCCTTGGTATTCAAGGTGTCATTTGTATGTGAATCCTTCAGCTTGACAGTTACACCCAAATCGCCGGCATAAAGTTCATTGACTTGCTCCCGTGATTTTCCTTCAGACACAAAAATATTCCCGAACCGTTCGTGGGTCGTGTTCCGACTGTTGATCAATTCATCACTGCTCCGAACAACACCTGAATAAACTTTGAAATAGGAAACAATCCCTACACGTTGCTCGGACATCGTCTTGTAAATAAACAGACTGGTTGGCCCTTTTGAATCACAAGTCAATGTCTTCCCTCCTTCCAGCTTTTTAGGTGGCCGGTCTGATGGTGACGGGCAAATATCATTGATAAAGCCCATGATCCGACCGCTGCCCATATTCAACGTAGCTGATGAACAGAATACGGGAAAAATCTGCTGATGGGCGATCGCAATATTCAGCCCTTTGGTCAATTCTTCTTCAGATAGATTTCCATCCTCGAAGAAATGTTCCATCAGCGTTTCATCATTTTCGGCAGCTGCTTCCACCAGTGCATTATGCATGGCTTGCGCCCGTTCCTTCTCACTGTCAGGAATCGGTTTCTTTTCCGGTTTTCCACCATCCGCTGGGAATACGTACATCACCATGCGTAATGCATCGATGATGCTGTTGAATGATGTTCCTGAATTATATGGGAATTGGACTGGAATCACCTTCGGACCAAATCGTTTTATGGCCTGATCGAGGGTCAAATCGAAATCTGCCTTTTCATGATCCATTTGATTGATCACAAAAATGGATGGCGTATCAAAGGTTTCGACATATTCCCAAATGAGTTCGGTACCGACTTCTACCCCGCTCCGTGCGTTGAGCATCATAACGGCAGTATCTGCCACCTTCAGGGCACTCACCACCTCACCGACAAAATCATCAAAACCGGGTGTATCCAGGATGTTGATCTTGGAATCCTTCCAGCTGACATGCATCAGGGTAGTGAACAGTGAATTTCCTCGCTCCTGCTCAATATCTGAGAAATCGGAAACCGTATTCTGGTCTTCGATCGTACCGCGACGATTGATCGCTCCGGCCTCAAATAACATACACTCATTAAAGAGTGTTTTCCCGGATCCGGAATGTCCGAGCAGGACGACATTCCGGATGTTTTTGGTTTCATAGCTCATAATCCGTTCTCCCTTTTTTATGTCAACAATGATTTTTCAAGTGCTGAAAAGCAGGTATCAAAGTAGGGAGAATTTGTGGAAAAGCCAAAGGTGTGTAAAGAGGATCATCCCATCGGATGATCTTTATTGGCCATGTCCCTACTCTGACGTGATCAGTACAGAAACCAAACTCCAACTCTAGAGTGGAATCTGAAACGTAAAATCTGAGAAACTCTGAAAGGAAGACTATTTGGCAAAGGAAAACATGCTACCAATCAACAGCAGAAGCAATAATATCAAGGATTCCAATAATTACGAACAAGGATTCTTGTTGGCAACTTCGCGTATAGTTTCTATTAATGGGGTGAATGTGAGCTTGTACTTCTCCCTGGCCCTTGATGCATCAAAGCTTCGTTTTTCATAGGCCATTCGGACCTCCGCATCACTCAATCCACGCCCAACAAACCAGCGGCGAAACCTGTTAACCCATCGCGCCTTATTCTCTGAAATCGCACTATGTGCTGGCAAACGACCCATTGCCTCTGCCAACAGATCCTGCACTTCCCGGTACGTCCGGTTTTCTCCGCACAACAGGATCCGCTCATTCACCGGACCGCGATCGATTAACATATGCACAGCTCGAGCTATATCCCGGGCATCGACAAACCCGTGTGATCCCGTCGGATAGCCAGCATTCCCGCGGCATACAGTATCGATGAAGACACGGGTGGAGCGGCCTCGCCCAGATGGGTCCAGCACGATTGTTGGTTGAAGAATCGATATTCCCAGCCCCTCTTCCATGCCTCTCCACACTTCCAATTCCCCTTCGTACTTACTATTGGCATAAATACGGTGAACATCTCCAGGCAGGAAAATAGATGCCTCATCCAAAAAACCCTCTGCATTAACCTGACTTAACACGGCACTGGAACTGATATGGATGAAATGTTTTACCCCCATTTCGAGGGCAAGATTGATCAGGTTTGCGGTACCCTCAACATTGACTTGTTCCAGCGCCTTGCGATCCCGATTTTTATACGAAACCAACCCCGCAGCATGGATGACGATGTCAACCTGGTCCATAAATGCATCCAGCGGCAAGGGATCGCAAATGTCTCCCTGGAACCAAGACACGCCAGATCGGATTTCTCTATACTCTGGGGCATTTCTGGACAAACAATGGATCTGGGGAAACCCCGCATCCACCAATGCTTCCAGAATTCGTGAACCGATCTGACCGGTGGCACCGGTCAATCCAATGACGGGAAATGTTGACATCAGGATCGAAGGTAGGTGTTCCCTGGTAGATAGACTGCCCCTCCACAGGCATCACTGTGCGCACCAGTGACTCCACAAATAAAATTGGATTTGCTCAACCATCGCCACAAACCTGCCAAGGCGATCAAGGCTGATTCCTTGAAGTCGATAATCTGTGGATCCGGCACCTCCACCTGCCAGTGGACCTGCCGAAGTCCGTCAATGAGTCGCTTCATCAGCCAGCCATTTCGGGCACCTCCTCCAGTGATCAACACCCGACCTGGTTGGTCAGATATACGGACCGGCATAGCCTGGACAATACTGGTTCGGATGCACTCTACCGCAGTGTGCAACTTATCTGAAGTTCGGCCTTCATGTTGAAGAAAAGGTTCGACCATGCCACGCTGCACCTCTTGATTATCCAAGGTTTTGGGTGGCGTTTTCTTCAGCCAGGCATGGGCCGTTGCTTCCTTATACAGTTCTTTCAATATTGTCCCATCACGTGCTAATTGGCCATCGTGATCCATTGCTAATCCTTCCTGTGCTGCCAATGCATTGAGCATCTGGTTACACGCATAAATATCCCAACCCGACCATATACCATCCTGGACTGTGGACACATTGACTATACCCCCTAGATTGAGCCAGGCATTGTAGCCTGGAAAAAGAAGTTTGTCAGCCAAAGGTGCCATGGGGCCGCCCTGGCCGTTCCGGGCGATATCGGCATTTCGAAAATCACAAACGACAGGCAACCCGGTTTTGGAAGCAATAAAGGCACCATCACCTATTTGGGTGGAAAATGAAGGATCACTATTCGGCATATG
>JAHEAU010000184.1:0-5000 GCA_024642625.1 Lewinellaceae bacterium
CCTATAAACGAATAAACTCCCTTCATAAACTCCCTCCACAATCAGGATTCCCCGTTCCCCTAGTGTCTTTTATGGAATACACTATCATATTTGACGGAGTAAACGTATCTTTGCGCACCAAAAGTGGAAAACCATTAAAAACTCCACGTATTCACGAGTGTAAGGAAGTTAAGGATGTGACTGATTTTAAGGCCATTATCCGACTTGAAAAAGAGATTCACCCAGGGGATTTAAGGTTGGAAAAGGAGAACTCTCCTTTTTTTACGGGCGATTTTGCCCCTCTTTTTCAAAGAATTAGCTATCACCCCTTCGCTGCGTTTTAGAAAAAATACCTTTGCCCCGCTAAAATTTTAAGCTCATGCTTGATGAGAATCTTCCAGAAAACGAGGAACAACAGCCAGAAGGGACAGAACAGTCCCCTGAAACGGCTGAGCAGGTTGAACAGACAGCTCCAGCCAAAGCATCCAAAAAGAAAGCAGCTGTAGTTGAAGAACCCGTTGTTACTGCTCACGACGACTTTGACTGGTCAGTAGGCAAGCGCCAACAGGTCTTTTACAAGCCTGAGGAGCGTGAACGAATGGCCTCTGAATATGAGGTGACGCTCAACGAGATCGTTGAGAACGATGTGGTCAAGGGCAAAGTCATTGGCATCAGTAATGGCGACGTTATCCTGGACATCAATTTCAAGTCAGACGGATTGGTTTCCCTTTCTGAATTCCGCGATAATCCGAACCTCGTTGTCGGTGATATGGTGGATGTGTATGTTGAACGTCAAGAAGACGAGAGGGGTCAGCTCCTCCTGTCCCGCCGGAAAGCGAAACTTCTCCGGGCTTGGGTGGACATCGTTGACAGTTATAACAATGGCACCATATTGAAAGGTACCATCGTCAGCAAGACCAAAGGTGGTTTGATCGTCGATTGCAGCGGGTTGGAAACTTTCCTCCCAGGCTCACAGATCGACATCAAGCCGATCATCGATTATGATGCCTATGTTGGTAAGACCATGGAATTCAAAGTGGTCAAGATCAATGAAAACATCAAGAACGCTGTCGTTTCACACAAAGCCCTCATCGAAAGTGATCTGGCTGAACAGCGTGATGCGATTGTATCTGGCCTTGAAAAAGGGCAGGTACTGGAAGGTGTTGTCAAAAATATCACCGATTTCGGAGCCTTTATGGATCTGGGTGGCGTCGATGGATTGCTGTATATCACGGATATTTCATGGGGACGGATCAGCCATCCTTCAGAAGTACTGGAGATCAACGAGAAGCTCAATGTGGTCGTCCTTGATTTTGACGAAAACAAGAAGCGGATCTCTCTGGGTCTGAAGCAGCTGACACCTCATCCTTGGGAAACTCTGGCCGCAGATCTCAACGAGGGAGCGGAGGTCACCGGGAAGATCGTCAATATTGAAGATTATGGCGCGTTCCTTGAGATCAAGCCAGGTGTTGAAGGCCTGATCCACGTGAGTGAGGTTAGCTGGAGCAGTCAACCAGTGAATGCCCGTGAATTCTTCACACTAGGCGCAGAAATGAAAGCCAAGATTGTGACCATCGATCGTGAAGATCGGAAGATGAGCCTCAGTCTGAAGCAACTCAGCGCAGATCCGTGGACAGAAGTTACCGGCAAATATCCGGTCAACAGCCGCCACACAGGTGTTGTTCAGAATCTGACACCATATGGTGTGTTCATCGAACTGGACGAAGGCATCGGAGGAATGATTCACGTCAGCGACCTGTCCTGGACCAAGCGTTTCGGTCACCCAAGCGAGTACACCAAGGTTGGTGAAAAGCTGGACTTCCTCATCCTGGACATCGATGAAGAGAATCGCAAGCTTTCTCTAGGTCATAAGCAGTTGGAGGAGAATCCTTGGGATACATTCGAGAATGTCTTCCCGGTTGGTTCGTACCACGAGGCTACGGTTATCCGTCGCGATGATCGTGGAGCAGTGATGCTTCTGCCTTATGGTCTGGAAGCGTACTCACCGATCAAGCATGTCCGGAAGGAGGATAATCAGCTGGCCAACGTGGATGAGATCATCACTGTGAAAGTGATCGAGTTCAACCGTGACGACAAGCGGATTATGGTTTCCCACCTGCGTTATCTGGAGGATATTCGTCGCGAGGCGGATGATTCAGTTCGCCAGGAGAAGGAGACTGAAGTGCAGGAAGTTCGGAAGGCGGTCAAGCAACAAGCAACGAAAGTGGAAAAATCCACCTTGGGTGACTTGGGTATCTTCGACGAACTGAAAGAACAGTTATCAGAAGGCGATGATCAACCGGCGGATAGCGAATAAGCCATCGGCAGATCACTAGATATTAAAGCCACCCGTATCTTACGGGTGGCTTTTTTTATAGGGCTATTATAAATTTTAGATGAAATTGGATTTTGTTTATCATTTTATATTAAAATCATCGAAATCATTAAACAAAATTAGACCAAAGGTGATTTAGTACCCTGATGATGACCAAACAACGCATATCTGTCTTGGGCGCCGGATTTTCCGGATTGGCTGCTGCGACTGTCCTGGCCAGTCAAGGCCAGGATGTTCATCTCATTGATCAACATCCAATGGCCGGCGGACGGGCCAGACAATTTGAGGAAGGTGGATTTATCTTTGACATGGGACCATCCTGGTATTGGATGCCGGATGTTTTCGAAACGTATTTCAGCAAATTTGGCCGCCAGACTTCTGATTATTACCAACTGAAGCGGTTGGATCCCTCTTATCAGGTCTTTTATCAAGACGGAGAGGTGATCAGTTTGCCCGCTTCACGTGAAGAACAAAATGCCCTTTTCGAATCGATCGAACCTGGAAGTGCGAAAGCCTTGGATCGTTTCCTGGCCGATTCAAAGTATAAGTATGACACAGGGATGCGGGATTTTGTCTACAAACCCAGTCACTCGATGCTGGAGTTTGCTGATCTCCGCATATTATCGGCAATGTTTCGGTTGCAGATGTTCAGCTCCTTGTCCAAAGAGGTACGACGGCTATTTAACCATCCAAAATTGATCCAGATCCTGGAATTTCCGGTGTTGTTCCTCGGTGCGAAACCGGAAAAGACACCTGCCTTATATAGTATGATGAATTACGCTGATCTGGCATTGGGCACCTGGTATCCGATTGGCGGGATGTACAAGATTGTTGAGGGAATGGTTGCTTTGGCAAAGGAACAAGGTGTTCGATTTGCTTTGGACGAGCAAGTCACCGGTTTCCAGTTCACAGAACGACGGATCAATCAGGTCATCACCTCGAAAGGTGAACATGATACGGATGCTGTGGTCAATTCGATGGATTACCATCATCTGGATCAACAATTACTGCCTTCGCAGTTTCAGGAATATGGGGCTGGATACTGGGACAAACGGGTATTGGCACCTTCCAGTCTGCTGTATTATATAGGTGTCGATAAAAAATTGAGCGGACTCAAGCATCACAATCTGTTTTTCGATGCAGACTTTGGTGCGCACGCCATGGAGATCTACGATCATCCTGCGTGGCCAAAAGATCCACTGTTTTATGTTTGCTGTCCTTCTGTGACGGATCCGTCCGTAGCTCCTCTTGGTAAAGAGAACTTGTTTATTCTGATTCCAGTAGCACCTGGACTTGAGGATAATCAGGAAATTCATGATCAATATTATGATATCGTGATGGACCGCCTGGAAAAAAGGACGGGCCAATCCATCAAGGAGCATGTTATCTACAAGCGTAGTTATGCGCATCGAGATTTTCAAAAGGACTATCATGCGTTCAAAGGGAATGCCTATGGTCTTGCGAACACCCTGTTTCAAACGGCCTTCATGAAACCCCGTATGAAAAGCAGGAAAGTCCATAATCTTTGGCACGCCGGGCAGTTGACAGTTCCTGGACCAGGAGTACCACCTTCCCTGATCAGCGGCCAGGTCGCTGCACGGGAAGTTATCCGATCACAAAAACGAAATGTCTGAGCAGAATGAAAGCACTTTTTGACCAAACATGCCGTGAATGCACCATGCTGATCACACATCGATACAGCACATCCTTTTCGATGGGTATCAAGGCATTCGGCAAATCACTCAGGCCACCGATCTATGCGATCTATGGATATGTACGGTTTGCAGATGAGATTGTCGATACGTTTGAGGGACATGATCAAGCATCATTACTCGAACGCTTTCGGCAAGAAACGTTTTTGGCAATCCGGGATGGAATCAGTTTGAATCCGGTGTTGCATGCCTTTCAGGAAGTGGTCAATCGATATGATATGGATCATCAGTTGATTGAGGCTTTTCTGGACAGTATGGCAATGGACTTGGGAAAGGACCGGCATGGCAGAACGAGTTTTGATGAATATATCTACGGTTCGGCAGAGGTGGTTGGGCTGATGTGTTTGACTGTTTTTGTGGATCGAGACCAGGCGGCCTTTGCACGGTTGGAAGGACCGGCTCGACGTCTGGGAGCGGCATTTCAAAAGGTCAATTTTCTGCGAGACATGAAGAGTGATTTTGAGGAGCGGGGTCGCATCTATTTTCCTGGTGTTGATTTTACAGCATTCAGTTTGGAGGATAAACTGCGGATAGAGGCCGAGGTGGAAGAAGATTTCCACATTGCGCTGGAAGGGATACTGATGTTGCCGGATTCGGCCCGTTTCGGAGTATTTCTGGCATACCGGTTTTACACCAAACTGTTTGATCGGATACGAAGGAGTACACCCGAGGAGGTGAAGGCAAGTCGAATTCGAGTGCCCAACTGGCGAAAGGCGTTGTTGATATGCAGTACCTTTGTTGAATCGCGATTGGGTTTAATCAAACAATGAAGCAAGAGAAATGAATGTGGTTAGTGCGATCGGTCTGGTTTTGGTAACAGTTCTCGGGATGGAATTCGTCGCGTGGACGGCCCATCGGTATGTGATGCATGGTTTTTTATGGAGCTGGCATCGGGATCATCATGATCCGCGATTAAAGGAGGGCCGGTTTTTTGAGCGGAATGATTTGTTCTTTATGGTGTTTGCGCTGCCGAG
>JAHEAU010000185.1 GCA_024642625.1 Lewinellaceae bacterium
ACCTTTCCCGGTTCGATCTGGATGGTCTAGTTATTCAATCAGCAATCGACTAGTAACGGCTGAGAAAAAGTATGAAAAAATGTGTATGCGATAAGGCTATTTCACTACTTTCTATACTGAGCTTTGGCAATATCATCAGATTTTTTATTCGTATAATAGTCAAGACAGAATATGAGTTTCTTTTTACCAACATCACCGTCCATTCTTGTACACTCTAATTCTATAGTCGTCCAATTTCCACGAAAGTCTACCATCATATTAAAATTTAATAGTAACAAACTTTGTATTCGATATTTACTTCTGTAGCTTTATATCTTTCATACTTAATTGAGAATACAGGACTACCATAAAAATCAGCAGGTGCTGATATAATGAATGTATCGATAGGTCCAATTTTAATATTGTCGACAATAATTGTGTCATTACAAATTATCTGTTGCGTAAAATCCATCTTAAATGGCTGTGGTATTTTACAATCAAAATGGTAAATAATTGATTCAACGTTGCTATTTATCCTTAATATGTCGCAATTATTTGAATTATTGCAGTTTGCGAATATAAATGAAAGCAGTAAAATTGCATATTTCATTTTCATTGATTTGTATTCACTAAAGCAGTGGATGATATAATACCATGTGTTCCAATAGGATTTGATGGACAGGGCCAATAACAGGGATCGTTATAAATAATAGGTTTAAGATATTTAAGACCTCCTTGATTGCTTACAACTTGTATTAAATCTGCTATTTCGATATCTGACTTAGAGTGATTCCAATTTCCTAATTCTTTCCCAATAGAATTATTAAAAAGGTCCATTTGTACTTCCAGTGCAAATTCAATAGGAGTTTCGGTTTCATGTGCGTCCCCAAAGGCCTGTACAATGTCAGGATGAATATGCCTAACGTTAATAGCATTAAAATACGCATGTCTAAAGGCATCTGCTTTGTCGTTATGTTTATTGCTGTTGGGGTACCTTATGTTTGTCATATATTCCGCATTACTTTTATTTGAAAAAATTATTAACGCGGGTATGGACCATTCTTTGCATAAAAGTTTTTCTTGATTTGTTAATCTATACCAAGCTGATTTATAATTTTCACCAGGATATTGAAGATTAATCACTTCAATCCATTCATCTGAGCCAATTTGATATTGGCTCAATTCTTGAACAATTATATTAGGCAAATTTAGAATGTCATATATGATTTCTGAAACACATTCTATATCAATAAACTCATCAGTTGAACCACCTAATGGAGAAGCTAAATATCCTACACAACCATACAGCAAATCAAAATAGTCACTACTTAATCCGTGCTGGGTTAACCAATTATTCAAGAAGATCGTTTTGGCATTTTTTATAGCAGAATTTTCATTACCTGAATTTCCGGCCCCTCCTGTATTTTGATTTCCATTATTACCATTCCCTGGATAATTAGATCCACTGTTTGGAAAATTATAAGTTGGCCATTGCAGCCAGCATTCAATATCAATTAGTTTACAATATTCTTCAGATGAACCGCCCCAATATTGCGCCCAATTGCTTGTATTAAAAAAGGACCACCCTGTAGAGCCAGAAGTATAAATTTCCATACAGTCCCACCATTCTAGACAGTACCAAGCAATTCGCTCATTAGCTCTGTAGTTGTTCAATTGCAACCAGTTCAAATATTTTGAATCCAACGAATAGTCTAATCGGTGGCTAATAATAACCAAACTTTGGATTGCACCCCGAATGAGTTGGTATTCTTCAGTGGCCAGTTGATAGGTAATGGCTGAATCTAAAACAGACAAAGAAAAGAATTTTACTGCCAGACTATCATCACTTGACACATATACCTTGAATATTCCAGTAATAGAATCACCTTGCATCATGGGAATGGAGGCGATGTGAGTTTGCGTGCCTCGTTTCTGAATGCTTTGATCCCAGTTTGGTTGTCCATACTGATTCAGAAAGGTGAGCAAATCGGCATCCTTCATATTGGACAACTGATGATACAAGTACATCAATTCCCAATTGGAGGTATCTGAAAAGGTGTTTGTGGTGCTTCGCAGGTTGGCATTGTTGTCCTGAGGCAGGAAACTGTTCTCTTTCCGATCAGAGGAACAAGAAGCCAGGATTAGCAAGGAAAACAGACAGAAGATGAAGTAAATTTTCATGATACGGGATATTGATCACTTGCAAAACTCTAATTATATGTAATCAAGAAATCCAAGATTTTAAATTTTTCCCTCCTAATGACAGTTGACTTTCTAACGAATCAACATAATCTCCCCAGCCCGCTCTATCACCTTTCCAGGTTCGATCTGGATCCGGAAGCTGTAGACGTAAACGCCGTTTTGGCAAGGGTTAGCGTTCGTTTTGAAAATAGATGTCCACTACTATTGCACAACTACTTGAATGGCATCTACGGACTGCCCCCGATTGTACCGATAAGATAAAGTATACACACCAGGGATCAAATTGGCTGTAGAGATCTCTATCGGACTGGTGGTCAACACACTGGTTTGTGTGGCCACCACCCGCCCGAATAGATCACTCAATTCTATTGTTCCTCCTTCTACTGCCACCTGCACCTGAAGTGGATGCCCGGAAGGACAAGGCACCGGCCAGGCGCGGAGTTCTCCACGGACTACAGGATAAATGATAGAGGTAAGGGTATCGCTAAAAACGACCAGGTCATCTGTACAGCCTGGAACGCTGCATCCCATGCTATCCAGACGAACCAACCAGTACTTGATCTGCGCAGGATCAACCTGAGAGGTATCCCGAATGTCGCCACTGAAGATCAGGTCCCCATTGGAAGCTTCTTCTGCACTGTAAAGCCATCCATCATGGTCTTCGCCGCAGATTCTCGGATCGGAAATCATCCTGGACCATCGTTTTTCACCACCTGGACCCAAACGCATTGCCCAACCGTATTCATGATTATCCTTATCCGCTTTTCCAATGATAAAAAAATCACCATTTCGAAGATTTTTTGTAGAGAATACACCCTTAAAATCAGTTTCGAGATCATCAAGATCTTTTTCCGCAATTTCCCATTCAATTAAACCTTCTTCCGAAAGACCGATAAATAGCATTGCACTTTTTTTTCCGTAATCCGGATCATTGAACGGAATCGGTCGACCTGCAGTCATGTAATAACCACCAGGTCGTGGTTGTACAAAGCAAAACCTGGGTGCATAACCTGTGGCAAATGGATAATAAGCCTTTTGCCAGATGAGATCCCCCTGCGGAGTATATCGACGTAAAATATAGTGTGAGGTGTCGTGATTAGTAAAGGTGGTGTCCACAAAGCAGGATGTGCCCAGCAGGATATCCCCATCCGGGGAAAAGGTGACATTCCATGGGTCTTCCCTGATTCCAGGATATCCGATGATTCGCTCCCAGAGCAGCTCCCCTTTGGGATTGATCTTTCGAAGGAGGAGATCAGAAGTATCCGGATTGAGTATTCTTTGCCCATAGAGCATCAGGTTGGTATCAGGGGTCAGATAGATTTCCCTAGGCATATCCCATTGGAGAGAATCCGCTCTGGGATAACGAAAATCGTCCAGCATTTTCCCGTTTTCATCCAATCTGAGAACACCAAATTGCGGCCAGATATATTTCCCGAGATAGGTACTGTCTGCTGCACCATAAAACAGAAAAAAGGAAGAGTCGAGATGAATCACATTGGAATATGCTGCAGAAAAGCGTTGCAGTGTTGGGAATACATCCTGAAAATATGCCCTTGACCAAAGCAAATTCCCTTCGAAATCCGTTTTTGCTGCACTCACTGTAAAGGGAACATATCCATTGATCAGAAAAGAGGAACTGCCGGTAAGCAGATACCCATCATCCAGTAACGTAATATCCCATGCCACATTGACCTTTTCAGTGACTTTAATGGGAACCGACAAGGCATTCTGGGCTCCGGCCATCTGGTGCCAGAGGCCCGAGCCCAGAATGAGGATGAAGTACAGAAGTCTCATTATGGTACATATACCTTTCCCCAACGGATCAGATTTCCTTCTTTCAATTTGAAGAATAGAATACCATGGACACCATTGGGTACTGTAATTTGGGTGTCTACCCCGGAAGCGATTAATTGGCCTGAACTGGTGTACACGTCCAGAATTAGTTGATCATGGAACAATTGATTTTGTACACAAGTAGAGACATCCAGTATTTGCCCATGCATCAATCCATTGCATATTGCCAAAGAAGGTTGAGCATCTTGCTTTTTAGGGATCTGGACATCAGAAGATCGGTTTTGAGCCGATGTCTCATGAATAATAATGTCATAAAGAGCATGAAGCAGACCACGTGCAAATCCGGCGTTGATGGATGAAGACCGGGCAATCTGGTCGAGCCAGAGACTGTCAGAAGAACTCACCCACTCAGATGAATCGGGCCAAAGTCGTGACAGGTTCAGTTGCTGAATTTGTCGGTAGTCCGATGAATCTGGCCATGGCACGGTCAATTGCGAGAGCATGGATTGAGCCTGTCCTAGCCATCCATGTTGAAGAACAAGGCTAAAGGTCCGTGCAGAAGCCTGATTTTGATCAGGAGATTCATTCCAGAGGGTGACCAACCCTGCACTGTCTGCACTATTGTAATAGGCAATTTCCTGTGATTGGACCTGGTCCCTGTAAAACCGCCCGGCCCATAGCCAATCGGAGTACACAATAGAGTCGGGCACGGATGATCCCTGAAGGATGGTACCCAGGCTATCCTGAAGATTCCTCCAGTAGGCCCTTTCAGTTTGATCCGGCGATGGAGGATTGACCGGAATATTCGCACATTCCAGTACTGATGTATTGATTGGTTTGAGTGAAAATCCATTCTCCAATGGGAAAAGATTCGATGGACCACTACTAGGCACATAATAGTCAAAGGGGTCCATCGAGGTGATCCAATAGGTATAGGGATTGTCAAAGATGTTACTAACTGGGTGTTCTTCAGTAGTTCCTGGGTTCTTGTACTTTTGCTCCGGGAAAATGGGGCCATTAAACAACATATTCGGGATCTCCTTTCCGCTTTGATATTCATCCAGGGTCATGTCATTGACATATAGCAGAAGCTGATCATTATTGCCTGAAGTTTCTATTGAGCTATATCGGTTTCGTTGAATGACATTGCAGTAGATTTTACCATTGATATTCATACCACTTGCATTCTCTAGCAGAATTGGTAATGACTCGTCCGATTCATCCGTAAAGTCATTTTTCCCAATGTTGAGCAATGTTGGCCCAATGACCCGGATTGGCCGGATGTGATCATTGAAGGTGTTGTTGACAATTTGAGCACCGAATTTGATCGATGCACTGGTGATATCGATGGGCCTTTCGCAATTGGATGTATTCTTTGTGCTGGATGTCCCCAAGACTCTTAAATATCCGTATGACAGGCTTGTTGCATAAGCAATAATGCCATAATAGGATGAAAAAGTGCACCCGCCATTTACTTTGGTCAAGCTGTTGATTGCATCTACACCGATATACAGGTTTTCTACAAACTGGCACTGAGTGATCTCGATTTCACCTGTCCCATCTATTCGGATTCCTCTTGCATCATCGTCTTCCTGATTTGTACTAAAGGAGCAATTGGTGAACGACGATAGGTTTTCAAATAGGATGGGATAAGGTGCAAATTGTGCGCCAACATCGTTATTGACAAATGAGGAATTGGATGCGACAAGTAGTCCTCCTGCTAAGTCAGGATTGAACTTTCCGAAACCTTTTGGAGGGAATGGGGAAGGTGCTGTAATCTCAATCAGAGATCCGCATTTTACACCCGTCAGAGCTTCTTTAATCATCGACCCATTCCTGACCACTACCACTCCATTTGTCGTCTCATCCAAGGTGCCACTCTCATTTACCTGTGCTTCCGCCCCATTTCCATGGACTTCAATACCTTGCCATTTGTCTGCACATTGTGCTGTGAGCGTGCTGTTGTCCACAATAAGCTTTCCACCCCGCAAAACAATAATCTTGGATTCAGGAGTAAAACATATCGTCCTATCTGTAATCGTAAGGACGGCCTCCGCTTCCACAAGAATGATTCCATTTACATTTTCCTGGGTCCAGTTGGTTGTGCCAGGGCCAGTAATCGTATAGGTTTGAAAGGCTGGATTGGGATCGGCCAGAAATCCGTGCGTGGTACCATATTCTTCAACGACCTTTCGCATTTTCAGCCCCTGGCAGAAGGTGAATTCACCCCCCGCCCAGCAATTTTCGGAGATGGTGAGCTGCCAAAGAGCCATAATATTCGTGACAGGAGTGTTATAGTCCGGGATGGGAAATTCTTCATAACACCAGGTCTGAATTGGAACGGCAAAGCCTCCAATAACCAGTTCCGGAAGATAAACACAATTGGAGCCATAATTACCGGCTGGAAAAGGGTCCGGGTATGTATCACAGATTAAATCACCATCATAAGCACAGGCGCCACTGCAGCCACATGTACCCTCTCCAGGATAGTTTTCAAAACAATCTCCCTGAATGTCAGGGTCCAAATCATCATTTGTATGATATAAACCGAGAACATGGCCTAATTCATGCGAAATGATATGGGTGAGTCCAGAATACGATCCTTTGAAACTGCCTACAATGGATGCAGCCGGATAGTCGTCATCACCTGGCAATGTGCCATATCCGAAGATTCCAGGGTTCAGATCAGATGGGAAAAAGAAAATATTGATTCCGTCATGTTTGACAACTTCTTGAAAGATTTCACTCAGATCGCTGTCGGAAAACCCGGTTGTATAATCATCATTCCAGATCTCATCAGGATCACAATCGGTAAAGAAGGAAATATTATGATCTTCAAAATCATCATTCAGAACCTCAAGACAATCAAGAGCATCGCTCATGGAGATACCACCTGATCCATCTGAGTTCCGGACGATATGCATATAGACTCGAAGCGTGTAAGGTCCTTCGAAACAGTCGTCCCCTAAACTGAAACTGCTGGGGAGGTAGTAAGGAACAGGTTGGGTCAGACAAAACGAATCCTGTTGAGCCAATGCATCAGCGGTGCTGCCTAACAGGACAATCATAAACAGGATTTTAAAACTAGCCAGCCAGGACTTCGAGATAAAATCATTGCTTTTGTGCTGGCTTCTTAGTGAATCAGAAGTTAAAAAATTCGGGGGGGGGGGGGGGG
>JAHEAU010000186.1 GCA_024642625.1 Lewinellaceae bacterium
CACTCAATACATAGATATCCTCCAGAACACCTTTATTGACGGTGGCTTGAGAAGTTTGAACCTTGGTGGCAGTACGGGAGCCGCATTCTTCAGACCTTTGGGAGCAAACTTTGAAGCCGCAGATCTGGATGTTGCGGGAAATTTATTTATCGGTAGTGAAGCACCTATAGCCTATGTGGGTAGTCAACGTGTCAGAGTGTGGAACAATACCATTTACAGACCTGACAAATGGGTAATTCGAATATTGCAAGAATCACCTGATACAACGTTTTATCAAGCTGTCGCGGATGGAGAGTTTATCAATAATCTGGTCGTCGTGGATAATAACATGTCCATTGCAACCAATGTTGGACCGAATACGAACTCTGCTACATTTCTTTTTGCCCATAACTTGTGGTATCATCTCGATCAATCAAATTGGTCAGGACCCTACTTGCCTGTCAGCGAGATCGAAGGTGTGATTCAATCAGATCCTTTGTTTACTGACCCTTCAGTGGGTGATTTCCATCTCCTATCTTCCTCACCAGCGATTATGGCTGGATGGCCCCTTCCCGATAGCCAATGGCGCGATCTTGACGATAAAAAATTTCTTGACTTGCCGAGCATTGGTTGCCTGGAAGGTGGCCAAACCACTTCGATGAACCTGTATCCCAATCAGTCAAAAAAGATCTTGTTTCCGAATCCTTCCAATGGATTCATCTCCCTTATCGAACCTTTTAAAAACCTTGTATCCATTACAGATATGTCTGGCAACGTGATTTGTCAGATGGCCCCACATCTCAGAAATTGGGATTTAACCTTCCTTGAAGAAGGCATTTATTTCATCGTCCAACCTGGACAGAAAACAGCATTCTCTCCATTTATAATTGTGAGATAGCCACTTGGACTATCTCACTAATGTGATGTCTCCTCTTTTGGTCCAGGATATTTTATTGCCTTCATGGATATAGGTCATGGTGCATACCCACCCATATACTTCCATAGGCTGATCCTGACCATTATATGTCCCATCCCATGGGTTTTCTGTAGATGCTGATTCAAAAACCAACTTTCCATATCGGTTATAGATCTTCAAAGAGTACTCAATTAATTGTAGATCACAATCGATAAAAGGCTGAAAGACTGAATTTGTTTGATCACCATTAGGTGTAAACACATTGGCAAAATCAATTGTACAGTTACATTCTTTGAACGACAAATTTGTAACAATGATACTGTCACATCGCGTTCCTTGGAGAGTATCTCGATAGGTACCTTCAATGTTCTGTTCTTTTCCGGCTACGAAATAAGTATCCCCTGCGCAAACAACTGTATCAATCTCGGTCATACCCAGTGGGAGAACCACTACATCTTGGTCAAAATCAAGAGAAGCACACTGCCAATCAAGGTGCAAATTCACAGCATATGTTCCTGATGTGGAATAAACATGATTGACTGAAGTTTGATTCTTGTATTGAGTCCCATCACCCATATTCCAGAGTTGAGAAACAACTTCAGGTGTCCCCTCCCCTGATGCAACGAGGACATCCCCCAGGCACAATGTATCCGCTACCTCCCAAACACCAGATACATCTTCTGGCGTTTCACACAAAACCTGAACCAATTGATATGCGTAATCAGACGAAATGGAATAAGGTTGGATCGTATAACCAGTATCCACATTGTACGTAATATCAACAAACTCCCAGGCTTCGTTGACCAGTCCGACCTGTGCCGTAACATTGATCTCATTACACCCACTGTTCAACTCATTATCCGTCGTAATGATCAAGGGTTTAAAGAAGGATGGGCCTCCATATTTTGTGGAAAAGTTGGACAAAATAAATCCGTTTGGCCGCGTTTGTATCTTGGTATAGTGCGAACCGCCATTATTATACAATCGAGCTTCTGAAAGAAATCCGTCCGGATGCGTAACAAAAACAGCATTCTTGTTTGGCACAAACCCCTGGGTGTAGGTTGAAAATGACATGGTAGGCACACCAATCACATACCGGCCATCAGGCATTTCTACAACAGACGACCCACTTTCTGAATTGTCAGAGCCGGAAAGTGGGATATATATGCTTGAAAACTGAGGGCTGCCTTGTTCGTCCAGCTTGATGAGGTATACATCGCCAAGACTTTGGTGATTTTCCTTGTTCAGTGTAGTACTTCCTGTCAGTAAAATATGTCCATCTTTCGTGGTGTTAATCCCGTAGCCATAGGTTCTGTGAGGAATGGTTGATTCTCCAAAACCCTTAAACAAGTCCACTTGTCCATCTTTGGTCATCCGTAAACAAAACCCGAAGAATGTACCATTCACAATGTATCGCCCTGTAGCTACGGGGCGGGATTGGTCATCCAGTTTGATATCAAACCCGGTATCAATATTTTGTGCATTTCCCAGTGTCCGTGCCCAGATCATATTCAGACTTGTATCGAGACAGGCTATAAAAACATCGGTATAGGATGTACTTCCAGACTTGTCAGAACCCCAGGAATTCGTCGCACCGGTGACGTAGACATGACCCATCGTATCCAGAACAATTCCGAATAATTGGTCATTGCGGTTGGGTTTTCCAAGCTTGACGGCTTGCAAGAGATCACCATCAGGCGAAAGCGTGCCCAGGATGCCATCATAATTTTGATAAGAACCGACATTCGAAGCAAACCAGATACGCCCTTGCGAATCACTCTGGATGCCGGGAAAAACGTTATCAACAGTAGATGATGAACCTAATATTTTGACCCATTCCACATCTCCAGTACAGGTCAATTTTGTGACCATTACTTCAGAAGCTGCACCCGGGATCTCAATGATACCGATGAATGCAGATCCACCATCCGGAGTGGGTGTTGCAGCTAAGGCCTGAGACGAAGATTGGCCATTATCATATACCTTTTGAAAAGGGGGTTGAGCCATTGCAAAAACGACAACGAGACCGCAAAGAAGAGTAAGAGTGGATCGCATAATTCATGAATATTTCCGGCCTTAATTTAGGCAATATTAAAGAAACAATACGAACCCCAAAGTTGGTTAAACAAAAGCCTCACCAACAGAATAGTTATATTTGACAAACCCCTAAATGTTTAACCAAATGGAACAAGCTCGACGTCAATTCCTGCAACAATCAATAGGCTCTTTGGGTGTACTTAGCATCGGCAGTTGGTTAGATACCGCCAGCAAGGAATCATTATTGAGTGAAATTCGCCAGGCAACATTTGACAATCCGGGCCCTGATAATGAAGAGTTTTGGGCATTGATCAGGCAGGCATATACTGTATCGCCACAGATCATCAATCTGAACAATGGTGGTGTAAGTCCTCAGCCAGAGGTGGTCCAACGAGCCATGATCCGCTATTACGAGCAAGCGAATGAAGGGCCCTCCTATTATATGTGGCAAATCCTGGATCAGGGACGAGAGCCATTACGTCGACGTCTTGCGGAGCTTGCTGGATGTGATCCTGAAGAAATCGCCATTAATCGCAATGCTTCAGAAGCATTAGAGACGGCCATCTACGGTATCCCATTGGAGAAAGGAGATGAAGTCGTTTTGTGCAAACAGGACTACCCCAACATGCTCAACGCCTGGAAACAAAGGGAAAAACGGGAAGGAATTGTTCTAAAATGGGCCGATCATACACTACCAACAGAAGACACAAACGTGCTGGTTAAAGGGTATACTGACTTATTTAATACAAAGACTAAAGTGGTCCATATCACTCATGTGATCAATTGGAATGGCCAGGTATTACCCGCTCGAGCCATCGCTGATGAAGCAGCAAAGAGAAATATCCGTGTAGTGATCGATGGTGCTCACTCCTTTGCTCATTTAGAGTATAAAATACCTGATCTGGGTGGTGATTATTTCGGCACAAGTCTTCACAAGTGGCTTTCAGCGCCGTTTGGCAGTGGTTTATTATGGGTAAAAAAATCGCGTATCGCTGAAACCTGGCCTCTTTTTGCACCCCAGGAACCGGCATCTGAAGATATTCGAAAATTTGAGGCGTTGGGAACAAGGTCATTCCCGATCGAACATGCGATAGGTGAAGCCATTGACTTCCAACTCTTGATCGGAAATCGACGCAAAGAAGAACGCTTGTGGTATTTAAAAAACTATTGGACTTCTCAGGTTATAAAATTGCCTGGCATCACCATTGGAACTCCTGCGTCTCCAGGTTGGTCCGGCGCTATAGGTCTCCTTCAGATCGAAGGGATGGAGCCTTCGGAAATCAGCCAAACCCTGTGGAAAGATTATAAGATCCATACAGTTGCAATTGTTTGGGAAGCCATCAAAGGCGTGCGAATTACGCCGCATGTTTATACCTCATTAAAGGACCTTGACTTGTTGGTCAACGCAATTCGTAAAATGACGGAGTCCTAAATGATGCGATTGATGAGAATAGCTTTCCCACTTATCGCATTTGTCATTGGACCAAGACTAAGTAAAGCCCAAATACAGGTACAAGGACATCGAGGATGCCGTGGTTACCTCCCTGAAAACACGATCCCAGGATTCATTCGGGCTCTTGAAATGGGAGTAGATGTCCTGGAACTGGATGTCGTAATCTCTGGTGATGGTCATGTTCTGGTGTCCCATGAACCCTGGATGAATCCAGATATCTGTCTTGGACCTCAAGGTCAATCTTTACGAGGAAAAAAGAAAATCAATCTCTTTCAAATGACATTGGAGGAGATTCAATCGTACGATTGTGGTGCATTGGGTAATAGGCAATTTCTCCTTCAACAACCTCGATTTTTAAAGAAACCAACGCTACAAGAGGTCTTCGAATCTGTTCAACAATGGTTGAAAACCCAACCAGATCGAACATGCCAATTTAATATTGAGATCAAACGAAACCCGAAATATGATCTCAAATTTCACCCACCTGTCAAAGAGTATTGTGATCGGGTTGTGCGAGAAATTGAGTTATCAAAGATGGCATCCAAATGCAACCTGCAATCTTTCGATCGGGAAACACTTGAATACCTTCATCAATCAAACCCACAAATACCACTTGCATTTCTAGTGGAAAGGGGCACATTTCGCAAAAACATCAGTAAACTTTCGTTTATTCCACAGATCTACAGCCCGAAATTCAGTCTCTTGACAGCTGATGAAGTGGAATACATTCATGAACAGGGCATGATTGTCATCCCGTGGACTGTAAATGAACAGATAGAAATTCAGCATATGATTGAATTGGGCGTTGACGGCATTATCTCAGATTATCCAGACCGTGTAGTTCAACTTAGGCACTGATCATGTGTGGAAGAGCATCACTCAGCAAACAGGAAAAGGAATTACAGGAACGGTTCCAGGCCAACTTCTATCAGGAAGATATCGCCCGTTATAATCCTCTCCCTAATTTCAACATTGCTCCGACACACTGGCATCCCGTCATCACGAATTCCGAACCAGATCATTTCAGGTTTTACAAATGGGGGCTCGTTCCTGTATGGGCCACCGACGAACGTATCGGTTCCAGAATGATCAATGCCCGAATTGAAACACTCGCTGAAAAACCTGCATTTCGTCAACCTTTGGAACAGCGTAGATGTATCGTGCCTTTTGATGGTTTTTATGAATGGAGAAAGGAGCCCAATGGTAAAAAGCAACCCTATCTCATTGGAATTGATGATCAGGCCTTGTTCAGCATTGCGGGACTATGGGAAACCTGGCGTGCTCCTGATGGACAATTCATTCCATCATTTACGTTGATCACATTGCCACCCAATGAGTTAATGGAGAATATTCATAATCGAATGCCCGCTATTTTACTTCCAGAACAAGAACGTCTGTGGCTATCTGAAGACTTATCGATTAACGAACTAATCCAAATTCTGGCACCATACCCAGCCAAGCTCATGCATGCTTTTCCGGTATCACCGGCAGTCAATAAGGTGACACAAAATGATCCCTCATTGATCGTTCCTATAGGACCGGAACTTCAACCATCCACCTACATCCCCCCAAAACCCTTTGATTTATTCAATCAGCCTGATCTGGACAATTGAATGCCTTACATTGCTTCCCCCAAGATTCCAATCTTCAAACTATTTATGATTTGAGACTCAAAGGAAGAAATAATTGAGATTCAACACATAAACAGGTCCAGTTGAGCAGTCTTATGAAAAGCATGCAAATCCGTATTTAAAACAGGCAATGGCTGATGTAAGTTGAATCGCTTGCGGGCCACTTCGGCTTGTTTTGCAATTATCGCTGCCCTGCTCCCCTCGCCTTTCATCCGCTTTCCAAACCGGTTATCCTGGACTCGCCCACCGTGAAGTGCTTTTATACCGTTCAACACCTTTTGTTTGCGTTCGGGATAATGACGGTCTAACCAGTCTTCAAATAATTGAGGTACTGCGCCATTCAATCGTATCACCATGTGTTGCATTGACTTCGCTCCAGCCTCTGAAACAGCCTTTGCAATATCAAACAGTTCATGATCATTCAAGGAAGGTATCATCGGTGCGGCCAGCACGATGACTGGAACACCGGCATCACTAAGTGTTTTGATGGCTTTGATCTTTCTATCTGGTGAGGAAGTCCGTGGTTCAAGATGACGTTGGAGCTCTGGTTGCAATGTGGTCACTGAAAAAGCAACATGCACTAGATTCAACTCTGCCAATTGTTGGAGTAAATCAATATCCCGTTCAATTAATGCATTCTTGGTAATGATGCTGACAGGATGTCTGTACTTCAGACACACTTCAAGGATTTGACGCGTTAATCGATAGTGCTTTTCAGCAGGTTGATAACAATCTGTATTTCCGGATAACATCACAGGAGAGGCCTTCCAGGAAGGCTTTTTGAACGTCTCTTCCAGAACACGTGGCGCATCCAGTTTGACCATGATCTTCCGTTCAAAGTCCATCCCAGCGCTATATCCCCAATAAGGGTGTGTATTCCGTGCATAGCAATACACACACCCATGCTCACAACCTTGATAGGGATTAACTGACCAATTATGAGGCACATCTGGACTATCTACCTCGTTGAGTAGTCGCTTCGTCCGTATGGGTATGTATTGGGTCTGCGCATCCGGATCAGAGACCCATGATCCACGATCAATTTTCTCAAAGGGAGTAGTTGGATTGATCTGGGCACCCCTGCCCTT
>JAHEAU010000187.1 GCA_024642625.1 Lewinellaceae bacterium
ATGAATTTGTTGAGGTTGTCGTTCGGAACACCTTTATTTCCCAGTTGGCCGATATCACGGTCCATTTGTACAATGGTTCTGATGGCATGACATATGGGACACATGCACTCAGCACGTTTATAGCAGGCACAAATGATGGCACATTTACCTATTATTCAAAACTGATTTCAGGTATCCAGAATGGCTCGCCAGATGGTTTCTCACTGTCCTGCCTTGCGAATCCCGCCTTCCAATTCCTCAGTTATGAAGGACCAATGACAGCAACCAACGGTCCTGCCAATGGCCAAACCAGCGTTGATGTCGGTGCTTCTCAGGGGGGCGCGGAACCACTCAATAGTTCCATCCAATTGGTTGCAGGCACTTGGTATAGTGTCTGTAGTGCAAATACGATGGGGATGCCAAATGCGTTGCCCCAGGTTGCCATTACCCCAACGGATGCCTCCAAAAATGAAGGCAATGCAGGATCAACATCATTTACATTTACAGTCACTCGGACTGGTCTTCTTGGAGCAACCTTCACGCTTAACTATACCGTAACAGGCAGTGGCGCCAATCCGGCGAATGCCGCCGATTTCGGTGGTACATTCCCCAGCGGGATGATTTCCTTTGCTGCAAATGAAACAAGCAAAGTCATAACTGTCCTCGTATCCGGTGACCTGACTGTCGAGCCAAATGAAACATTCATCACCAGTATCACTCAAAACGGAGGATGTGCTGTCCAGGTTACTACAGGGTCTGCAACAGGTACCATTCTCAATGACGACATGGCTCCATTGCCGGTCATCAGTATTGCCGCAACAGATGCGACCAAAAATGAAGGCAATGCCGGTACAACCAACTTCCTCTTTACGGTTACCCGGACTGGTGACCTGAGTGGAGCATCATCAGTGACCTATACCGTTACAGGCTCCGGTGCAAACCCAGCTGATGCCGCAGATTTTGGTGGAACATTCCCGACAGGTACTGTCAATTTTGCCATTGGCGAATCGTCAAAGCCATTGAATATTGGTGTGTCCGGAGATATGGCTGTTGAAATGGATGAAGGATTTACTGTGACGCTTTCTGTTCCAGTAAATGCGACGATTGGTACGGGTTCTGCAACAGGAACTATTCTTAATGACGATTTTGCGGGATATTCACTTTCCATTTCAGACCCATGTTCCTGCAACAATAATGCTACGCCGAATAATCAGGACGGCACATTTGGAGAAGAAGTGACCATAATGGGTCCTCCGAATATGACATTGGTAGTCGGTAATGGCTCAACAGGCCTGATCGGGGTCAGTGTTGGTGACCCGATTCCGGAAACACCACCTGGTTCAGGAATATATATTCTGCCTTTTGACCACCTTGATGCTGTTGGCTATACATTGAATGTAGCTGACACAGATCCGGCCAATTTGATTCCCGGTCTGGTCATTTCAAATACCTGTTATTATCCGATTGCCTCGATTGTCGGATTGGCAACCGGGTATTGTGAAGATGAGCCGAACGTGCCACTGATGGGTGAAGCTGAATTGGGCGACATGAGTGGCCCTGCAAATGGTACAGGTGAGTTCTTTGTCAATGGTATGGGTCCGGTGATGTCACTTGATCTTTCTACCCCGGGGACGTATACAGTAAGTTATGTTTTTGATGCTGCAGATAATGACCCGGACAATCATCACCCTGGCTGCGTTAGCACGGTGACTCAGGATGTCACGATCGGGGATCGGGCTGATTTGAGTGAAACGCATATGGACGTCACTTGTCCTGGTGGATCAGATGGAAGTATTGATCTGACCATCAACGCGATGGGTGCTTACGATATACTGTGGTCCAATGGTGAGATGACAGAAGATATTAGTGGATTGAGTGCCGGCATGTATACGGTCTCGGTAACCACACCATTATGTATCGCCATGCTGTCTGTGACGATTTTGGATGGAGTCGATTCTGAAGCTCCGGACATTACCTGTCCTGGTGACATCACTATTGAATGTGATGAATCATCGGCTCCTGCAAATACAGGTATGGCGACTGCGACTGACAACTGTGATCCCGATCCTGCTATTACATTCACAGATGCCGAGGACTTGACCGGATGTGGAGATTACACCGGAGAGATTACGCGGACGTGGAGAGCAACAGATGCAGCAGGTAATTTTATTGAATGTGATCAAGTGATCACTGTAGAAGATTCCACGCCACCTACATGGGATAACAACCCGTTGCCGGCAAATATTACAGTAGAATGTGACAACATTCCCGCTCCGGCTGTTTTGACTGCCAGTGACAATTGTACCATGGGCGGAAGTCCAAATGTTCTGTTTATCAATGAACTCCATTATGATAATACCGGTGCAGATGTCGGTGAGTTTATTGAGGTTGCTGGAACAGCAGGGCAGAATCTGACCGGATATTCGATTGTCTGGTATAACGGATCAAACGGCCAGTCATACGGAACAACAAATCTTTCAGGCGTCATCGATGATGAAGGATTAGGAACAGGCGCATTGTCATTTACCTTCGCCGGAATTCAGAATGGTCAACCGGATGGAATGGCCTTGGTAGATCCTGCAAATAATGTGTTGCAATTCCTTTCTTATGAAGGGGTATTTATAGCAACCAACGGCCCGGCAAGTGGAATGATGTCCACGGATATTGGCGTATTGGAAGTTGGAAATGAGCCAATCGGTCAATCTCTTCAACTTATTGGAACAGGATCGGATTATCCAGATTTCTTCTGGACCGGGCCTACAGCGGAAAGTCCTGGAATGATCAATGACGGGCAGGAATTTGGTGCAGACCCCGGTGGGGCAGGTGTGACCGTATCCTATGTGCAGGTTGTTACTCCAGGGGCATGTCCACAAGAGCAAACGCTCACACGGACATGGACAGCGACTGATGATTGCAACAATGCCATTGCACATACTCAAATAATTACTGTTCAGGATAACACTGCTCCAGTATTAAGTGCCATGCCTGTGAATGTTACAGTGGAGTGTGATGCAGTTCCTGCTCCGCCAACCATCACAGCCATGGACAACTGTGATCCAAGTGTGCCTGTCGTATTTGCTGAAGTACGTACAGATGGCAATTGCCCACACAATTATACACTGACGCGTACATGGACAGCGACAGATGACTGTAGCAATACAGCTAGTCATACCCAAACGGTAGTGGTTAGAGATACACAAGCACCGGTATTTGACGGTCCTCTTCCAGCGAACATTACCGTTGAATGTACCATGATCCCGGTTGCGCCCGTGCTGACCGCAATGGATAATTGCACAAGTGACAACCCTTCTCCAATCATTTTCATCAATGAAATCCACTATGACAATGCTGGTGCGGATGTTGGCGAATTCATTGAAATTGCAGGTACAGCTGGTCTTGACCTAAGCACCTATAGCCTGATTCTATACAATGGTGCCAATGGTTCAGTATATAACACATTGAATCTGTTTGGGACAATTGATAATGAAGGCAATGGAACTGGCGCAGTCAGCTTTCCGTATCCTGCGGATGGCATTCAAAATGGATCGCCGGATGGAATCGCACTTGTTAAAGACGGGGTTACTGTCCTTTACTTCATCAGCTATGAAGGCACGTTTGTGGCTGTAGGTGGTCCTGCCAATGGGATGAACTCGGTGGACATAGGTGTCTCAGAAACGGGAGGTGATCCAATCGGACTTAGTCTTCAATTGAAGGGCACAGGTATGGCGTATGGTGCATTTACCTGGTTTGCACCTAGTGCTCAATCACCGGGCACGCTGAATGCAAATCAGACATTTACATTGCCTCCGTCTTTCCCGATTACCTATAGCTTCAACGAAGTGTTTGTGCAAGGGAATTGCCTGGGAGAAGGAACGCTTACCCGCACGTGGACAGCGACCGACGCTTGTATGAATGCGGTTACGCATACCCAAATCATCACGATCCAGGACAACACTCCACCAAGTTTTGCAGGAGTACCAGCAAACATCACAGTAGAATGTGATATGGTACCTGGTGCTGATGATGTCTTCGCCGTAGATGGATGTGGACCCTTAACAAATGAGATCTGGATCAATGAGTTCCATTATGACAATACCGGTGTAGATGCAAATGAATTTATAGAGATCGCAGGACCAGCTGGATTCGATCTTTCCGGATACTCTGTTGTCTTGTACAATGGTGCAAATGGATTGCAATACAATACAATTTCACTTTCTGGTTCAATAGACAATGAAGGGAATGGATTTGGCGCACTGGCTTTTTTCCTTCCAGTAAATGGTCTGCAAAACGGCGCTCCCGATGGGTTTGCTTTGGTTAATCCAGGTAATGGAGTAATCCGGTTCCTCAGTTATGAAGGTACGTTTACCGCAAATGACGGTCCAGCTTCAGGGATGTTGTCTACAGATGTCGGAGTATCCGAAGTGGGCAACGAACCGTTGGGTCTGAGTCTTCAACTCATCGGCGTTGGCAATATGTATAGCCAGTTCTCATGGACAGGACCTGTGGCTGCAAGCCCGGGTTCACTAAATGTCAATCAAGGTGCAGGCCCTGTCATCATCATGGCTACGTTTACTGAAACGATTACTCCTGGTAATTGCACAGGGAATTATACCATTGTCAGAGTCTATACTGCCGAGGATGATTGCGGAAATCAAGCCATGTTTACACAGAATATTCATGTGGAAGACACAACACCTCCTGTTGCGTTGTGTCAAAATATCACTGTTTATCTTGATGCGAATGGAGAAGGAATGTTCAATCCGATGGATCTGAATAATGGAAGCACAGACAATTGTGGCATACTTTCTTTTGTTGCGAATCCTACAGTGGTGACATGTGCAGATAAGGGTGTTATTCCTGTTACACTCACTGTATCTGACGATTGTGGAAACGCCTCAACTTGTATTTCACAAGTAACCGTGATCGACGATATTCCACCAACTTTGACTTGTCCATCAGATATTATCGTCAACCTGGATCCTGGGGCATGCTGCGCAGTGGTCAGTTGGACTGACCCGACAGCAACGGACAACTGTCCATTCAGCGGTCCTAGCGGAAAGGTCGTTTCAGCACCCGCAACCTCTAACAACCAAAACTCTGCTGGTGGTTTAGTCTGTTTTGACCTCGTCAATAACACTGCCGGGCCTTTGACCATCACCAGTATGTCGTCCATGATCCTTGGGCCAACAATGGTGGGTATTTACACAAAGAGTGGAACAGGATATGGATTTGAACAGAATGCTGGTGCATGGACGCTGATTTATACAGCAGATGCTACAGCAGGTCCATTCAATCCAACCTTGACGCCGTTCACCACAAACTTTGTTATTCCTCCAGGTGTCACGGGTGTGGCTTTGCGCATGATTTCGACGAGCTCTCGTTACACTAATGGAACCCCTGCTGGGGTAAAAGCCTATGGTCTTTCGACAAACGGAACCTACACAGATGGTACGCTAACCATTCTGGCTGGTGCCACGTCAAATACATTCTTTGCTTCCGCTCCATTTAACCCGCGGATCTGGAATGGTTCAGTTACGTACCAAACACCAAGTGTTTCTGCTGATCCTACGCAGACTGGTGGCCCATTGAACGGGACGGAGCTTTGTAAGGAT
Organism: Lewinellaceae bacterium; assembly: GCA_024642625.1. GTDB lineage: Bacteria > Bacteroidota > Bacteroidia > Chitinophagales > Saprospiraceae > JAGNXB01. The sequence continues at coordinate 5,592 of JAHEAU010000187.1, forward strand.
GATAGTCCCTGGACTGTTGGATATACGGTGTCAGATGTAGCCGGAAATGTATCCACTTGTTCATTCGACATCCAGGTTTTGGAATATCCGAATCCAAAGAAGTCACTTGCATGTAACGATCTTGTTCAGATCTCTCTGGATGAAGATTGTATCACCACGATTGGTGCCGATGATGTGCTGGAAGGAGGACCGTATGGATGTTATGACGACTATGTGGTCACCATTTACAATCCTAACAACACACCTTTGGTTGGCAGCCCGAATATCGGTCGTCCACAGATCGGCCAGACACTGAAAGTGAAAGTGACCGACCCAGAAACAGGCAATAGTTGTTGGGGATTGATCAAGGTAGAGGACAAGTTGCCACCTGTCCTGGTTTGCACAGATCTGGAAGTGAATTGCGGTGCTGATATCCCAACTGAACCTGCACCAGCAGTCTTCCAGCAAGAGGACCCTGTACAATACCCGGCCAGCTTCCTTGCTCATGGTGGAGGTACGGTTTACTCATTATCAGGTAATACTCAACCCGGAGGTGTGTATTTCAATATCACCAATAATTCTGCTGAGGAACTGGAGATCACTGGATTTGGACTTCGTTTTGGAGATCCTGCTTTCGGACAAGTCAATGCCCCACAAACCATGGAGGTATTTACAGCTCCTTCGTTTGTAGGGAATGAGACGAATGTCGGTGCCTGGACAAACCTGGGGCCGCAAATCATATCGACAATACCAGCATATTTTGCCACTGGTACGGGTAATCTCGCGCAATTGGAGCTCTCTTCCAATCAGGTTTTGGCTCCAGGAGAAACCCGTGGGTTCCACGTATGGGGTGCTACGGCATGTCCGATCTTCAATTACTTCAATGGAACAGCTCCGGTGACCAATGGTCCATTCACGGTTACGGGTGGGCCAGTTTCCTTTGGTTTACTGAGCAATCTGTTCCAGGCTGGAGCTGCTTCCATGCCGAATATTCAGGTGAACTATGCATCCAAAGCACTGGCAGTTCCGGTGACGGACAATTGTGACATCACCCTTTCACTGGGCAATGGTTTGACTTATGCAGATGATGCGACATTCTATACTTGTGTGCAGGATCCAGAGTTCAGCCAGTTGATCAAACGGACATGGACTGCGGTGGATGATTGGGGGAATAACACGCAATGCACCCAGGAGATTCGGATCAAACGGGCTACTCTGCAGAATGTAGTCATGCCTTCTAACTATGACGATATTGATCTGCCAAGCTTTGAGTGTAATGTAGCTTACCCAACACCTGCTGTTACTGGTGAACCCGGTGGTAGTGGTTGTGGCAGCTTACAGACCATATACCAGGATAAGGTACTTGAGGTCTGTCAATCATCTTATACGATTATACGCACATGGACCTTGCACGATATGTGTACAGGAGGTATTGGTACACATATCCAAACGATCAAGGTACTTGATAAGACACCACCAGCAGTGTTCTGCCCGAAAGAGCATGACATCAAGTTCGGTGTAACGAAGAAAGTC
>JAHEAU010000188.1 GCA_024642625.1 Lewinellaceae bacterium
TGGAGCAGCAATCGTTGCTGTCAAGCCTGTACCGGCAAATACCCGGAATGTAGCGCAATCTGATTGACGTACAAATACTGATGGAATTTTAACTTGGCTGCCAACAGCACCTGCGCCCATATTGACAAAAGCATCTTCAAAATTGCAAATAATGACTGCAATTGCACCGGCCTTTTCCGCATTCAGAATTTTCTTTCCGAATTCGCAATTGCCCCGATCAATCAAAGCAATTTTACCATTTAAGTCATTGACAGGATTAAAACAACCCTGAGATGGATTTCCAGTCCCGTCATCGACAATTACGATCTCGCCAGTTGTAGGTGTAGAGGTGATCTGTGGGCCAAAACTGGCCAGAGAGGTTTGTACTTTTCCTGCGACTTCAGATGGAGCGTCAATGTTAAGATATTCAACTGCCCCAGCTGAAGAACGGTCCCAAAGGAACATCCGCATTCGTCCACTACCTCCATCTTGAGGTGTCGAGAAGTCAGCATTGTTTATATTCTGCAATCCAACTGCGCCGAATTGAGCTAGACCATTGACAAAGTCGCCGCCCATTCCTTGGTTGGAGTAGTTCTTTGCCTGGAAATTTCCAGCTTCCTCATTAAACCCGTAATGGTAGGTTTTGTCATGAATCACATTGATCGCATAGAACAGATTGACAGTCGCAGCATCTGTGAATGTCTCAGGTTCGCTGTTCTCATCCAGTGGAAAATCAAATTCCAGCTGGCCGCCGCCATTTGGTTCATTTCCATTGCTACTGGTATTCCCGTTACGTGCTTCAAAAGCGCGAACATTATTCCCACGGGTGGTTGTGAATTCTGGTCCGGTGACGCCATTGGTATCATGCCAGCCAAATGGCGATGCCACAAGATCGGCTGGGTCAACAACAATACTGCGGTCACCATGAGCAGGACTTTCGAGAGGAAATGCGAACACATTGTAAGAATTCGGAACTGAACCTGTTGTCTGTTGTTCCTGTCGGGCCTGTTGTACAGATACCAACTCTCGATGAGTCACTGCATGATTGTGGTCACACCCCTCTTCAGCTGCTTGTCCGAAGGAGCAATGCACGGTCCAGGAGTTCTGGTCAAGAATCTCACCGGTTATTGCGTCTACTCGAAGGCTCCAGTAATCCTGGCCCTGCACGAGGTCAATCGCCATATCCCAGGCCAACCGGACCTGACCGTTTGCCAATGGCTGATAACGCAACTTGACGGGTACATTTTCATGCGAAAAGTCTCCTTTGGAAAAGGTGAGTTCAGAATCATTGACACGTTCCAGAATAGACAATGCCTTTGTTGGTGTGATACCCAAATGAAGCAACGCTTTTTCCAGAGCTTGAGTCGGAGAGATGCCAGGCTTTTGGGTATTGACTTTGGAAGCCAAATTTGGAATCATCCTGTTACCTGAAAAAATGACGTTGCCATTCTGGATATTCAAATTGGCAATAGCATTGAATACTTCTACTCCCTGATGGCGTTGGACCAGGTAGAGGTGTGTGACACCATTGGTGACTGTCTGGTATTCATTGCTGACAGCCAGATCAGAAAGATCATTGGAAGTCATCCCCAGGTTTTTAGCCTGGGATTCGAGATATCGCATGGCGATATCAAGACTCGATTGCTGCTGGGCCTCTAGAAAAAAGGGCACCAGCAGGATTAATAGCAAGGTATAAACTTGTCTCATCCTGAAAATGGTTTGATTGATATAGAGTTCTGAAAACGTAAAAAGAGAATACAGGTTCTCAAAATTAGTCAATCTTGACCATGAATGTCAGGTTCTACAGTTAAAAACCCGTTATTTGGAGCCTGGAAGACAAATTCATGGCAGGAAAAGGAAAAGAATTCATAGCTGGACGGCATCCTGTGCTTGAAGCACTGGAAAATAGTTTACCGGTGGACAGTGTCTGGATGTCAAGAGGGTCGCAAGGTCCAGCGGAAACTAAAATCCGAGAGTACTGTCGAGAATTACGGATCCCAATCAAACTGGTGCCTCCTGCCGCTTTGAATCGAATCTGGAATGGCAATCATCAAGGCGTGATTGCCTGGCGGTCTGCTGTTCCCTTTTATCGGATTGCTGATTTGATTCCTGCTGTTTATGAACGGGGTGAAACGCCACTTTTTGTGATGCTTGACGGTGTGACTGACGTACGGAATGCAGGAGCAATTGCCCGAACTGCGTTGGCCACAGGAGCACACGGAATGATTATTGGTACGCGCGATGTAGCCCGATTTAATGAAGATGCGGTCAAAGCCTCTGCAGGTGCCCTTCTTCATTTGCCCGTATGCAGGGAGGCATTGCCTTATGCCGTCGATCTGCTTCGCAATTCGGGTGTTCAAGTTGTTGGGGCCGCTCTGGAAGAATCAGTCGTACCGTCCGAGCTGGATTTTACTATTCCAGTCTGCATCCTGATGGGTGCAGAAGATACGGGTATTGCTTCCGATCTGCTCAAGATGCTGGATCGCAGGGTGAGGATTCCACAATCAGACCAGGTGGATTCCTACAATGTCTCTGTTGCTGCCGGGATGCTGTTGTACGAAGCAATGCGTCAGCGCAGAAGTTTTCTATAGACTGTCAATTCGGAAGGCGGTTAGAAGAAGAAAAGATTAAACCCGTTCAAGAACTGTGGCGTAGCCCTGTCCGACACCAATACACATCGTCACCAATGCATATTTTCCTTGGCGGCGATGCAATTCCCTGGCGGCTGCCAGGAGGATTCGTGCTCCCGTCATACCAAGTGGATGGCCCAAGGCAATGGCTCCACCATTTGGGTTGAGTCGAGAATCAGTATCGGCCATACCGAGGGTACGGCTACAAGCCAGTACCTGTGCGGAAAAGGCTTCATTGATCTCAATTACATCCATCTGATCAATGGTTAATCCGGCCCGTTTTAGGGCAAGTTGAGATGCAGGCACTGGACCAATTCCCATAATACGCGGTTCGACACCAGCAACACCTGAACTGATGATGCGGACAAGTGGTTGCAGGGAATGTAAATGACAGGCGGTTTCTGAAGCGATTAACAGGGCAGCCGCTCCATCATTCAAACCGGAGGCATTGCCAGCTGTGACAGTTCCATCTTTGCGGAATGCAGGCCGAAGTCCAGCCAAGGCATCACGCGTTGTGTCTGCTCTGGGGAATTCATCTTCTGAGAATAGGAATGGCTCCTGTTTGCGACGCGGTATGGCGACTGGAGCAATCTCTTCAGCAAGGATACCTTCAGCTCGTGCAGCCTCTACCCGCTGTTGGGATTGGTAGGCAAATGCATCCTGATCCTCGCGATTGATCTGATATTTATCAGCCAGATTTTCAGCCGTTTCTCCCATCGCATCGGTGCCGAAGAGCGCTTTCATGGCCGGATTGATAAAACGCCATCCAAAACTGGAGTCATGCATCTCGGCATCCCGTCCAAACGGGGTGGATGTTTTGGAAATCACCCAGGGGCCACGTGTCATATGTTCGACACCTCCAGCAATAAAGATGTCGCCCTCTCCCGCGCGAATTGCTCGAAAGGCGTGAATCGCTGCCGACATCCCCGATGCACAGAGCCGGTTGACCGTTTCACCAGGGACGGACCATGGCAGTCCAGCCAGTAAAAGTGCCATCCTGGCCACATTGCGATTGTCTTCTCCAGCCTGATTTGCGCAACCCATGATGACATCATCAATGGACTCCGCAGGTAGGTTAGGATGTCTGGCCATCAGTTCACGCAAAACATGGGCAGCGAGATCATCAGTCCGCATAGGTGAAAGGGTGCCAGTGAATTTGCCAATGGGCGTTCGGATGCCATCAATGAGAAAGGCTTGAGACATGGAGTAAATTTTGACGAAGATAAAGGCTCAATGGGATTTGGGAAGAGAGGGTGGTAAGCTACATCGAACAATGCCCAGGTACTGGGAAGCCATCGAGTGAAATGAGGTCGTCCAGCCTGATTTCCAGACCGCCTGACAGAAACATCCATTCTACTTTCTCGACTACGCGCAGATCCATTATGCTGTCCCTGATCACCTCTGGACCGGATGACCCTTGATATCGGATCTCGCATGACCTACGCAGGGTAGCGGCCTCTTCAAGGCGATCATAAAAGGAACAATCGATTGGGAAATATGGTCGATTTGTCATCTATAGGGAACAGTTTCAATGTACAGTGGTTCGCTTGTATTGATATACACTAAAATTATATGTGATTGTGGCGAATGTTGCCACAAAGAAAGGGGGTGTCTGCTCCAACTTTGCATTATTAGATTACTCATCATGAAAACGAACACTTACACCATCTTGATTTTTGTCCTCTTGATGATTAGCCAAACCAGCATAGTAGAAACGCAATCCAACATCTCATTAGGTACCCAAACTATAAATATCATCAGTGGGCAAAAAGATTTGACTTGGGTCAATACATTCCCCAATCGGCCAATCAATCTCTTTTACATCCCTGGGGAGCATGGAAATGACCCATTGGAATATCTGTCGCTTATAATACAAAACGATCAAAAGACCTTGTTTTCTGTTGGTTGTATTGAGATGGGATCCATCGATCCCATCTCTACCAGCCAATTATAAGCTGGAATTCATTTTTCTCATAGTTTTAGTTGAATAGGTTGCGTCGGGCAGGTTACCGTATCCTGCCCGACTTTTTGTACGTATTATAAAAGAACAGCCCAGGTCCGCCTATGCGGATCAGGGCTGTTTACGGATGTATTCATCGGTGGTTTATTCCACTTTTTCAGAGCTTTCCGGAGAAGGAGTTTCATCTTTTTTCATCTGCCCCAAATAACTTGGTAGATCCATTCCGGCCATATTGAACAAGTCATTCATCGGCGGGACAGATTTGTACAGTCCGGAGATAAACTTGGAAGTCGAATTTCCTTCACCATCCTTCTGGTTGCCACCTTCCCAGACCGTGACTTTGTCGATCTTGATATTCTTGATGGCGTCAACCTGAGTTTTGACCAACTCTTCAAGTTTGTCAGCAATCAGCATCAGAACCGCATCCCGTGAATTGCCACCAGCTGCTGCTACCACTTTCTGGAAACCAAGGGCCTGCTTCTCCAGAATTTCAAATATTCCTCGGGCTTCAGCCTCCTTCATCAGATAGATGGCATCAGCTTCTCCTTTGGCGATTCTTCGGGTTTGTTCTGCTTCTGCCTCAGCCATAATTTCTTTCTGACGCTTGTTGATTTCAGCCTGAACAATCGTGTCAGCCTCCCGTGTGGCCATCTCTCGTTTGGCACGTGCATCTTCGGCTTTGCGTTCAGCAGCATAGGCCTCTTCAAGTGAACGGGCAGAAGCGATCTTTTCAGCTGCCGTAGCCTGCCTCAATGCCTCAGCCTCCTTTTCGCGACGTTCGGCATTGGATTGAGCAATCTTTACGGCAGCGAGGTTCTCTCCCTCTGTAGCGGCTGATTGTGCATCAGCTTCGCCAATCTTTGCTTTTGCCTCAGCAGCAGAAACTTGTATGCGCCGATCCATATAAGCAGCGGCTTCACCGATTGAACCAGTTCGCTCCTTTTCAGCGACACGCACCTTGGCTTCGTTGATCGCTTTGGCTGCTGCTTCTTTACCCAGGGCTTCGATATAGCCAGATTCGTCCTGTATGTCAGTGACGTTTACGTTGATCAGAGTCAAACCGATCTTCCGCAATTCACTTCCAACATTGGAAGCAACGTTTGTCAGGAACTTGTCCCGATCCGAGTTGATCTCCTCGATATCCATTGTGGCGACAACCAGACGCAGCTGTCCAAAGATGATGTCTTTGGCGATATCCCGGATCTCATCCATGGATTTGCCAAGCAGTCGTTCTGCAGCATTGATCATTATACCCTCTTCATTACTCACAGCGACGGTGAATCGTGAAGGAACATTGACACGAATATTTTGCTTGCTCAATGCCCCTCGTAGATCCACATCAATAGAAATTGGGGTAAGGTCAAGGTACTTCCAATCCTGAATCACAGGCCAGACAAAGGCTGCCCCGCCAGCTAGACATTTTGCAGACCCAGATCCCGTCTTTCCGTAAATAACCAGGATTCGGTCGGACGGACAACGCTTGTACCGACTGACGAAAAAGAAGATCATCATGACAGACAAGAAGATCAACCCGAATAACAAGAATGCAGCTTCTTCCATAGTTGAGTTTGGTTTATCGTGGTTTAATTTGTTTTATTTTCAACAGTATGTAAGCGTTTAGTCGCCTGACTCAGCTAGTTCGCGAACAGCTTCGACCAGAACCAACGTATCACCCAGGATACCGGTGACCCGGACAATCGTGCCGTTACCAAGCGTTTTTCCTTCAGTTACAGCATCAATTTCCCGTATTCCATTCCCCAATTGGATCATTATCTTTCCATTTCCAGATTTCATGGCTGGAATGGTGAGATAAACTTCGCCAGTGTGATAAAGGGCCTCATCAATATGGTAGTTACCGATCTGGGTCTGCTGACTGAAGAGATAGAGCAGATAGCCTACCAAGGACATAGCCAGCATACCAGAGATGCCTGCAATGACCAGGGCCCATAAAAGTGGGCCTCCTCTTGATAAAACAATGACACCTGCCCATCCAAAGAAGGTAAAGAAGGCGATGACGCCACGCACGGATAACCAGGCAAACCCGGGATCAATATGGGCATCATGGTCTGCTTCCATGCTGGCATCGATATCGCTATCCATATCCAGACCAAATCCAATGAGGTTGATCACAAATTGAAAAATGAACAGGGCAGAAAAGAACAGCGCAATCCCCCAGAATACCTGTTGGGCTATGCTCAGCGTGTCCCACCATTGGCTCATCCATTCAGTCGACATGACGTACAAGTTACAACCGAAGTAATACTCGGTCAGATGAATAATCCCAACTTCTGAAAAAAGATTCGATTGGTCAAGAATTCTTCGACCAATTCAAGGGGACCTTGGATAAACAGCACGAAGGGAAACGTCGATCAATTCATCCTTCACGATATCGCCTCAAAACGAGTAGCAGGTGTTAAAAACTGATAAACCTGACGGGATCAACAGGTTTGCCCTGATACCATAGTTCAAAATGAAGATGAGGACC
>JAHEAU010000189.1 GCA_024642625.1 Lewinellaceae bacterium
CTTTGCGCACAGTGTCGAGGTATGGTTAAATCAAGAATTGGTCGGCGGATTGTACGGAGTAAGTCTAGGAAAGATCTTTTTTGGAGAAAGCATGTTCACCCGTAAGTCCAATGCCTCCAAATTTGGGTTTATCTAGCTTGTCCATCATCTGAAACATTGGGGCTTTGACCTCATCGATTGCCAACAGGGAACGAGGCATTTGATCAGTCTGGGTGCAGAGGCAATCCCGAGAAAGACCTTCCTGAATATTTTGTCAGATCAGGATCATGGATTTACCAAGCGAGGAAAATGGGTCCTGGGTTCCCGATTGTTGAATCCCGGTTGAGGTGTCTTCCTGCCCTGAAGGTTGATACGAGGTGGTATATTCGTGCTGAGATGAGTCGACTTTTCACATTGATCTGTTTCGCTGTCGTGGCAGTACCCCTCTTTGCCCAACCTTTGGGTTCGCCCATCCGGCATCCTCTGGTGTTGACTGGTGGCTTTGGTGAGTTGCGCCCTGATCATTTTCATGCTGGTGTTGACCTGCGATCCAAAAGTGGTCATGTTGGTGACCCGATTCTCGCAGCCGGGAATGGCTATATCAGCAGAGTATTAACCCAACGTGAAGGGTATGGCCGAGCAGTTTATATCCAACATCCCGATGGTCGTACGACAATTTATGCACACTTATCTGGTTTCATGCCAAACCTCGAAGCCAATGTAGATTCCATTCGTCACGCCACCCAACAGGAAGAAATTGATCTGGTCTTTTCCTCGGATAAATACCCCGTAAAAAAGGGAGAGGTTATTGGTTTCATGGGCCAAACTGGGCGTACGAACGGGGTCCACCTGCACTATGAGATACGAGATCGGACCGGATTTGTGGCCTTGGATCCAGTGCGCAATGGGTTGCATATTACCGATAAACTACCCCCAATATTTAATGGCTTGAAACTGTATGCGTTGGATGACAAATTACTTCCATTATTTGAAACTGAGACGATTCCTGTAAAGCGAGGAACGATTTATAAGGTGAAAGGAGATACGCTGTCTATCGGAGCATGGCGGGTCGGTCTCGGAATTGCTGTAGAAGATAGACTTGTCGAAAACCGGTTCCGGACAGGAATCAGGAGTATGCAGATTCATATTGATAATGAATTAGTGTATTCCTTTGAGATTGATCAAATAGATTTTCATCTCAACCGATATATCAATGCACATCTCGACTACGGGGAGTGGGCTCGAACCGGGCGACGTTTTCACCGATGCTATCAAATTCCTGGAAATCGTTTGCCCTTTTATCCAGAAATGAAAAAGGCAGGCTTAATCACATTGAGTCAAAAAATTGCCCGAAAAGTAGATGTAACAATCCAGGATGCATCTGGAAACAAGAGCATTCTTCAGTTTTGGATCAAGCGGTCGACTATCATGAAAGAGCCACCGCCTCGGCTGTTCCAGTATCGGATACCGTTTGGCGAATCCTTTACGCATACTGACAAGGATATCTCATTTACTATTCCTGCAGGGGGGCTTTATGAAACGACTTTTTTCCAATTTTCCAGACAAGAGACAGAGGCTGGAGAGGTGCTCTTCCAGATCCATAACCCGGAAACGCCACTCCACCAGTTTATAAGTATCCGCCTTGCTCTTCCAAATGCAGCAACATCATTAAGCAATAAATGGATCGGTGTATATCAAATTGGTGATCAGTACTTTTCTTGTGGAGGCAAGGTTCATGGCAATTACCTTGTTTTTATAAGCCGGCAATTGGGTACGTATCAGTTGCTGCTGGATACGCTTGCTCCTCAGGTAATCCCTCTACAATCGAAACTGAGCCGGAAGTCAGAGGCATGGAGCTTTCAGATAAGAGATAATGTCCAGGCAGCTGATCATATCCGCAATTTGAACTGGACCATCCATATCGATGATCAATGGGTGCCTGGCGAATGGTCTACTGCGGATGAAAAATTGACTATTCGTCCCGGAAAACGACTTCTGGCAGCTGGGAAGAAGCTGAGTTTGACTGTTTGGGACGATCGAGGAAATGTGATGGAATGGGAAGGTGCAATTGAGGATTGAAAAATTGTGAACCAAGTACTCAAATTGCCTGTTACTCCCAAAATAAATACGATGAGCCATTTATCTGTCGGCGATCCGGCACCTGCATTTTCAGCACCGAATGAAAAAGGAGAAATCCTGACACTCGATCAATTTAAAGGAAAGAAAATCGTTCTCTACTTCTATCCCAAGGACGATACTCCAGGATGTACAGCAGAGGCCTGTAGTATTCGGGACAATTACCAGCGTTTTCTAAATCAGGGATATGTCGTCCTCGGTGTCAGTCCAGACAAGGAGGACAAGCACCAGAAATTTATCGACAAGTATGAATTGCCCTTTTCATTACTCGCTGATTCAGAACATAAGATCCTGAAGGATTACGGTGTTTGGGGTTTGAAGAAATTCATGGGTCGTGAATACATGGGTGTTATGCGCACCACATTTGTCATTGATGAAAAAGGAAAGATTGCCGAGATCATCAGTAAGGTAAATACTAAAGATCATGCTGATCAGATCTTTGATTTGATGGAGATAGCCTCCTGATCTGTATCCTTTGACTATAAAAGGGCTGCTTCAAACCCGAGTATTCGGTGCGGAGCAGCCCTTTTTTCTTACCCTGGACAAATATTGGATCTTCCTATTTGGGCATAACCATAAGGATAGGTATAAAGACCATCCCGATGCGGGCAGCTACAGAAAAGTCAGGGGACATTTCATCTATGATCACCCAATCTCGTGGATCACCTTCATAAGCGGTAAATACTTCAAATCGGCCCAGTTCACTTTTTTCTCTCAGCTCCCATTCCTCAGGTGTATTTGCCCATCTGGTGAGCCAACTAAGTTGGATATCATCATCATTGGTCAATTCCCATTCGGTTGGAATATCCCGCCACGTCTGCCTGAGTGTAATCACTTCAGTACCTTCCTGGACCTGCCATTCGCGAAAATTATCGCGCCACCGTGCTCGCACCTCACCCGCATGATCCCCGAATGTATAGTCCCAAAATGCGAGATCATTTTGCATGGACCATCGCATCTTCAGCTTGCCAGTTTCAATGCCTTCATCATCTAGTATGACCCATTCACGAAGATCATCTGCCCAGAGTGCATAGATCCCACCCATATTCTGGGCAGCGATTGGCAGATTCATTAACCCGAAGAACAAAATCATCAGGAGAGGAAACGCAAACTGAAATAATGGTCGCTGGCTCATTGGTTAAAATGGAAGGTCATCATCGCCTTCATCCTGGAACTGTGGTTCATTTTTCACCTCCGGAAAGGAAACATCGCCAAAAGGATCCTGGCCTGCAGGTTGAGGCGGTCCGCTTTGGGCACCCTCGACACGCCATGCGTTCAAATTTGTAAAATACTTGCCTTGCCATTCACGGCCACGAAGATCAAACCACACTTTGATCTCTTCGCCTTCCTGAAATGGATCAACTAAAGGGCAACGATCCTGAGTCAATTGAAATTTGACAAACTGAGGATAGTTCCCATCCTGGATTTCAATCACGAATTCCCGGGCTTGGAATTTTTCTGATTTACTCTCAGTAGGGAAGATTTTGATCAATTTTCCACTTATCTCAAAGGCCATAATTACTGGTTTTAACGATCTGCAAAGGTAGCCAGAATGAATGGTTCGCCCGGACCAAGACGACGAGTTCTCCATAATTTTTCCAAAATATTTGGATTTCTCGCCGTAGAGATCGACGTTTGTACTCGAATTAACCAAATGGTTAAACCATAAGGATAAATGATAGTTGAGCAATCTGCCGAAGAACGCATTATAGCAGCAGCAAAAGCTGTCTTTCTGGAGAAGGGTATGGCTGGAGCGCGCATGCAAGACATTGCAGACCGGGCTGGAATCAACAAGGCCTTGCTCCACTATTACTTCCGAAGCAAAGACAAACTGTTTCTGATTATTTTTCAGGAGGCTGTAATGTCTTTCCTGCCCCAGATTCAATCCTTATTCTATACTGCTCCAGACATCTCTACCCTGATCAGAGGATTTGTCCAAAGTTATATGACCATGCTGGTAAACCAGCCATACCTCGCACCATTTATCATCCATGAGATCAACCACAACCCATCATCACTCTGGAAAACAATGAACGAGCCTGGTCCTGGTCCATTCCCGATTGAAGCATTTCATCAATTGGTCGAAAAAGAAATAAACCTTGGAAATATCCGGACGATTGATCCTTTTCAGTTGTGGACCCACATGATGGGCCTTTGTCTGTTTCCCTTTTTAGGTCGACCATTAATGAAAATGGTGTTCCGCTTTGATGATCCTCAATTTGATGCATTCCTTGGTGAACGTCAGGAGGAGATTATACTTTTATTGACTACCTCATTGAATCTGAATAAATGAATATCAAGACTTACAGGTTTGTACTAGGATTGGCCCTCACGCTCGGTTGGACAACATTATGGAGTCAAGAAGCACTTTCTTTGTCAACCTGTTTCAAGATGATGGAAAGCAATCATCCACTAGCCAGACAATCCGCACTACAAATGGCCTTGTCAAGTGCCCGACAAGATCAGTTAAATCGTAATTACTGGCCAAAACTGGAAGTTCAAGGCCAGGCCACCTGGCAAAATGAAGTAACTAAGGTCGACATACCGATATCTATTCCGGGTTTTGAGGTGCCGACTTCTCCTCAGGATCAGTATCGCATTCTTGGAGAGGTCAACCAGACTATCTATGATGGTGGATCAACTCGGCATCTAAAAGCTGCGGCCCGAGCAGAACAAGGTGCTTCCCAACTCCAGGTAGAAGCTGACTTGTATCGGTTGCGATTCCAGGTTCACCAACTATATTTTGGTATCCTGATGATCCGTAAGCAACGCAATGTGCTGGAATTGGTAACAAAGGAACTCCAGCGAAAAGAAAAGCAATTGAATGATCTCTATTCGGGAGGTATTGTCCAGCGAAAGGACTTGGATTTATTGGCCGTCGAGTTGATTCGACATCGCCAATCGTTGGATCAAAATACACTCCAGGAGACCACATTGCTAGCAAATTTGTCCGAATTGACTGGCAAAGAGATAAACGCTGAAACTGTTTTGAGTCTGCCTGAGCGGTATGAGGCTGGACAGGAACCACGAGCAGAGTGGGAGCTATTCGCTGCAAAAGAAGACCTGCTGGCTTCACAGAAAAGCCTTGTCAACGCCCAACGATTGCCCAAACTGAGCGCCTTTGCACAAGGTGGTTATGGCCAACCTGGTTTCAATTTCTTTGACCCCGACTTTGCGCCAATGTTTATCGCCGGAGCCAGGCTTCGATGGAACCTCGGTGCCTGGTATATGGACCAGCCTGACCGGGAAATCATCCGCATAAATCAGGAAGTCGTCCGACAACAAGAGGCTGGGTTCAAGCAGAGTCTTTCTTTGCAAGTCAGGCAGGCCAAAAGCCAGGCTGCAACCTTTGAACGGTTCTTACTTACAGATCAGGAAATCCTTGATCGTAGAACCCGTATCAAAGAAACAGCTGCAATTCAGCTCGAAGAAGGAATTATCACTACGCCAGATTATTTGCGAGAAGTTGACGCATGGTATCAGGCCAATCTCCAATACGAACTTCATCGTATCCAGGCTGTTCAAGCGGACATTGAATCCCGTTTGATCGCCGGTAAATCCTCCAAATAATGAATCCGCAAGTCATGAAATTCTTCAACCTTACCTCATTTACGATTGTACTTCTCCTGGCCCTCACTTTTTCCAGCTGCCGGAACAATGGACTGGAATATGATTCCAGTGGAACATTTGAAGCGATCGATGTGATTGTTTCTTCCGAAGTAGCAGGGCGGATTCTGTCCTTTTCTGCCAATGAAGGTGATTCACTCCAGGCAGGAACCATTGTCGCACGGATCGATGCCATCAGTCTCGAACTTCAAAAAGAACAAATTGAAGCGACCAAGGTATCATTGCAAAGCAAAACGCTAGATGCAGAGCCTCAAGTTGCTGTCATCCAGGACCAGATTGCCACCCAACATCGGCAGATCGATGTTCTTGCTGGACAGTTGTCTGTATTGTACCGAGAAAAAGAGCGGTTCACAAAACTGGTCCAGGCAGAAGCAGTTCCACAAAAACAGCTGGATGATATTGACGGACAAATAAGCGTCCTGACCAAGCAACAGGTGGCGGCGCGCAGTCAAATCAATATCCTTGAGGAACAGATTACAGCTCAACGTGCAACGGTGCAACGACAAAACCGAGCAATCCTCAGTGAGCAGGGTCCTCTGGATACTCGTGCAGCTCAACTTGACGATCAATTAAACCGAACTTCAGTTCGCAATCCGATTTCCGGAACCGTATTAGTGACGTATGCGGAGGCCGGTGAGTTTACAGCCCCGGGAAAGCCGCTGTATAAAATCGCCAAAACAGATACGTTATTACTTCGCACATACCTAACTGGCACCCAATTACCAACCGTCCGTTTGGGGCAAGCTGTCAAGGTGATGGTTGAAGATGGAGCAGGAGGATATCGAGGTTATGATGGAAATGTCGTTTGGATTGCTGATCAAGCTGAGTTTACGCCAAAAACAATCATGACACGGGAGGAGCGCGCAAATCTGGTTTATGCGACAAAGGTTCGTGTGGCAAATGACGGCTTTCTCAAGATCGGTATGTATGCTGAAGTTGACCTCAACGAATAAGTCATGGATCGGATTATCGTCGAACATATTTCCAAAACCTATTCTAAGGGCAAAGGCAAGAATCTCGAAGAAACCCCTGCATTACGGGGCATCAGTTTCAGGTGTTCAGAGGGCGAAATATTTGGTCTCATCGGACCTGACGGTGCAGGTAAAACCTCCTTGTTTCGAATCCTGACAACCCTGATCCTTCCGAATAGTGGGAAAGCCATTATGGATGGGTTGGACATCATTCAAGATTACAAGGAGATCCGGAAGCGAGTCGGGTATATGCCGGGTCGATTTTCGCTCTATCAGGATTTGACTGTAGAAGAGAATATGAACCTCTTTGCA
>JAHEAU010000190.1 GCA_024642625.1 Lewinellaceae bacterium
GTGGCGAAACTGGTCCCATCATATCATTGAGATTCGTCATGAAGTCTAAGCCAAAAAAGACCCTGGAGCAGCTCAAACGCGATCTTCAGGTTCTCACCAAGGAGGAAATGCACAAGATCAAAGGAGGTCGTCCTGTTGTGCGTTTCAGTACACGTGCATTTATTCGTTGCGGCGGTAAGGTGCCGCAGTAATTCATTCCTCAATACGATTTCATCATACTGTCAGAAAGCGTCAACTGACCAGTTTCCTTCTCTTATCTTTACCAGATGAGCACCATGTTCTTGCCGGAGGTCTTGCCGGGTGTTGATCTGGAAAAACGATTCAACCACGCATCCAATCCATCAGATAAACTGGTTTGGGGCGAGCGATGGTTGACCTACCTGTGTTATACCAATCCAACTCAAGCACTTGCATTTACCAGAGAGTTTACTACACAGGATGGACATCCATTGACCATGCAGTGCTGGAAAACAAGAGGTGTCGTTTCAAACTTTCAACAACAGGAAAGTGAAGCGATATATGCCTTCAAAGAGGCGTTAAAATTGGCAGAAGCATCGGGTGCCCAGGACAAACAAGCGGATATTTTGCTGGATTGGAGCGCAATTGGCATGAACCAGGGCGATCTCGTCGAAGCAGATCGCCTTATTGATCAGGCATCCCGTTTAATCCGAGTATATCCCCGACCACGTCAAACATTCCACCTCTTGATCCGGCAGGCATTCAGCCAACTGCGGCTGGGACAACTCCATCAGGCATTCCCCTTATTCCGGCAGGCTGAACGGATGTTGCCTACGCTCCAAGGACAGTGGCAATGGGATGACCTGGATTACCTCACCCTCCTTCACAGTGGTTTGGGTGAATGGTACACTTCCACCGGCGAACGGCAATTGGCCAAACAATCCTATTTGCGTGTCATTCAGATTTGTGAATCTTTTACTCTGAAAATCAGATTGGCGTGGCACTACTTGAATGCAGGTATTGCGTGTATGGCGCTTGAACTTTGGGATGAAGCCCGCCAGATGTTCCTCCAAAGCATATCCCAGGAAGATACCATCGGTCAAGAGGCGGCCGTAGCGGGAGCATGGGCAAATCTTGGCTTTATCTATCTTCAAAAAGAAGATGCACAACATGCAAAGCATGCCTTGGACCAGGCATCAATTCTGTATGGAGCGGCCGGTCCGGATAAAAAGAATCTTGCCGTCATTTCAACATGGCGGGCTCGTCTTGCCCGGTTGAATCAGGAACAGGAAACCGTAATGGATCATTTTGTTCAGGCTTCTGAATATGCTCAAGCCATCCAGGACAGCAGTCAATTATCTTTGATTTGCAAGGAGATTGCCCAGTATTATGCTGATCTCAAAGACTATAAAAATGCTTACGAGTATCTATTGCTTCATGACGAAATAGGCGAAAAAGCCAGAGAAGAGCAACAACAGAAAAACCTGATGGAACTGCAGGTTAAATACGAAAGCGAACAAAAAGAACAGGAAGCAGAAGACCTTCGGGCACAGGCGATTGAACTGCGGCTCAAAGCGATGAGAGCCCAAATGAATCCACATTTCCTGTTTAATGCCCTTAATGGGATTCAGCATTTTATCGGTCGGGAAGATGGCGATAAAGCCTCTCGCTATCTGGCAAAATTCGCTGGATTGGTGCGCCAGAGTCTCAACCTTTCCAATACGGAACTGATCACCCTTGAAGATGAAGTGGCATTTATCCAAGATTACCTTTTTATCAATCAAAAACTCAGGTTTGATGGACGACTGCATTTTTCAGTCAAAGTTGATGAAGAGATTGATGAAGATCGAGTGATGATCCCGCCTATGATGGTTCAACCGTTTGTCGAAAATGCTATTGAGCACGGATTTATCAAACGTCAATCTGGGACAATCGAGATATCATTTGACCTCCTTGATAAGGATGTGATCCGTTGTGCCATTCAGGATGATGGTATTGGTCGAGAAGCGGCCATCCGCGTACAGGCAAATAATCCACTCAGAGATCAGCACAAATCATTGGGCATCAGTATTACCCGTGAACGCCTAGAATTGTTGAACAGGAGCGGATTTGATGGCCACCGTCTGGAAATTCTTGATCTGAAAGATGATTCAGGATCAGCAATTGGCACAAGAGTTGAACTATACTTCCCCAGCAGACGAAAGACGGTCTGATCAATTGACCGTTCCCTCAACGAAACCGACCGTTTCCTGAGAAACCACTTCCATATCCGAATTTCAGCTTGACCCTCTGCATCAAGAAAACCATCTTTGAATCGGTTTTCTCATAGTATGTTTGTTGGGTCCTACACCAAGTTTCCCCCTGGTGTAGGATTTTTTTTAGTCTTGAACCCGGATTTGCTGACTCGAGCGATTACCGGCTCCATCCATTATCGTCAACGTATGCATTCCTGGATCAGGTTGGATTTGGAATATGTGGTCATGCTGCGTTTTTCCTACATATCGATTGTCGACATGCCAAAACAAGACAGCCTCTGGATCACGATGGGTTGCACGTAATAGAACGGATTGCCGTTTACCATCCAAGTCAATTGGAAGAACGAGTCGAGTAAACTCTGCAGGGTAGATCCATTGAATCGGATTGAGTTCCTGCCCTTCTTGACAGGGTTGAGCCAGAGGTGGCAGACTCATATATTCTGGATGGCGACGACGATAGAAATGCTCTTCCAGAGGCGGCAGGATGGCAAATGTTTTTCGGATGGCCAATTGAGGTGTTGAACAACTGCTGTTCGTCCGAAAGCCGGTTAGTGGGTCAAGAAAAATTTCTCTATGATATGTGCAGGGCATCGGTCGATGAGGTCGATCAGGGACCATAAAAGTGTCTGTTGGACAGAATGGTCCAGGAGGCAAACCAGAGAATGTACATGACGCCTCAAGCTCAAGATCATTCAGTGGAGGAGAAAACCAGGATGTTGTTGGCAACAAGTCAAACAAATCAAACAGCAATGGTGCAGCCGCTTTTAATCCGACCAATTCAGGCCGAGGTTCACCATCTGCATTGCCAACCCATACACCAATTGTAAATTCAGGTGTCACACCAATTGCCCATGCATCTTTAAACCCAAAACTGGTACCAGTTTTCCAGGCAATTATCCGAGCTGATTCGAAATAGGTCCAGTTTTCCTGTCCTTCCGGCCGGTCAAGTAATCGCATGGCTTCGACCATATGCCAACTGGCACCGGGAGATGGCAATTCTAAAGTTAACCCAAAGGGAGATTTGGGCTGAATCTCAAGGCCATTATTATCATTATCACCTCCTTCGTTTGCAGCAGTAGAGAGATTGTGAGCAATAGCTGAATAGATCTGAACCAGATCAAACAAAGTGACTTCTCCTCCCCCCAGGATCAGAGACAATCCGTAATGCTCAGCCGTTTTATTCAACGTGTGTAATCCAAATTGGCGCAACTGACGAAGAAAGTGATCCACACCATAGGCCTGCAGGAGTCTCACCATAGGTACATTCAATGATGCTGCAATAGCTTCTCTCGCGGGCACCACTCCCTGAAATTGTCGATTGAAATTCTCGGGTCGATATGATCCATACTGTGTCGGAATATCTGCGAGTAGGCTGTTTGGCCAAATCATTCCTTCATCAAGAGCACATGCAAACAGCAGTGGTTTGAGTGTAGATCCAGGACTCCTTGGTGCGTTGATAATATCGACATCTCCGCCGCGGTTTCCGGAAGCCGGACTGTTACCCGCATAGACGAGCACATTGTGATTTCTGTTGTCGACGATGATGACGGCCTGATTGTCGATCGAATTGCCCGACAATCGCTCATGATGCCGGCTCATAACCAATCGTGCTGCATCCTGGAGACTTCCATCCAAGGTCGTTTGGATACGTCCAGTTCCTAGTAGTCCAAGTGTTGTTGTCAATTCAGGCGCACGACGAGGTAAGGACACCGGGATCACAGGGATGTTTTCCGCTTTAGCACGCTCAGCCGATTCTATCGACAATTGACCAGCATCAACCATCCTGTCGAGAAGCCCATTTCGCTTGTTTTTTAAGGCATCTCTGTTTCGTCCGGGATGTATGAGAGCTAGACTGTTGGGGAGAACGGCAAGTGTAGCGGCTTCACCCCAACTCAATTGCAAAGGGGGTTTTCCAAAATATCTCCAGGCGGCAGCTTCAAGGCCAACAACATTGCCACCAAATGGTGCCATATCTACATAC
The DNA here is from genome assembly GCA_024642625.1 of Lewinellaceae bacterium. GTDB lineage: Bacteria > Bacteroidota > Bacteroidia > Chitinophagales > Saprospiraceae > JAGNXB01. The sequence continues at coordinate 4,195 of JAHEAU010000190.1, forward strand.
CGTTTCAGGATGATCTTTTTCGGGTATTGACACGTTAATCGGATCGCCCTGTTCAACTCGATCCATTTCTCCCGGTATGTCCTGGGTTTGCCCTTACGGGAAAGCCGTACGACTTGCATAGTTATCGTACTTCCACCTCTGCGGATGTGTCCGGAACGGGTGTTGGCCAAGGCAGCCTTGATCATACTGACCGGGTTGAAACCGGGATGCCAATAAAACCAGCTGTCCTCGAAAGTCAGAAGAGCCGACTCGAATTTTTCGGGAATCTGATCACTGCCTTCGAACCGCCATTGTCCGTCGCGCGCAATACGGGCATCCAGTAATTTTCCATCCCGATCCGTCAACATGATAGACAAGGGGTCCTGGACAAGTTCCACTGGCCACATCAACCAGAGTAAAAAAGTTAAACCAGCGAGAATAGTCACCCATATCCTGGGTGACAATCTGTGCACTAGTTCGTGAAGCCACATTCTGATCATGACAGATCCTTCATGGTCAAATCAATCCGTTTTCGAGGAATATCGACGCTGAGGACCTTCACCTGAACAGGTTGTTGCAATTGGACAACTTCGGATGGATGGCGAATAAACCGATCTGTAAATTGGGAGATATGGATCATACCATCCTCCTTGATCCCCAGATTGACAAATGCACCAAAGTTGGTCAGGTTGCTAATTAACCCAGGCAAGACCATGCCGACGTGAATGTCATTGATATCGCGCAGGGATTCTGCAAAGTGCACATATTGAGCCTTCCCCCGAGGATCATGACCTGGACGTTTTAATTCCAGTTCGATGTCCTTCAGCGTTGGGAGGCCAACATCGCCTTGTACATAGTTTGCCCAGGGAATCTTGTCGACATGTTCGGGTTTCGCAATGAGGTCGGAAACGGAAAGATTAATGTCGCGGGCCATCTTCTCAATGAGGCGATATCGCTCCGGGTGGATGCCGGTATTATCGAGTGGATGGTTGCTGTTACGGACTCGAAGGAATCCGGCACACTGTTCATAGGTTTTGGCACCCATTCGATCGACCTCCCGGAGTTGCTCTCGGCTGGAGAATTGGCCTACGGTTTGTCGATGCGAGATGATTTTTTTAGCCAAGACAGGACCGAGACCAGCCACATGGCGGAGAAGGTGTTCGCTGGCTGTATTGACCTGGACACCCACCTGGTTTACTGCAAATTGGGTGGTTTCTTCCAGGGATTGTTTCAATTTTCCTTGATGAACATCGTGCTGATATTGTCCAACACCAATGGATTTGGGTTCAATTTTGACCAGTTCGGCAAGTGGGTCCATCAAACGCCGCCCGATAGAGGCTGCACTGCGGAATGTCAGGTCCAAATCTGGAAATTCTTCTCTGGCGACATCCGATGCAGAATAAATGGAGGCACCACTTTCACTGACCAGATAAATATCAAGTCGGGTTGCTTGAGGCAGATTTTTGGCCCATGACATGGCCTCCTTTCCTCCCGTTCCATCACCAATAGCTATGGCTTGGATGTCGTGCTTTTTGATCAACTCTTCAAGTGTCCTGGATGCTTTGTCCCGTTCGTTTTGGGGTGGGAGTGGGTAAATTGTTGAGGACGTGACCAGGTCTCCCTGCGCATTCAGGCAAGCCACTTTACATCCTGTGCGATATCCGGGGTCGAGTGCAAGCGTTGGTACCTGACCAAGTGGGGGAGCGAGTAATAATTGTTTGAGGTTTTGGGAGAAGACAGTGATTGCTTCATCTTCCATTTTGCTTTGAAGCTCAGCGGTCAATTCATTTTCCAAAGAAGGCATCAAAAGTCGTTGGAAGCTGTCTTCTACAGCCAGCCGCACCTGATCTCCACATACACCAGGATATTTGATCCACTGACGTGCCAGCTGATCGATAAAGACATCCTGATTTGCCAAGCGAATATGGGAACGAAGAATACCTTCATTTTCTCCGCGACGGACGGCTAAGAATCGATGAGAAGGAATCTTTCGGACGGATTCCTGGTAGTCGAAATAATCTCGAAATTTTTCTTTGTCAGGGTGGTCCTTCGTTGTTTTTTTGGCTTCAATATGCCCTTCCTGCCATAGTCGTCGACGCAAGCGTTCCCGATTGCCAGCGTCATCACTGATCCATTCAGCGAGAATATCACGTGCTCCTGATAAGGCAGATTCGGTATCCTGGACATCCGGGTTCAAATAGGGTGCAGCAGCAGCCACTAAATCTCTTGTTCGATGATCTTTAATGATAAGGGCAAGCGGTTCTAAACCCCGGTCACGTGCGATACTGGCCCTGGTTTTTCGTTTCTTTTTGTAGGGGAGATAGAGGTCTTCCAGCGTGGTGGGGTCCCATGTATTGAGGATGAGTTGACGAAGCTCTGGAGTCAAGGCCCCGGCCTCTTCAATTGCGTTCAAGACAAGTTCCTTCCGGTCCACCAGATCCGTCAAACGACGATATGCACGTTGGATCTGGCTGAGCTCAAGCTCATCCAGGCCGCCAGTGGCTTCTTTCCGATAACGTGCAATGAAGGGCAATGATGCGCCCTCTCCGAACAAGCTTAGTACACGGAGGATGGCGTGTTTGGGCAAACTGGTTTCGGAAGCGATCCGCTCGCTGAAAAAGTAAAGGTCTGGTTGACTCATGTGGAGCAAAGGTAGACACTGGAGCGGCTGTGGAAAAATGAAAAGGCCGTCTTATAGACGGCCTTTCATGCAGGGATTCTCCCGCCTTCAATCGGTTGGGGTAAGCCTGAAATACATCAGGACCGGTCTTTGGGATGACCGGGCAAGAGAATCAAAAGAT
>JAHEAU010000013.1:0-18849 GCA_024642625.1 Lewinellaceae bacterium
CAATCGAAGGCCAGACGAAGCGTCAGCAATTGAAGGACCAGGCCCAGGAAAAGCAGATCCCGGCGTCGGAAGATGGCTAGAGCCGCAATGTAGGTCAGCGTGACCAGAACCAGGGTTTTTACAAGAATATGGTCCATGGTCCGCGTTTGGGGAAGGACCAGCGGTATCCAGGAGATCAGCGCGATCAGGATGGCAATACCGAGGAAGAACGTTTGAAAGATGCGACGATGCTGTTCATCCGCCTTCATGAACAGTGTGTATCCGATCAGCGAAAAGAGGGGGATGAACATCAATAGATAACGAGGGAAAACATCGGGACTGATCCAGTAAATTGGAATATTCGCAGCGATCATCAACACATTAAACCGGAGGAAAGGATGGTCCAATCGGATAAAAAAAGTGCGCAAGGGAAAAATGAAAACAAGTAATAACGACCAGGGCAAAAAGTGAAAGGTCATTTCAAATGGAAAAGAGAGGATGTGCAGCAGCACCTTACCAATGCCATGATGTGTCGGTGTTCGTTGTGCGGATTCGGTGAATAATGTGCCGAATACCGTGCTTGGATCAGATCCTTCCAGACGCAACCAGTAATAGCCGCCGATGATGATCGCAAAGAGTAATGCTCCGATAAATTGCCCGGGATGAAACAGCTTTTTCCACTCTTTTTGGGCACCTAAATGAGCGAGAATAGACAAGCCTAGGAAGACCACTGCCGGTAGACCTTTTAATAAAAAGGCAAGAGCTGCAATGAGCCAGGCGCCAATAAAATAGGCAAACCATCGTCGGCTCTGGTAGTGCGTATAGAGCCAAATGAACAGCCCGTAAATCGACAGGGAAAATGCAATATCGATCAGGCCGAGGAAGGAATCCCAAAAGAGGATACGGCCACTGGTCAGGGTCAAGGCTGCGACCAGAAAGGCAGTCGTATTATTTTGAGTCGCCCGCCGGACAGAAAGAAAGATCAGGACTAAAAAGGAAACTAAAAAGAGGACAGTAGGAAGACGTGTGGACCACTCGTTAACCTGGCCAGTCACCATAAAAGATCCCACCAAAAACCAGTTGTAGAGCGGTGGCTTTTTGTAATACGCCTCCCCATTCATGGTCGTATGGATATAATCACCAGACTCCATCATTTCGAAGGCGACGAGGGCGCGGATACCTTCGTCGTCGATGACGGTATGGTCGCCCAGATTGACCAGCAGGGCAGGGAGGGTCAGTGCCCCGATGAGGAGAATGAGGAGAAAATCCCAGCGTTGAAATAGGGTGCGGTCAGATGTTGGAGGCACAGCTAGGGGGGATCGGTGCGAAAACAGGGCCCGAATCCATTTGCTCGGTTTAAGCGGGCCAACGGATTCGGGCGGATCGTTGAAAAATCGATGTTCCGACTAGGCGACAGGCGGATCCTGATCTGCAGGCTTGTCAGAAGTGGGTTCTTCGGAAGGTGGCTCTGGTGCGTCATCTCCTTTGACCATGTGTTCCACCTTGTCGGTCAGATCTTCGGCAGCGTCCTTGGCCTTTGCGGTCATATCCTTGGCTGTAGCCTTTGCCTTGTCGGCCCATTCTTCCAGTGTGTCCTCGGTTTTATCGGCCCATTCCTTGGCGTTAGCGACGACCTTCTCCGTAAATTCGCCAGCCTCCTCCATGGCTTTCTTCGTAGCCTCTTTGGCTTTTTCGGTCGCTTTCTCAGTGGCCTCGCTGGCTTCACTCCAGGCCTTCTTGGCAGATTCTTTGGCTTGCTCAGCCATCTTTTCGGTAGCGTCACCGGCTTCTTCAGCCCATGCCTTTGCTTTCGTGGCCATCCGACCGGCAGACTCGGATGCGACCTTGCCAGCCTCTTCCATCATGTCCTCGGTTTTTTCAGCCCATTCTTTGGCTTTTTCCCGAAGGGCTTTGGCGTGTTCCTTGGCTTCAGCCATTTCTTCGCTCATTTCTTCCTGAGCTTTTCCAAACCATTTTTTAAAGAAATCAAATGCCATGATCGTTTGTATTTATACATACAAAGGTACATCATTCTTCGGGGCTTTCCGGGCGATTGACTGTCCATCGCTCCTGCAGGCTGGCAAGCCAGGCACGCTCCTTGTCGGTCCAGCTGGCCAGATCAGAAACTGGCGCTCCCGGGTTGGGAATTTGGCCAGGAAAGCTTTCGACATATAGCGACTGACTAGGGAAAGCGAAACTGATACCGGCTTCATGCGCCAGTTCGATGATGCCCATGACCAGTTCCTCCCGAACGATGAGCTCATTTTTAAAATCGGGTACAACTACCGGCACTCTGAACCGGATATCGATGGAGGAATTGTTGAGTTCGTGGAGATAAATGAAGATCAGATCCTTTCGTGTGTCCGGGTGGGCATGCGCCATTTCACGCAATGAATCAATAAAGCGCTTGATCTGCGCAGCTGATGTACTATATACAACACCGATCATAAAATGGATAAGGCGGTACTGCCGAAGGCCGAGATTGACCACCTGATCATTGATCATATTACTATTGGGTACGGTGATAATCGAACTGTCAATCGTCATCATTCGGGTCGATCGAAAGCCAATTTCAACTTCGGTGCCTTCGACGCCAGCTGCCAGGATATAATCTCCGATCTGGAAGGGCTTGTCAAAAAAGATCATTGCCGAACTGATCAGGTTTTTAACGGTGTCTTGTGCAGCCAGAGCCAGGGCAATACCACCGATGGACAAGCCGGCGATAAGCGCAGTCAGATTGACTTCCAACAACCTGAGAATCGGGATAAGGATAAGAAAAACCAGTGCGATTTGAGCGGTCTTTCTGAGAATAGGAATGAGTTGGTCATCCGTTTTGGACTCGGTCTTCTCAGCCGCTTTTCTGAGGTAAACGAAGATCAGATCCAGGATGCGTAATCCCAACATCATCACAAAGATCCAGGAGGTGATTCGCAATCCATGAAGGACCCATTCATTGAACCGGACAGGCAGCTGCAAAATTGGAATCGCCAGAATAGACACCTTTACGAGGAGCCACAATGTCAGGTACCGATCTGCATGACGCAAGCTGCGTTGATCGGTCAGATCGTCCACCTGATATCGGTGGGCCAATGACCGGATGATCGGGAAAATAAGGAAGTAGATCAGCCAATAGAGTATGAAGAGAAATACCGGAAGCAGCAGCAAACCTATCCATTGCCAGGAATAAATACCCAGAAAGCTGGTCTCCGAACGTTGGCCAAACCAGTTGACCAACCGGTCAGTGCCCAACGGAAACAATCGACGATGCATGTCCGGTATCGCCTTGACAGTTTCCGCACTATATTGCCAGATGCTGTCTTGTTCAGCGACAAAGATCAATGGGTTTTCGCCGGGAAAAGGGGTATAGGTAGAACTCCGAGTGAGGGTATCCCGCCAAGCTGGATCGCGCGGGATCTTTTCCAGATACATGAAATACCCATTGCCATCCAGCACTTGTTTGAGTTGAATGGCCAATTCAACCATTGTCGCCGTATCACCGATGGTTGTGAGTGCTTCGGCTGCTTTGGACGGATCGTAGGATTCGGCCTGGAGATAATACAGATGCTGGTAAATGGCCTGGTAAGGGGACTCAAGGGCACCTGTTGGTGGCAATCCCTGACTGACCAGCTGAATAGAGCAGAAAAGAAGACTAATAAAGAGAATCGAACGCATATCTGCGAAGGAACTGAAATTCATGATCAACTCCAAATCCTTTCCTGGAAGGTCGTAGGATATTTTCTAGTCGGATCTCTGCGTTCAAAAAAAGGTAATCGGTTTACAGGCCATACGTGTTCCCTGAAACTCAACTCTTCCCTTAAAAAAGGTATACTATTCATTCCTGTCTGTCCAAAATAAAGCCCTTTCCTGGCCAGCTGTCGATTTACATCTTGTATACTTTCTTCCCTTTACCCAGGCCATCGAGGCGAGGGTCTGCAGATGGTGCAGAAGGTTTTGTTGCAGGTCGATAACCTGGAAATTGGGGATCTGGAAGATCTCCTGGATTGGGCAAAACGACCAGCGTTTTTCTTGGACACTCAAGTGTCTTATCCCCTGAAACCAATTTGGCTGGTTCCAGGATAAATTGCCCTGCATGAATACTTACAAGGACATAGGTGATACTAGCCTGACGGCTTATTCGCCCATTAACAATCTGCATTGACGTCGATTGCTGCGGCCCTGCAACCAATTCAAATCCGATAAATTCAGGAGGACTGAATTCATTCATCTCGGCATTTTCGATATGATACGTCAATTGCACAAGATGACCTTCAAGCATTGTATCCCTGGACGTTTCGACAAAAAATCTCATGTCCTGGGCATCTACAAAATTGCTCAATACCAGCAGTTGACAGATGATAAATAGACGAATCATGTGTCTGGTTTTTTCTTGTCACAAAAATAAAGATTTCACTTCATCGATCAAATGCATCCCTCAGAGGAGAACGGGGTGGAAGAAGTAAACGCAATTCATCCTTTGGCAATGAAATCTCCGATGAGGGACTTCCAAAATAAATAGAAAATGGATCAATCCGGATGGGCACATCAGTCGTAGATGCATCCAATTGACGTTCAAGGTCATGCGGTATCTGACCATCCGGCCAAACCTCCTTTACAGTCAGCAAACCATACTTTTTGTGGATGGTAAATGGAATCCGATCTGTCGGTGCCCATGAGCTGGCAATAAATAGCGTCCCACTAACCATCTTTCGATCCCGATAGGACCAGTCCACCCATGAATACAGCCGAACGGCATGACGCAAATGGGGTGCTTGATGATCCTGGCCTTTCATCAAGCTATGATATTCTTCATCAAAGGCTTTTTGGGCAGGTGCTTGATAGGATTTAATAAATTCATCCCAGGCCGGCCATTCCAGTTCAGGTCGAAGGAGAAGCACTTCCCGTGAATAATCCAGAAATGCAGTAACACCCACTGGATCTGTTATAAAACGCCTCAAATGGACACGCTGTGATCGGCCTTGTTGATTTGACCATAATGCTGATCTCCATGCCTGGCGATCTGTCAGCAAATTCAATTCATAATGTTGACCAGACTGAGGGTCATCCAAGGAAAGCAGTATTCCGTTGGCTAACCATTCACCAGTCACCGGAGTCAGCTTTGCCTGGGCAGATTCCCACGCTAGACCTTTCCATTTTCCACGCGGCAAAGGAAACAGAATGAAGGACCATTTCTTTTTCCCGTCCTTGAAAAAAAATCGAAGGTTAAACGTTTTTGGCACTTCGACAGGGGTGGCAAACAATGCACACAGACTGCCGCTTGTTTGATTATAATTGGACCATTCACCAAGCCAATGATCACTCTGAGGGCCAATCACCCAGGTGCCTGACAGACTACCATCCTGGATGACCTCATGGATCTTCCACCGGTCACCCTGGTGCCGAGCGCTCAGTTGGATTGGAAACGGTTCGTCGGGCAGAACCAATGTCCCGTCGCCATTCTCCTCAAGCATCAGCTCGACCGGGTGAAATCCTTCCCACAACCCGTAAAAATGTATTGGTCCGGGTAATCCCTGTGCGACCAAGGACGTACTTTTGAGACAGACAAGACCAATCAAGGCCCATGTATACAATCCTCCGTTCATTGTTTTTTGGGTATCTCCCTAAAGGTACTCTTGCCAGCGGACTCCTGTTGTGGTTGGCCTTGGTTTTTCCGTACCAGCAATTGCATGCACAAGAGGTCCTCACTTCGACAACAGAGCGATTCGCATGGACTGGATCGATATCCAATCGCACTTTATTTGTAGTCTATCCAACGTTTACGGTTAAACATCAACGTATTCGATCTGCGGTCATCAATCTGACCCCGGAAGCTCGAGGCTGGCAACAAGCAGAACAAATCATATCTAGAGATCAAGCTTATCGGGATACCTTGATCCGTGCACTTGCTGCTTCCTTCTTGGCCGAATACGCCTTCAGTCCCGTCCTACTGATGCCGGATACAAGTTATGTGCAATGGCAAAAAGGGAAGCGAAATGTGAGCCTGATCGATCTTCAGCTGAATCCAATATCTACCAGGACCTGGGCAAACGCCGATGTCCTCATTGTTCGAAAACGGAAATCAAGTCGGGAAACGGGTACTGGAATAGAAATCTGGATTGCCGAAGCACCAGATCGCAAAGAACTCCCTAAAAAATTCCCGGACCAGTTTCGGGAGGGCTCCCTCGGTGTTCGGTTTGTTCGGTTCTTTGAAGCATTCTTCAGTTTCTCAAACCATCAAGATACGCTGGAAGAACAGCGAGTAGTCACAGACTATCTTGCACGACAACTAAATCGTAAATGGTCTGGTTACATCTCATCTTTTGATGAATGAGCTTTTCAAATGACCTTGTGCTTCTTTGGATTGGGCGGTACAGGATCATGGCCATGTCCTCCCCATGGATTACACCGCCCAATTCGCTTAATCCCCATCCATAATCCGACAAAGGGGCCCCATTCCTCGATCGCTGCCACCATATAGTGCGAACAAGTTGGTGTATACCGACATGAAGGAGGGAGCAACGGTGCGATGGCATATTGATAAAACCGGACAGGTAAGATCAACAAGCGCTTCAGAAGCCAGATCATAACAACAAAACTACGTTTTGAAAAATGAAAAGCCCTTTTAGAAATGATTCATTCTGCGACTTGGCCATCAGGATTTCTGACTTTTATTCAAATCGAAAAAAGGGCGGAGAATCGATCCTGAAACCGTCTTCCCCACCCTTCTTTATCCAATCGCTTCACAACGACTTCAATCGTTAATGCGGTTCAAGTGATATCTCTAAATTAATATCGATAGTACTCAGGCTTATACGGACCTTCTGGCGTGACGCCGATGTATGCAGCCTGTTCGTCGGTCAAAACTTCGAGCTCAACACCAATCTTTGCCAGGTGTAACCGTGCCACCATCTCATCGAGATGTTTTGGCAAGGTGTACACTGCATTTTCATAATTACCATGATTTTTCCAGAGCTCTAATTGAGCCAAGGTCTGATTGGTAAATGAATTGGACATGACAAATGATGGATGGCCTGTGGCACAGCCCAGGTTAACCAGTCGGCCTTCAGCCAGTACAATGATATCCTTACCCTCAATGGTGTACTTGTCCACTTGAGGTTTGATCTCAACTTTTTTGATACCTGCAGTCTTGTTCAACCAGGCCATGTCAATTTCATTGTCAAAGTGGCCGATATTCGCGAGGATTGCCTTATCCTTCATCAAACGGAAGTGGGTTCCTGTCACAACATCCTTATTTCCTGTAGCCGTAATAATGATATCAGCACGTGGAATAGCATTGGCCATTTTTTGTACTTCAAAACCGTCCATTGCAGCCTGAAGAGCACAAATAGGGTCAATCTCAGTGACGATGACGCGGCAACCAGCACCTCGGAGGGAGGCAGCTGATCCTTTTCCGACATCTCCATATCCGGCCACTAAAGCGACTTTCCCAGCCATCATCACATCCGTAGCACGACGAATAGCATCGACACAAGATTCTTTACACCCGTATTTGTTGTCAAATTTGGACTTGGTCACTGAATCATTGACATTGATCGCGGGCATCGGAAGAGTCCCCTTCTTCATTCGCTCATACAGGCGATGAACACCAGTTGTTGTTTCCTCGCTCAAGCCACGGATACCAGATACCAATTCAGGATAGCGATCAAGGACCATATTGGTCAAGTCACCTCCATCGTCCAGGATCATATTCAATGGCTGGTTATCTTCAAACGCAAAGAGAGTCTGTTCGATACACCAGTCAAATTCTTCCTCATTCATTCCCTTACACGCATAAACGGGGATACCCGCTTTGGCAATGGCTGCAGCTGCATGGTCCTGTGTTGAAAAGATATTGCAGGAAGACCAAGTCACATCGGCTCCCAGTTCAACCAGCGTTTCAATCAGGACGGCTGTCTGGATAGTCATGTGCAGGCAACCAGCAATTCGGGCACCTTTTAGAGGCTTTTCCTTGCCGTATTGTTCACGCAAAGCCATTAATCCTGGCATTTCAGCTTCTGCAAGTTCGATCTCGCGACGGCCATAATCGGCTTGGGAGATATCTTTTACCTTGTAAGGGAGTCGGGTGACAGTAGTAGACATGAATAAGAATTTGAGCGATTAACGGCCAGAAGACCAGTTTTGTTTAGCGAGTACAAAGATACATGTTCAGAAAATATTCAGGCCTGACTGTATGCACGCCTGGTATTTTAGAAAAACGACATAGCACGTTGTGCGAAATCTATTGAAAAGCGGGTGTCAGTCCTCGGACTGACACCCGCTTTTTCAATCTTTATTTTAACATTAAGGCTTGTCGGTTTTCGCCTTTACTTTAGCGAAATCGCCTGCTTTGATGATGGTAATTTTCGTCGGATCAATGTTCTTTTTCATGGCTGCATTAATCTGCTCAACAGACATGTTCATGACCTTTTCTTCCAGGGCTTTATCCCAGGCCATTTTCCGGTCATAAAAGAGGTTATTGTTTAATGAGCTTGCCAGACGATTATCCTGAGAACGACTGACCGTCTGAGACTGCAACCAGCCACTCTTTGCGGCTTCCAGCTCCTCTTTCGTGAACCCCTCTGAGATGACCTTCTGGATTTCTTCCTTGAATGCTGTTTCCAGCTTCTCCGCATTTTCCGGAGCATAAATAGCGTAGGCCCCCCAGGTAGCTGATTTATCCAGGGCACCAGCGTTGAAGTAGGAGCCAACACCGTAGCTCAATCCTTCTTTTTGACGAATCCGTGTTGCCAAACGGCTGTTCAGGAAACCACCTCCAAGCATGAAATTGCCCATGGTTACTGCTGCATAATCTGTACTTTCATCGTTCATCTCTATTGGTAACGACGCAATAAAGAAAGCATTGGCCTTATCCGGCGTCTCAAAGTTCAGATTATCCGGTTTTGGCTCCTGGTAAGGACGCCCGATACGAACATACTTTTGAGGAGCCTTCCAATCACCAAACAGATCATTCAATTGTTTGGTTATAGTTGTCTGGTCAAAATCACCAACAACACTAACGGTTGCATTTGCGGTACTCACAAAGTCCTTATAAAAGGAGACGATCTCATCCCGAGTCACATTTTTATTTTCGGCTAATTCTTCTTCAAGGGTCCCGACATAATAAGGATGTCCTTTTGTATATTGTTGATTGTGACGCTGTATAGCACGCACTGCAATAGCCTGTGGTTCAGATCGATTTTGCTCAGTAGCTGCAAGATTTTGTTCGATCAATTTTTCGATTTCTTCTTGCGGGAAGACCGGGTCTCGCAAAATGTCCTTTACCAGGGCAAGTACTTCACTCAAGTTTTCCTTTTTGGTGGTGATACTGACATTGGCACCCGTAGAGGATCCATTTATCCGAACATTTGCTTTCAACTTGTCAAACGCCTGTTTGATCTCTTCCCTGTTCATTTTGGATGTGCCTGTTTCCAACAGATCAAAAGCATAATCACCTGCCTTCCCTTTGTTCATTAGGGATTGTTCCGTGCCATAACGCAAGGTCATCGACACGTTAACAGATTCTCCCCGCGTAGTTTTGGGAAGGAGGGCGATCTCCATACCATTATCTGCCTTCGTCGTCATGGTCCGGGCATCAATGTTGTCTGGTGACGGGTCAAAAGCCTCCCCTTCTGTAATAGTTTGGGTGCCTTTATAGTCCCTGACCAATGCAGCGACATCCGGAGTTGCTGGAATCTCTGCACGTTGTGGATCTTCGGTAGGAATAAAGGCACCTACAGTACGGTTGTCGGGCTTGAGGTAGTTTTGAGCAACTTTTAATACTTGATCGGCTGTAACTTGTTTGATTCGGTCGCGATGGATAAACATCAAGCGCCAATCACCCATTCCAATCCATTCACTAAGTTGCAAGCAAACACGTTCGGCAGAGTTGGCGGTTAAATCGATTTCCTTCAATATTTCATTTTTTGCCTGCTCCACTTCGGCATCTGTTGGCGGGTTTGTTACGACGCCGTCTAATGTGGCCAGCATCGTTGTCCTCGCCTCTTCCAAATCCTTGTCCTTAGGTACTTCAGCGAAAAACAACATCATTCCAGGATCATGGAGCTGGAATGACCAGCCAAAGGATTGGCTTGCCTTCTTCCCATCGACCATAGCCTTGTAGAGTCGTCCTGAAGGATTGGAGGCCAATATATTTGTCAGGACTTCAATAGCAGCAAAGTCAGAATGTGGACCGGGAGCTGCATGATAAGCGCAACCCAGAAACTGTACATCGCCAACTCTGCGCAGAGAAACAGTGCGCTCGCCATCCTGAACAGGATCAAGAGTATAGATATCCGGTAAGATCCGATCAGGCCTAGGTATTGGTGAATAGTACTCATTAATTAAAGCAAGCGTCTTGTCAGGATCAAATTTTCCCGCAACAGTCAGCACAGCATTGTCCGGCTGATAGTATTTATGATAAAACGCTTGTAAGCGCTCAATAGGAACATTCTCGATATCGGCACGACAACCGATGGTAGATTTACCATAGTTATGCCACAGATAGGCTGTAGACACAATACGTTCCATCAGCACACTGAAGGGACTATTTTCCCCTGATTCAAATTCATTCCGGACGACAGTCATTTCGCTATCCAGATCCTTTTTGGCGATGTAGGAATTGGTCATACGATCCGCCTCCAATTCGAGTGCCCACTTGAGGTTCTCCTCTGTTGCATTGAACGTTTCGTAGTAGTTGGTCCGATCCAACCAAGTTGTACCATTCGGACGAGCTCCGCGCTCGGTTAGTTCCTTCGGTATGTTCGGATGCTTGGGCGTGCCTTTGAACACCATATGCTCCAATAGATGGGCCATTCCTGTTTCACCGTAGTTTTCGTGACGGGAACCCACCAGATAGGTGATGTTAACCGTGATGGTTTGCTTGGACTGATCAGGAAAGAGTAGTACCCGAAGGCCATTTTCCATCTGGTACTCAGTGATTCCTTCAACAGAGGTCACTTTAATCGGATCAGCAGCAGTTGTGACTACTTGCGTACCTAACATCATTGTCAACATCAGGATAAAATTTTTCATCATCATACATATGGATTAAGAATGGAGAAGCCAATACAACTGAAAAGATACGGCGTTCGGTACCCTCAAGACCCGGAGTTGCGTGAATCTTGGACGAATGAACGATATAATCGGACGAACGCAGAAAATCCTTTTATGAGCGACCTGTTTCAAACTAGAAACAGTCGGACTGTTTCTCAGTTCACGCAAAGGCTGAAAGAATAGAAAATGACCAATCAAGACACAGAAAACCCAAGATTTGATCAGGATATTCAGTTTGTTTAACTCTTTGCTAGAAGATCTTAAGTTCGTAAAAGCTTGAACCCGATTAAGCGCCTTCCAGAGCAGCAGCTCCACCGACAATCTCAGAGAGTTCCCGTGTGATCGATTCCTGACGGGCCTTGTTGTAGGTAATCCGTAGATCCTTGAGGAGATCTTCTGCATTTTCAGTCGCCTTTTCCATTGCAGTCATCCGTGCACCATGCTCGGAAGCATGCGTGTCCAACAGGTATTTATAAAATGACGTTTTAAGAATGCTTGGCAGCAAGTGATCCAACAGGCCATGTTTGTCCGGTTCGAACAAGTAATCAGCCTTGGTTTTTTGTTTGGCAGCAGCAGTTTTATCCTGAACTACTGGCAGGAATGTCTGCAGTTCAGGAAATTGAGTGGCTGCATTCTTAAAGCGACCGTAGGCGACTTCGACAACATCGTAGGATTGATCTGAAAACTTGTCCATGATCTCCTGAGCCGCCTTTTCGACATGCTCATATCGCAAATCCTGGAACATATTTGCATGCTCACTGACTATGGTCGCCTTCTTGAAGTGGCGGCGGAAATATTCGTTGCCCTTCTTTCCGATACACACAACGGTCAGGTTGCCTTTTTCAAGAGCTTCTGTATACTTGTCCTCAATGCGAGCGACAGCTACTTTGATCACGTTAGTATTAAATGCCCCGCAAAGCCCCTTGCTGGAGGTAACCACAACGATGCATACCTTATGCACGTCGCGCACTTGTCCAAAGGAAGAATTGAGATCCCCATCAGCATTGGCCAGAATATTCACCATCATGGTGTTCAGGCGTTCAGCATACGGGCGCATGTCGACAATGGCCTGTTGAGCCCGGCGCAATTTTGCAGCCGAGACCATTTTCATCGCTTTGGTGATCTGTTGGGTCCCAATGACCGATTTGATCCGTTCGCGAACTTCCTTGAGATTTGCAGCCATAATCCGGGGCAATAATTCCTAAAAACAATAATTACTTGTACGAAGCTGACAGGTCAGCAGCCAGTTTTTCCAACACCTGAAGGTCATCCGCTTCCAGCTTGCCTTTGCGGAAATTCTCAAGAATATTGCTGTGCTTTTGCTCCATTGTGTTCAGGACGTTTTCTTCAAACTCCTTCACCTTGCTGATTGGCACATGACGCAACAGACCTTTGCTACCGAGGTAAATGATCGCCACTTGCTTCTCTACAGATACCGGCGAATATTGTGGTTGCTTCAGAATCTCCACGTTGCGCTGTCCTTTGTCCAATACGGACTGGGTAGCTGCATCCAGGTCTGAACCAAACTTGGCAAACGCCTCCAATTCACGGAATTGCGCCTGATCCAGTTTCAGGGTACCCGCCACCTTTTTCATTGATTTGATTTGCGCGTTACCCCCTACACGAGATACCGAGATACCCACGTTGATCGCCGGACGGATACCTGCGTTAAACAGGTTGGATTCCAGGAAGATCTGACCATCCGTAATCGAGATCACGTTGGTCGGGATATACGCAGATACGTCACCAGCCTGTGTTTCAATGATCGGCAAAGCAGTCAATGATCCACCACCTTTTACAAGTGGCTCGCCATTGGCATCCTTGGCATTCTTCAATGAATCCGGAAGGTCATTCATGTTTCTGGCGATCTCATCGTTACCGATCACCTTGGCTGCACGCTCGAGCAAACGACTGTGCAGGTAGAATACATCACCAGGATAAGCCTCACGTCCTGGAGGACGACGCAGCAATAGAGATACTTCACGGTAAGCAACCGCCTGCTTGGACAGATCATCATAAATGATCAATGCCGGACGGCCTGTATCCCGATAAAATTCACCAATTGCTGCTCCCGCAAACGGAGCGTAGAATACCAACGGAGCCGGGTCAGCAGCACTAGCCGCAACGATGGTTGTATAGGCCATCGCACCATTTTCTTCAAGAGTCTTCGCTACCTGGGCAACTGTAGATGCCTTTTGGCCTGAGGCCACATAGATACAATACACAGGCTCTCCCCGATCGTAAAATTCCTTCTGGTTGATGATGGTATCGATCGCAATCGCTGTTTTACCTGTCTGACGGTCACCAATGATCAACTCACGCTGTCCACGACCTACCGGGATCATTGCATCGATCGCTTTGATACCTGTCTGCAATGGCTCGGATACGGGCTGACGGTAGATAACACCAGGTGCCTTCCGCTCCAGTGGCATGGTATACTTTGTTCCTCCAATGGGACCTTTCCCATCGATTGGCTGTCCTAGCGGGTTGACCACACGGCCAACAAACTCTTCGCCGACATCAATGGATGCAATTTTCTTGGTCCGGCGAACCGTACTGCCTTCTTTGATTCCTGCACTTGAGCCCATCAATACAACTCCAACGTTGTCTTCCTCCAGGTTCAGTACGATCGCTTGCACGCCGGTTTCGAATTCGACCAATTCACCGGCCTGAACACCAGTTAGACCGTA
Organism: Lewinellaceae bacterium; assembly: GCA_024642625.1. Classification (GTDB taxonomy): domain Bacteria; phylum Bacteroidota; class Bacteroidia; order Chitinophagales; family Saprospiraceae; genus JAGNXB01. The sequence goes on from JAHEAU010000013.1 coordinate 13,719, forward strand.
TACGCGGGCAATTCCGTCACCAACCTGGAGAACGGAGCCTACTTCTTCCAGCTCGGTAGCTGTGGCAAATCCGGCCAATTGTTGCTTGAGGATCGCGGATATTTCATCGGGTTTTACATCCACCATGATCGTAGATTTTGTTTGAGGCGTTGAAGTTGAAAAATGCTTAGAGCGTCACTTTAGTGTTGATTTCTTTGCGCAACAAATCCAGTTTTCTGGACACACTGGCATCGTATCGTTTGTCTTCCAATTCGAGGATAAAACCCCCGATCAGATCGGGATTAACGGTTGCATCCAATTGGATCTCTCCCTTGGCCATCCCGCTCGCTTTCACTTGTTCCTTGATCAGGCTGCGTACCCGTTCGTCAAGTGGAGCAGCAGATATCACTTTCAGGGAAAGGATATTTTTCTTTTCGCGGTATTGAGCAATGAATGCTCCCGAGATATCAGTCAGGTAAGGTTCACGTCCTTTCTGCACGCAGATGCGCAAGAAGGACATGGTGAGTGGATTCATCTTGTCCTTGAAGATGGCATCGAGAATGCTAATCTTCTTGTCCGCATGGACAATCGGACTCTTAAGAAGGAGGTAGAGCTCCCTGTGCTCAAGAGCTGATCCAAAGGTGTCCATATCGGTACGGACAGCTTCGAGCTGACCCTGTTCTTCAGCAAGCTGAAGCAGAGACTTGGCGTAACGAGAAGCAATGCGATTGACCGACATAGGTGTTCTAGTTCAGTTTGAGGTCATCGACAAGGCCTTTCACGAAGGCTTCTTGATCGGGTTGGCCTTTCAATTCTTTTCGGATCACCTTCTCGGCGATATCCAATGCCATGAGTCCAGCCTGAGATTTCAGATCCTGGATGGCGGCATTTTTTTGCTTTTCAATCTCCATTGTAGCGGAGGTCATCACGCGTTGTGCTTCTTCCTTTGCTTTTTCCTTCGCTTCTTTGACGATGGAATCACGAGCTTCTTTTGCTTCACGTAGGATAGCAGAGCGTTCTTCACGGGCCATAGCGAGCAATTTCTCGTTTTCGGCGTTCAGATTCTGCATTTCCTCGCGGGCTTTTTCAGCGGAAGCAAGAGCGTTGGCAATATTGGTTTCGCGCTTCTTCAGAGCTTCAGCTATGGCAGGGAACGCAGAGCGACCCAGCACAAACCAAACTGTAAGGAAGATGATAGCGGTCCAAAAAAGCAACCCGTAATCGGGTTTGATGACGCTGAATTCAAGTGCAAACAGAAGCGAAATCATATAGAGTGAAATTGAAATGCGGTTGAAAAGGCGGGAAGCTAGGTACCAATCGTACCCAGCGTCCCACGGTTCTTGTGATGATTAGGCAAAGAATGCCAATACGATGGTCGCAAGAGCAGCTCCTTCTACAAGGGCTGCAGCGATCAACATATTTGTACGGATATCACCCACAGCCTCAGGCTGACGAGCAATGGCTTCCATAGCCTTACCACCGATTTGTCCGATACCGATCCCTGCGCCAATTACGGCGAGACCTGCACCAACAGCTGCTAACGTTCCAGTCATGATACGAACAGTTATAATGATTATTAATGAGCTTCTTCGTGATGGTGATCTTCAATTGCTGCGCCGATATACAGTGCAGACAGTAGGGCAAAGATGAATGCCTGCAGAACAGCTACCAGCAATTCCAACAGGTTCATAAACGCCACAAAGATGAAGGCGACCACTGCCCCGACACTGGCTCCTCCAACGTTCTGCCCTACTTCACCGAAGATGAAGATCAAACTCACCAACGACAGGATAATGGTATGGCCGGCGGTGATATTGGCAAACAAACGAATGAGCAAGGTGAATGGCTTGATAAACAAGCCTGCCAACTCGATCGGGATAAATAATATTTTGATCGGTACAGGCACATTTGGCATCCAGAAGATATGTTGCCAGTAGTGCTTGTTGCCACTGAAATTCACAACAAAAAACGTAATCAAGGCCAGAACGATTGTCACCGAGATATTCCCCATGACGTTGCCTGATCCTGGAAAGAAAGGAATCAATCCCATCAGGTTACAGACGAGAATGAAAAAGAACAGGCTCATGATAAGGCCCATGTACCTTTCCCATTTCGGACCGATACTCGGTTTCACAACCTCATCCCGCATAAACTCGAAGAAGGGCTCCATGAAGTTGGTCAGTCCACGAGGTGCCTTCCCTTCGTTATTGGCATAGAAACGCTTCATGCCGAAGAAGATGAAAAACAAGAGGATGGTCGCCATGAACATGGTGAACACGTTCTTGGTGATGCTGAAGTCGATCCAGGATGTACCTGAAAAGATCTTGCTGGACGATTCTAATGTATAGGTTTGACCCTGATACTGGATCGTCTTGTGCTCGGCGACTTTTCCGCTCTCCGTTTTGACTTCTTCAGTATGTACGTAATGAGCATGCCCGTCATCATCTGTATGCAATGACTCTAGTTCGACTGCATCGCGTGTTGGAAATCCGACAACCTTTCGCAAAACGCCATGATCCAGAACAAAGCCATTGTGGGCCATTGTGCCGTGATGGAAAACGGAAGAGGAGAAAAAGCTCAATCCTTGTCCATCCTCATAGGTAATACAAGGCAAAGGCAACGCAATTGGACCCCAGATATGGAATTCGTTGGCATCACCTATATGGTTCATCACTGCAGGTGATGGGTTATATTTTTCGGGGGCATGAGGAGTACCTGCTTCGGCCTCACCTGCTTGGTGGTCAGCAGTTTCGACATGACCGGCTGGGTCTTGATCATGGCCAGAGGTGTCGCCCTCCTGTTGGGCCAACACAACCGTGGTGGCGAAACTGAGGAGGAGAATCAGGAGTTGACGTGCTAAGCCCTTCATTTGCAGCTTGTTTCGAATTTGAAGAGGGTGCCTCCCCAAAACCGGTGCAAAGGTAGGTAAAGCACCTGTGTTATGGAAGAGAATTTCAAGCTATTTTTCAAAGAGGCTAGCCAAACAATACTCGGTCTGATGAAAAATAGCCTTCTCGTTCAGAACAATACCTCTTCAATAGGCGCAAATGAAAAATAATATATGGAAACACTTTCGATTGGTAATACCAGAACTAACCTGATCACTCCGGATCAAAATAGTCCTGATGCCAATTTATTCGCTTAGAGCTTTATCGGCCAGATCCGTACCCTCTTGCCATTGCTTGCGCTTTCGTCCTTGATGGAAGAGATTCACCACAATCCCAAAAACTAATCCCGTCAATAGGGAATTGGTCATCTCTCCTGTCCAACCCCAATCAAGGCTGTCCATATTATAAACCACCCAAAAGACAGGCACTCCTATCAAGTACCACAAATGAAACCAGCCAGGTTTTCCTTTGGCCTGGAGTTGATCTCTGACCTCACGACACTGATCCACATAGGGAAGCTGTCCAATACGGTCCCAATCCTCGACTATGTTATCCTTCTTTCGGTGATAATAGAACAAGCCAGCAAAAATCAAACTGACACATCCACATATAAGAATACTCCATTGGGGACCGACGCCAAAATGAATTGCAAAAGCTAAACCTGACAGGCCAAGAAGATAGATATACGTGTTTCTCTGGTTGACTAGCTCACTTCGCTCTTCCTGCCAGTAAGCGAGCCAGGCAAGCTTATTCGAATCCATCCGGGATGGTGGAATCAGGTGTGGAGGATGGATCATAGCCAAAAGTTTTTTAAATATACTGCATATCCGTTACAATCTATCAAAATCGGTTTCAATACCAACCAAATCAGAATATGATATTGAGACGGAGTTAATGAACCAAATCCCCCCTATGACCCTATTATCAAGTAACCAAAAAATTCTACTTTTGCCAATTAAAATGCCGGATAAAAGGCCAAATGAAGGCGGTTGCTTTTTGTGTATCCACATGAGAACACTGACAAACCCCTCATAGCTTAATCTGGCTGCTGATCGTAGAGTATGCACGTGAACAAGAAGATAGAGATAGGAGGTCACACTTTAACAACCCAGGATGTCAACGATGTGGTTGTCGATGACGCAAATGTTGTTCTGTCTCCAGATGCGCTGAGACGAGTGGAAGAATGTCATATCTTCTTGGAGAAGTTTTCCAAGGGGAAGTTGATTTATGGTATCAATACTGGTTTTGGGCCTATGGCTCAATATAAGATCAATGATGGCGACCTGATTCAGTTGCAGTACAATCTGATTCGAAGCCACTGTTCAGGAACCGGATCCTATTTGCCTCCTCAAGTCGTTCGATCTGTCCTCTTGGCTCGATTGAATTCCCTGATGCAGGGTTACTCTGGAGTTCACCCTGAACTGGTCAACTTACTGGCTACCTTAATCAATAACAGAGTATACCCTTGCATATATGAACATGGAGGAGTCGGTGCAAGCGGCGATCTGGTTCAGTTAGCTCATGTCGCTCTAACACTGATTGGTGAAGGGAAAGTGTGGTACCAAAATGAGGTCCAGGATGCTGTCGAAGTCTTTGCACAATTGAATATTCAACCGATCCAAATCCACTTACGGGAAGGGATTGCCGTGCTCAATGGTACGTCGACCATGACGGGAATCGGTATGCTGAACATCCTGCAAAGTCATACTTTGGTCAACTGGTCTGTTGCGCTTTCCAGCATGATCAATGAAATTGTAGAAGCCTACGATGATCATTACTCGCAGACTTTAAACCAATTAAAACCCCATTCTGGTCAGCAACGGGTTGCACTAGCGATGCGACAGATCACCACAGGTAGCGCACTGATAAAGAAACGCAACGACATTCTCTATCAGTCTAGTCACATAGACAAACAGAGCATATTGATCGAAAAGGTCCAAGAGTATTACTCTCTCAGATGTGTACCTCAAATCCTGGGGCCCGTGTTGGACACCTTGCTCACTGCGGAAGAAGTAGTAACCAATGAGCTGAATTCTGTAAACGACAATCCAATCATCTCTCCAGAAGAGAATGATGTCTTTCATGGGGGTAATTTTCATGGAGATTATGTCGCTTTGGAAATGGACAAATTGCGCATTGCCATCACTAAATTAGCCATGCTCTCCGAACGGCAACTGAACTATCTGCTAAACGATAAACTCAACCAAAAGCTGTCGCCCTTCCTGAATTTGGGTGTTCTGGGCTTGAATTATGGCATGCAGGGC
>JAHEAU010000013.1:18859-27281 GCA_024642625.1 Lewinellaceae bacterium
CGCCATTACGAAGATGTCTATGCTGGCTGAAAGGCAGTTGAACTTTCTGTGTAATGCTCGATTGAATGATAAATTGCCCCCTTTTGTAAACCTTGGAAAACTCGGACTCAACTTTGGGGTACAGGGAATGCAGTTTACCGCTACCTCTACCGTGGCAGAAAACCAGACCCTGTCCAATCCAATGTACATACACAGTATCCCGAATAACAATGACAATCAGGATGTGGTCAGTATGGGAACCAATTCAGCATTGCTCACTCGTAAAGTGATCGACAATGCCTTCCAAGTCTTGTCCATTCATGCTATCGCAATAGCTCAAGCCATTGATAATCTCGAGTGTGAGTCGAGATTGTCACCAATATCCAAAGACATCTATACTCAGATTCGCATTCAATGTCCGGTATTCAAAACCGACGAAACAAAATATGAATGCATCCAGGCAATGAATGATTATCTGCGCCAGGCAAACCTTTCATTTATCTAGACAGCAGGCATGGCAAAATTTGCATTGATCACAGGAGGATCTCGTGGTATTGGAAGAGCAATCTGCTTGGAGCTGGCAAGTGCCGGTTATTCCATCCTGCTCAATTATCACAGCAATGAAGAGCAGGCACGATTGACACAAAACATGGTCCTTGAAAAGGGCGTGACCTGTGAATTATTGCGTTTCGATGTGGCCAACAAAGAAGATGTGCAGTCCACATTGGGCGGATGGCTGGAGGAACACAAAGAAGACATTCTTGAGATTTTGGTCAATAATGCTGGTGTGCGGAAAGACAATTTGTTACTTTTCATGCCTGACGAAGAATGGGACCAAGTATTATCCACAAATCTGGATAGTTTCTTTTCGGTCACCAAACTGGTGTTGGGGAACATGTTGATCAACAAATTTGGCCGAATCATCAATGTCGTTTCGCTTTCCGGCGTAAAGGGCATGCCAGGTCAGACTAATTATTCTGCAGCTAAAGCGGGTTTGATTGGGGCCACAAAGGCACTTGCGCAGGAAGTCGCCCGCAAAGGGGTTACTGTCAACGCTGTGGCACCTGGCTTTATCAAAACAGATATGACCGAAGAGTTGGATGAAAAGGCACTTTCCGGGATGATCCCCGCTCGCCGATTTGGTGAACCGGAGGACGTTGCTCATATTGTCGGTTTTCTGGCTTCAGCTGGTGCAAATTATATCACAGGGGAGGTCATCAACGTCAACGGTGGCTTATACACGTGATTGAATGCCATCAATTATAGTCTTAGTTTTGCATAGTTATGCATAGAGTGGTCATTACAGGATTAGGCATCTATTCGTCTATCGGAAAGGATTTGGAAACTGTCCGGAACTCTCTTTATGAGGGCAAGTCCGGGGTTGTTTTTGATCCCGAACGAAAGGCTTTTGGATATCGTTCCGGCCTGACAGGCTTCGTCGATCCACCTGAATTAAAAGGCCGTCTAGACCGAAGGGCCCGAATGATGATGCCTGAGCAATGTGAGTATGCCTACATGTCGACTGTGGAGGCCATCGGTCAAGCCGGTTTGGATGAGGACTACTTTCTTCATCATGACGTAGGTATCATCTTTGGGAACGATAGTTCTTCCAAAGCTGTGATTGAAGGAATGGATATCATCCGCGAAAAAAAGGACTCAATGATGGTCGGCTCAGGATCTGTATTCCAGACCATGAACTCCACTGTCAATATGAATCTGGCGACGATTTTCCATCTCAAGGGGATCAACTATACCATCAGTGCAGCTTGTGCAAGTGGATCTCACTCGATTGGCACAGCATATACATTCATAAAATACGGCCTTCAAGAAATGGTCATCTGTGGCGGGGCCCAGGAGATTAATATCTATTCTATGCCCAATTTTGATGCATTGGCCGCATTTTCTCTCTGTGAAAGTGACCCATCAAAGGCATCTCGCCCGTTTGATCGGGATCGGGATGGTCTTGTACCAAGCGGAGGCGCCGCAACAGTCATACTGGAAAGTTTGGAGAGTGCGAAACGTCGTGGTGCGCATATTTTCGGTGAAATTGTTGGATTCGGATTTTCATCAAATGGAGGACACATCTCCAATCCAACTGTTGATGGTCCTGCGAAGTCGATTGCAATGGCATTGCAAAATGCCGGATTAGTAGCCCGAGATATCGACTACATCAATGCCCATGCGACATCTACACCTTTAGGTGATGCAAAAGAAGCCCGAGCCATTCACTCTGTGTTTGGAGATACTCCTATTCCAGTAAGCTCAACAAAATCGATGACTGGTCACGAATGCTGGATGTCAGGTGCCAGCGAGATTGTGTATTCATCCTTGATGATGATGCACGATTTCATCGCCCCTAACATCAATTTCGAAAATCCAGACGAGGATAGTGCCAAGCTGAACATCGTCACAGAAACGACCGATAAAAAAATCGACACTTATTTGTCCAATTCTTTTGGATTTGGTGGAACAAATTCATCCATTATCGTAAAAAGGGGTGCTAACCTTTAACTCAATGATGCAACAGAACGAAGTAATTGACCGAATTAATCATTTTTTAGCGGATGAATTTGAGGTTGGAGTCGAGAAAATCACTTCAGATGCCAATCTGCGTGAGACTCTCCAACTGGACAGTCTGGACTATATCGACTTGGTTGTTGTGGTTGAGAACAATTTTGGCTTTCGGATGAAAGCTGAAGACTTTAAAGGCATTCTCACATTTGAGGATTTCTATTCCTATGTGATTCAACGAATTAGCTCGTGAAATGAGCCAATGGAAAGGCACTTCAAAAGGGACTCCGCTGGGTTATAGGATATTCATTCTCTTGATTCGGCATGTCGGAGTGCAATCAGCCTATTTTCTGCTTCGATTCGTCGCCTTTTATTATTTCTTGTTCTCCTGGAAATCAACCAGGGTAATCCTTGACCTGTATCAACAACGATTACATCAGTCAAGGTTGTCTGCGCGCATCATGCTTTATCGCAACTACTTCATTCTGGGCCAAACCCTGATCGACAAAGTGGCCCTCCTGGCAGGCATTGAGCTCAAACATTCCTTCCAATTTGATGGCGAGCACTATTTGAGAGAAATGGTTGAACAGGGGCAAGGAGGTCTATTAATGAGTGGTCATGTGGGAAGTTGGGAGGCAGCAGGCCATCTCCTCCACCGTCTAGAAACAAAAGTCCATGTCGTCATGTATGATGGTGAAGCAGAAGCGATAAAGGAAACCCTGCAAGATGTAAACCAAAGCCGGTCTTTTTATCCAATCTATGTCCGGGAAGACCTCTCCCATATCTATCAGATCAGCAGTGCACTCAGTCGAAATGAATTTGTTTGTATTCATGCAGATCGGTACTTGCCAGGAAACAAGACAATATCTGTCCCCTTCCTGGGAAATATCGCGTTATTTCCAGAAGGACCTTTCTTGCTTGCTTTAAAACTGAATGTACCTGTTACTTGGGTGTACGCATTTAAGGAAGGAAGCCAATCCTATCACTTGTATTCATCACCGATTCAGAGGTTTAACAAGGCAAATGGGGACACTGTAAGCTCAATTGCCGGGCAATATGCCACCTATTTGGAGGAAAAAACGAGACAGTACCCAGAACAATGGTTTAATTATTTCGACTTTTGGGCAAAACCAATCGCTTAATGCCGGACTTAGAAATACTTCGCTATATCCCTCAAGCGCCACCTATGGTCATGGTTGACCAGGTTATCGAAGCGGATGAAACACACACTGTTTGTACCTTCCAAGTCAAGCCAGATGGACTGTTTGTATCTGAAGGATCACTTTCAGAGTCTGGATTGACCGAAAATATGGCACAAACGGCTGCTGCTGGAGTAGGATTTCTTTGCCACAGGAGAAACGAAGAGGTCCCTGTTGGGTATATTGCATCGATACGAAATCTGATCATTCACCAACTTCCGGTAGTAGGTTCTGAACTTAATACTGTAATCATAGTGACAGATAACGTAATGGATGTTAGTTTTGTACAAGGCACAGTGCGCTTGAACAATCAAGCAATTGCAACATGTGAAATGCGGATATTTCTGAACCAAATTAAATCCTAAACAGCTATGAAACTGAATCATTTTGGCAGCTGGACGATTATTTCTTTAGTTCTACTTTTTGCACAATCTTCTGGTTTATCACAGGAGATGTCTGACATATTCAACCCGAGAACACCCTTGATTTGGCTTGGTGTCGATTTCTCCGAAGCTCGATATTTTGGTGATGATAAAGACGCCGTTGAAGGTGAAGCACTCAAAGATGTGTTCGATCGAATTAATGATTTGATTGTTTCTGAAGCAGATAAGTATAGTCTGGAAAGGGCCTTCCATAATAAGTCGATTTCAACAGAACTTGGAGCGGTTACAACAGTGAATGATGCAACTGACGAATCACTAATTGTTTCCTATGCGTTACGAGATTATTCACGAATGGATGCGGCTTTTATTCGACAAATGGTAAAACGTTATAACCTTGAGTCACAAAAGGGAGTCGGTGTAGTCTTTATCATGGAAGGCATGGACAAGTCAAAACCAGAAGCCGCCATGTGGGTCACCTTTATCCGCATGAGTGATCAATCAGTCCTACTAACTAAACGGATGCGTGGAAAAGCCGGAGGATTTGGTTTAAGAAATTATTGGACAAGTGCGATTCACAAGGTCTTGATTGAGGTAGAAAAGAAAGAATTCAATAAATGGAAGAGGCAAAAATAATTGATGGAGCACCCCTTATTTCCCTCACACCGTTCACTGTCCGATTCCATGAGGTCGATCTTTTGAATGTTATGTGGCATGGCCATTATCTTAAATTGTTCGAAGACGGACGAGAGGATTTTGGCAGAAGACATGGGCTGTCCTATATGGATGTCTTTAAGCATGGATATTTAACGCCTGTAGTCGATATTCACTGCAGCTACAAAAAATCCCTGGGCTATGCAGATCAAGGAATCATTGAAACAACATTTATTCCTCAAGTCGCTGCAAAGTTAATTTTTAACTATCGACTTTATTTAGCCAGTACCAAAGAGACCCTTGCCACTGGCACGAGTACCCAGGTGTTTTTAAGTAAGGAATCACGAGAACTCCAGCTGACCGCCCCTGACTTTTTTAATGATTGGAAAAATCGTACAACTGCCCAAGGATGAAGGTGTATATCCGAAACACCAATGTGATTTCTCCTTTGGGTGTTACGACAAAGCAAAACCTGGAAAAGATCCTCTCAGGGAAAAACGGTGTATCACGTCATGAGAAGTCTCAGGTTCATACAAGTGCATTTCATGCATCATTAATTTCTTCAAATTTAGTCGGATCAGAAAAAATACCTGCCGAATTTTCAAGATACGAGCAGTTACTTACTTTGTCATTACTTCAACTTCTGGACAATTCAGAAATAGACGCAGCTGGCCCCGATGTTCTGTTTCTTTTTTCTTCAACAAAAGGAAATATATCCAGACTGGAAGAATGGAACTCCTTCGAGGAAAATCCAGACGCAATCAGTTTGGTAAATTCAGCAAAAAAGATCACTCATTTTTTTAATCACCCCAATCCACCAGAGGTTATTTCAAATGCCTGCATTTCGGGTGTTTCAGCCATCTTGTATGGAAGGCGAATGATTGAACTAGGAAAATACAAACATGTCATTATTTCAGGTGCTGATCTGGTATCCAAGTTTGTATTTTCTGGATTCCATTCATTTCAAGCCCTCAGCCCGGAAATTTGCAAACCATTTTCCGATGATCGGGATGGCATCAATCTTGGAGAGGCTGCCGCTTCCATTATACTGAGTGCTGTACCACCACCCGACAAGGACCCAATTGTTCACATTGAAGGTGGAGCAATTACCAATGATGCCAACCATATATCCGGACCATCCCGAACTGGAGAACCGCTGGCAAAGGCAATTGAACTGGCACTCCAAAGGTCAGAAATAACTGCGGACGAACTCGGCTTTATATCGGCGCACGGAACAGCAACGCCTTACAATGATCAAATGGAGTCACAGGCCATTCATCTTTCCGGGTTGGCGGATAAACCGATTCATAGCCTGAAGGCCGTTTATGGACACACGCTCGGAGCTGCCGGATTAGTAGAGGCCAATATTGGCATCCAAGCCATGATCGATAATTGGATTCTACCAAGCCGGGGATACACGTCACAACCGATGTCTCCAAGTCTGGTCATCAAAGATCAACCCATCCAAATTAGAGGTATCCGTGGGTTTTTAAAAACAGCTTCCGGATTTGGTGGTTGCAATGCTGCTTTGGTATTTTCGAAACAACTTTGATCACATTTATTTCGCGATATGAATCATTTTGGTGAAGACAAACTTTCCGCATTGCAGTCCATTGAGCAAGCTCAACGTATTGCCTATGCTCCTATTATTTTCCAGGCGGCAATCGCTATGCGTGATTTTGGATTAATGGCAAAACTCGATGCTGCTGAACCCCTTGGGTTGACAATGGATGAATTGTGCCAAGATATTCCATTGTCACGTTATGGTGTACGTGTATTAATTGAAGCCAGTCTTGGTATTGGTATTGTTACAACGGATGATGTGAGATATAAATTGACCAAAACCGGTCACTATTTATTACATGATGAAATGACCCGGGTAAATATGGATTTTGTCCAGGATATTTGCTACCAGGGAATGTTTACACTGAAAGAATCCATCCAAACAGGCAAACCAACAGGGTTGAAAAGTTTAGGCACCTGGAATACAGTCTATGAAGGCTTAGCTCATTTGCCACCTCAAGAACAAAAAAGTTGGTTCTCCTTTGATCACTATTATTCAAGTGACAGTTTTCCAATTGTCCTACCACATGTTTTCAAAAACCAGCCTGCCAAACTGTTAGATATTGGCGGGAATACAGGAAAATGGGCATTGACCTGTTTTAACCATGATCCTAATATAGAGATTACAATTGCCGATCTTCCGGGCCAACTCAACATGGCCGAGGCCAATATTAAAGCTGCAGGATTTGCAGAACGGATTACCTTATTTCCGACCAACCTGCTTGATCCGAATAAAGAGTTGCCCTCCGGTTTTGATGCAGTGTGGATGAGTCAATTTTTGGATTGTTTTTCCGAAGATGAAATTGTTTCTATTCTGCAACGATGTCATCGCGCATTAAATGAAAATGGACGAATTTTTATTCTGGAACCATTTTGGGACAGGCAAAAATTTGCCATCTCTGCCTTTTGCCTGCAAATGACTTCCTTATACTTCACCAATATCGCAAACGGGAACAGTCAAATGTACGATTCCAGATTATTCGCTGGACTTGTAGAAAAAGCAGGGTTTAAGGTAACAGAATGCGTTGATCGTATTGGCGTGAGCCATTCATTGATGATCTGTGAAAAGGCCTAAGCCACATGCTTGAACATACTGTGAAATTGAAAATATGATCTTATGATCAAGAAGGTTGTAGTCTTGTATTATACACAATCCGGTCAACTCAAAAGGGCTGTTGATGCCACATTGGAGCCATTGCGTCGTCAATCATCCATAACGGTGGAATACGTTCAACTCAACCCCATTAAACCGTTTCCATTCCCTTGGGGATTTATGGAATTTTTTGGTGCTTTTGCAGACACAGTTCAAGGCAAACCTTGTGAACTCGAACCAGTAGATGAAAGTCAATTATCAAATGCAGATCTGATTATATTAGCCTACCAACCCTGGTTTCTGACTATCAGTCAACCGATGCACTCTTTTCTGCAGTCTGAACAAGCTGAACGAGGACTTCATGGCAAAGCTGTAGTTACTTTAGTGGCATGCCGAAATATGTGGATCAATGCACAGGAAGCTGTCAAAGCACATCTCCAACGGATTGAAGCTTCCCTGGTTGGCCATATCGCCTTTGTCGATCGAGCACCCAATTTGATCAGCCTCATAACTGTCGTTGCCTACGTCATGGGCGGAATCAAAGGACGATTTCTCGGCATATTCCCAAAATATGGATTCAGTGAATCCGAATTGAACGCAAAAGCCAGCCAATACGGTGCTTGTCTTGTCCAAGCTGTTGAAACTGCTGAATACAAGAACCTGGAAGATCAACTTCTCCAACACGGAGCTGTTCAGGTGGCGTCCAGCCTGATGGTCATGGAAGGCCGGGGGAAGATTCTGTTTCCACTTTATGCCCGGTTTCTCACAAAAAATGGTAGCGCCAGTCCTGGCCAGAAACAGTTCCGTGTGGCCATATTTGGTATCGTTCTCCCGATGTTGATCCTGGTCCTATCACCAATTCTTACCGTAGTTGCCTGGCTTATGCCATTTATCTCCCCAGATAAGATGAATCGGGAAGTGACTTATTATCAACATGTTGCATTCCGTAAAGAAGTTGGTTAACCATATCTGCATGTGGGCGAATGTGACCTCTTTTCATCACAAAAGCAAGCTCCTCCCACCTCCCATTTTCGCAAGTTTTC
>JAHEAU010000191.1 GCA_024642625.1 Lewinellaceae bacterium
GGACGGGATCGCGAGTTTTGATTCGATCCGTGATTATGGAGAATCCATTATGTGTATCACCACTTCAACAATTGTCATTGCTCCCATCAGGAAAAAGAGGATGCTTGAAATGTCAAAGAGGTGATGGACCAATGATTCCTGTGCACTATGTTCACCTTGACTTGAGAGAACCAGGACCACCCAGATGACCATGCCGGTGAATAGTGCGGACGCTGCTTTGTCGATCTTGATGGGGTGTTCTAAGGCGATCGCCAGGTAACCCAGGACAAAGACCGCAATCATGAGTATTGTTGCCACGTGTGTATATTATTAGCGAAGCGGCAAATGTACTGCGATTCGACATCGAATACATGATTCTACCCGATAAGAAAAAAACTTTTATTGACTTTTTCGGTTAGAGAGGGACAATTTTTAGCAAGGGTAGGTGTCGTCCTGCTTTTCGAATCACATATCTATGCATATAGTTGTCATTTCCGGTAGTCCACGAGATCAGAGCATCAGTAGACGGATTGCCCTGCATCTAGGGAATCGCCTGGAGCAATCTGAAATTGCCAGTGTCAGTTTGATTGATATGAGGACCGAAGGGTTGCCCCCCATTCAAGCTGTCTGGAATAGTAAAGAACAGATCCCCGATGATAAAAGAGATGTGTTTGAACAAATGAATCAAGCTGGTGGGTTTATTCTGGTCAGTCCAGAATACAATGGTGGATATTCATCTGCGATGAAAAACTTTTTGGATCATTTTCCCAAGCGAATTTTCCATCGCAAAGCATGGGGTATCGTGACGGGATCAACAGGGGCGATGGGCGGCATGCGTGCTTCTCAGCAATTGCAATTATTGGGTTCTGGACTATCTGCTATCGTTTGTCCGAGGATGCTGATCACGCCTCAGATGGATAAAAAATTTGATGAAGCAGGGCGGTTGACAGATGAGTCATTCGATCAGCAGGTGGAGGGGTTTATTACGGAATTCATGTGGTTGACAAGCCGGTTATAGGCACCTTGACAATTCAATAGAAATTGGATTCTCCTTTTCTGGTTGCCTGACAAAGATCATATACTTTACTGACTGTATTCTTCGGATAAATAGCTTGGAAATAGTGAATTTTGGATCGATTGGCACCGGTTGCTTTTCGTTTGGTAGGTTGAACCAGAGATCGTAGATATGATTTTTCGCTCAAATAATTGGAACAAGTTTAGATACTCACTCTATGTTCCTGTATATGATGCCGTTGCTCGGTGGTTTGCACCCTATCGGAGAACTTCGATTGAGGCCTTGCACCTTCAACCTGGTGAGCACGTCCTGATCGTTGGCGCGGGTACGGGACTTGATTTGGAGCATATTCCTGTTGGGGTGAGAATAACGGCCACTGACCTGACGCCCCTTATGGTTCAGCGAATCAAGGTCCGCAATCGTTTGCTTTTTCATGATCTGGATGCACGTGTCATGGATGGGCAGAAACTGGATATAGAAAGCCAGTCATTTGACGTTGTCATCCTCCATCTCATTCTGGCAGTCATACCAGATCCAGTCGCTTGTTTACGAGAGGCAGAACGTGTTCTGAAGCCAGGAGGGCGAATTACAGTTTTTGATAAATTTTTACCCCCAGATACATCACCTTCTCTTGCCAGGCGATGGACCAATATCTTCGCGTTCATCCTTGCTACGGATATCAACCGTCGGTTTGAAGATATTTTAAAGAAGACAAATCTGGAAAGCGTTTCTGATGAAGCTGTTGGATGGCATGGGAATTTGCGCGTGATCCAATTAAAGAAATCAAGCAATTAAAATTTTTTACCATTTCAAATTTCTGGCCCCAAAATCAAGTCTAGTTCAAATTCGGAATTTGAATGATTGAAAGTGAGGCTGGCTCGGTTTTTTTGCTCTTCACATTCCGACATTCATCCTTGACTCAAGATGCGGAATGACCGAATCGCTACGC
Source organism: Lewinellaceae bacterium (assembly GCA_024642625.1). Classification (GTDB taxonomy): domain Bacteria; phylum Bacteroidota; class Bacteroidia; order Chitinophagales; family Saprospiraceae; genus JAGNXB01. The sequence continues at coordinate 1,944 of JAHEAU010000191.1, forward strand.
AGCATACAAAATAGAATCTGACGACTGAAAACCGACAACTGAAATCGCTTTCCTCTATCTTACAAGCTACAAGTCAAGTTATGGAACACGCCCAACAAAATCTTCGAATCCAGCGTTGGGTTTTACTGGTCGGTATCATCCTGTTTGTGATCAAAGTTGTGGCGTGGTATCTCACCAATTCTGTCGCGATTCTGACGGATGCCCTTGAAGGTACAGTCAATGTCATTAGTGCAATCTTTGGATTATATAGCCTTTGGCTGGCATCCAAACCAAAGGACGCAAATCATCCATATGGTCATGGGAAGGTTGAGTTCTTGTCCGCAGCTGTAGAGGGCACCTTTATTGGTTTGGCCGGTGGCATGATCATTTGGGAAGCCGTTCACCGATTGTTCATCATTGAACCTGTGACGCGAATTGACCTGGGTGTGATTCTTGTCGCTGTAGCAGGAGGATTCAATTTTTTGGTTGGCTTTGTCGCCTCGAAAGCGGGAAAACGCAATCATTCGATTGCGCTGGAATCAAGTGGACGACATTTATTGTCAGACGCTTACAGCACAGGTGGACTAGTGATAGGACTAGGCCTGCTTATCATCACAGGCTACTCATGGATAGATGCTGTGGTGGCGATCATATTTGGCATCATCATCCTCATTACAGGATACCGCATCCTGCGTAAATCTATTGCTGGAATTATGGATGAGGCAGATGAAGAGTTGCTGGTCAAGTTAATAGAACATCTGAATCAGAATCGTCGTGAAGCCTGGGTTGATATCCACAACTTACGCATCATCAAATATGGCAGGATCCTTCATATCGATTGCCACTTAACGGTGCCGTGGTACGATAATGTGCAAGAGGCTCACGAGGAAGTTGATGCTTTGGAAAAGATTGTCAAGGAAGAGTTTGGCGACCGGGTTGAGCTTTTTGTTCATACCGATGGTTGTCGGCCTTCAGCTTGCCGACTCTGTAGACTTGATTCGTGCCTGGAAAGGCAGTTTCCCTTTGAAAATCGGGTGGATTGGACGCTTGAAAACGTCTTGTCTGATCAGAGGCATACATTGGACGCAAATATGAAATAAAGCATTGACGATTTTTTTGGAAATGGCGTTAAGCCTTCCTTTAGAATTTCTAATCCAAATATAATTCTGGTATTTTCAGCGTAACATTAAGAAGGCAAATTTGAATCACCCGTTTTCTTTTTTTACCAACGAATTGAAGGTCAGTTAGTTAATGATTGATGAATCAATTTGTTCCATGGCAAGCAAAGCCGGTTTCACTGGCAAGCATTTAGGAGCCGACCATTCATTATCGGTTTCTGATCAACCCCGTCTCAAGCGACCGGGTATTCATCAACAATTGCGGGTTGATTTGCATTTTGGAAGGGCACGATTGTTCAAGAGGCAATCAAGTTAAAACGCATGAAGACGACTATGACCGAACCGCTTACGCCGTTAAAACGCTTTTGGCGCCTTCTCGCGCTTGACCGAAATGATATTGGAGTCATCTATCTCTATGCTGTGTTCAACGGTCTGGTCAATTTGTCTCTTCCTCTTGGCATCCAGGCGATCATCAACTTGATCATGGGAGGGCGTGTATCGACATCCTGGTTGATCCTAGTCACTATCGTTATTCTGGGTATCGCATTTGGCGGCGTGATGCAGATTATGCAATTGCGAATCACCGAAAATCTGCAACAAAAGATTTTTACAAGAGCGGCATTTGATTTTGCATTCCGTATTCCCAGGATGCGTTTGGAGGCTTTGGATAAATACTACCCTCCAGAATTGGTCAACCGGTTTTTCGATACAATTTCGGTTCAAAAGGGTTTGTCCAAGATCCTGATTGACTTTTCTACAGCATCGCTCCAGGTATTTTTCGGGATTATTCTACTCTCATTTTATCACCCATTTTTTATCCTCTTCAGTTTTATTCTAATCCTCCTTGTCGTTCTGATTTTTCGATATACAGGATGGGTCGGACTACGCACCAGCTTGCAAGAGTCAAAATACAAGTACGCTGTTGCTCATTGGCTTGAAGAGCTTGCGCGGGCCATGGTGTCTTTCAAATTGGCGGGTAAAACCAATCTCCCACTCGCCAATACTGATACACACGTGTCGGGATATCTGGAATCACGAAATGCACACTTTCGAGTACTTATGATCCAGTATATTCTGATGGTCATCTTCAAAGTATTCATTGCAGCTGCATTGCTTTTGGTTGGTGGCTTCCTGGTTCTGGAACAGGAAATGAACATCGGCCAGTTTGTCGCAGCAGAGATCATTATTATTCTAGTCATTTCGTCAGTTGAAAAGATGGTCATGAGCTTGCAGACCATCTACGATGTGCTCACTTCGCTTGAAAAGATCGGGACAGTTACGGACATTCCGTTAGAACGCGATTCCGGTATCAGTTCAGATCCAACCGATCAGAAATCCGGTCTGGAAGTTAAAATCAAAGACCTTCACTTTCAATTTCCCGAGACAAGCAGTCCGATTCTTAAAGGGGTGAACCTTCATATTCGACCTGGTGAGCGACTGGCGATTGTCGGTCCGAACGGATCAGGAAAATCTGTTTTCATCCGAATGATTGCCGGTCTGTACGAAAATTTCACAGGATCGATCAGCTACAACAACATTCCTCTTGGGAATATCGATCTCCCTTCTCTTCGTTCTGTAGTTGGTAATAGTCTGACTCAAGATGAGCTCTTTGAAGGTACGCTCAAAGAGAATATTGTCATTGGCAGGCCAGATATTTCCTTTGCTCGGGTGATGTGGGCTGTGGAGAAAGCCGGATTGAGTTCTTTTGTAGAAACCTTGTCGGCAGGTTATGATACACAATTAGGTACCGAGGGTAGAAAGCTTCCAAGATCTGTCATCAATAAGGTAATCCTGGCTCGATGTATTGTGGCAAACCCACGACTTGTTTTGATTGAAGACTGGTTTGGCAGTGTAGAGATTCCTGATCGGACTTGTGTTAAGGATTGCCTCTTTGGCCCCGAAGGGAGCTGGACGTTGGTCTGCGTTACGAATGATCTCGCTTTTGCACGTCAGTTTGACCGGGTTGCCTTATTAGAGAATGGTCAAATCTCAGCCATAGGTACCTATGAAGAGTTGTGTACTCATCCATCTTTTCAATCGTTGTTCAATTTATCCTGATCCCCCATGCATCGTTTTCAACAATATCGCAACGAAGGAAAGGTGCCTGTAGAGGAATTTCGTTCTTTTTCTATGCTTAAAAACTATCGGGCGGGCCAGACGTTTGCCCGGTTGATCTTGATCTTACTCGGGATCCTTCTGGTGTTTGTTTTTCTGCCCTGGACACAAAATATTCGAGCAAATGGGTTTCTGACAACACTCCGGCCAGAGCAACGGCCTCAAACGATAAATGCGATCATCCCTGGCCGGATTGAAAAGTGGTTTGTTCGGGAAGGAGATCTTGTTCAACCCGGAGATACGATCCTCTTCCTTTCCGAGATCAAGCCTGAATATTTTGATCCCCGTCTGCTGGAACGCACCCGACAACAAATCGATGCCAAATCCGATGCCATGGCATCTTACGAGGATAAGGTTGGTGCTCTTTCCAATCAGATTGGTGCAATGTTGAAAACCCGAGATCTTAAATTGGAGCAGGCCAGAAACTATATTCGACAGTCAGAACTAAAAGTGGTGTCTGACAGTACTGATCTCATTGCGGCACGAGCAAATGAAGCAATTGCAGAAGCTCAATTGACCAGGATGCGCCAACTATATTCAGATGGCTTGAATGCGCTAACGGATCTGGAGGCCAGAAACCTTAAGTTTCAGGAAGTAAAAGCAAAAGCGGTGAGCGCTGAAAACAAGTTGCTGGCCAGTCGGAATGAACTGCTCAATGCTCGAGTCGAATTGATTTCCATCGAGCAACAGTATCAGGATAAATTGGCGAAGGCCCAAGCGGATCGATCTGCTTCTCAGTCCGAGTATTTCGGCGCTGACGGTGATCTTGCTAAAATGGAAGTACAGTACAGCAATTATGCTGTCCGATCAGGATATTCCTATGTGACTGCCTCGCAGGCCGGATATATAACCAAAGCGATCCGTGCCGGATTGGGGGAGACAGTTAAAGAGGGTGAGGAGCTGGTCAGTATTATGCCTCTGAATTATGAACTTGCTGTGGAAATGTATATCGAACCAGTTGACCTGCCTTTGTTAAGGCTGGGAAACCATGTACGATTTATTTTCGATGGCTGGCCTGCTATCGTTTTTTCTGGATGGCCCGATGCATCCTATGGTGCTTTTGGCGGAGAGGTTGTTGCGATTGACAATTTTATCAGCGGCAATGGGAAATATCGGGTTCTTGTCTCACCTGATCCCACTGATTATCCATGGCCCAAAGGATTGCGTGTAGGTTCCGGAGCTATAGGTATGGCTTTGCTGGATGATGTACCGATCTGGTATGAGATCTGGCGGCAACTCAACGGATTTCCCCCCAATTTTTACCGCGATGAAGTCAGATTGGAAAAGCAAAAATCAGGAAACGAAAAACCAGCTCATGGTCGGACCAAATCGGACAAGTAGTCATTTCAACAGATTTGTCGTCGCCACTTTCATTGGTATCCTTCTTGGTCCTGTGTTCTGTATAGATGTTCTGGGTCAAAATGATTCTCTCAGAGAATTCACATTTGATCATTTCTCCCAACTGGTTCGAGACAATCATCCTGTCGCGGCACAAGCCGACCTTCAGCTGCGTCGGGGGGAGGCTAATTTGCGATCTGCACGAGGTGGTTTCGACCCACGACTATATACCTATTTGGATCAGAAAAACTACGAAGGCACAGCCTATTATTCCCAATTGGATGGTGGGGTTAAATGGCCAACCTGGTTTGGGGTGGAGGTCAAAGCGGGCTACAACCAACAAACCGGAAATTACCTCAACCCGGAAAATACGACACCTCCAGGTGGATTAATTGTTGCAGGAATTCAGGTGCCCGTTGGCCAGGGATTATTGATAGATCAACGAAGAGCAGCCC
>JAHEAU010000192.1 GCA_024642625.1 Lewinellaceae bacterium
ATATGCGCCCGGTAAATCCATTGGAGCATCTGGATGCAATCTATTTTTCTCCTCATAAATTTCTCGGTGGACCGGGCACATCGGGCATTCTTGTTTTCAAACCAGACCTCTATGTTAATGAGGTGCCAGATCACCCTGGAGGTGGCACGGTAAAGTGGACGAACCCATGGGGCGAAAGGAGTTATATCAATGCCATCGAAGATCGGGAAGATGGTGGAACGCCACCCTTTTTACAGACCATACGTGTCGCTCTGGCAGTGAAACTCAAGGAGGAGATGGGAGTATCACAGATACAAGCCCGTGAAGAGGAAATGATTCATCGTCTTTGGCCCAGGATGAGCGCCATTCCAGGCTTACACATACTCGCTCCTGACCAGCCTGATCGACTCCCAGTATTTTCGTTTTACATCGACAATCTGCACTACAATCTCGCTGTGAAAATGCTGAATGATCGATTTGGCATCCAGGTTAGAGGAGGTTGTTCTTGTGCCGGGACTTATGGCCATTATCTTCTAGCCATTTCGCATGAAACCAGTAAATCCATCACGGATGATATCGAAAAAGGAATTCTGAGTTCAAAGGCAGGATGGATTCGACTATCACTGCATCCAATTATGACCAATCAGGAAGTGGATTATATATCGACTGCATTGGAACAACTTGCCCAACATCATGAAGAGTGGGCTAAAGAATACGTTTACATTCCGTCAACGAATGAATTTGTGCATTTGAAGGAAATTCCATCTGAAGATGTACTAATCGACAAGTGGATGCATGAACCAATAACGCCCCAGTGAAAACAGATCGAATATATCTAGATTACGCTGCGACGACGCCACTTGATCCGGTTGTGTGGCATGTGATGGGCGAAGTTGGCAACACCATTTATGGAAACCCCTCTTCAGTTCATGCTGAAGGCCGATTGGCCCGCACAATCATTGAGGAGTCAAGGAAAACGATCTGTAAACTACTGAATGCTTCTTTGAGCGAATTGTTCTTCACGTCTTGTGCCACTGAAGCTCATAATACTATACTTCGCGGTGCGGTAAATGATTTGGGCGTAAAGCGAATCATATCCAGCCCCCTGGAACACCACTGCATTTTGCATACCCTGGAGCATCTGAAACTCCACAATCAAGTTGATATCGTCTATTTGCATGTCAATTCCTACGGACAGCCTTCACTGGAACACCTGGAAATTGAATTGATGAAAGGCAAGGATGTCAAGACCCTTGTATCACTCATGCAAGTCAACAATGAGGTCGGTGTTCAGATTGATCTTGACTCCTATGGATTACTAAGTCATACTCACAAAGCACTTTTCCACAGTGATACAGTTCAGGGAATAGGATTTGGCGAATATGATTTGCAAACTCTCCCTGTCGATTTCATGGCGGGTTCAAGGGTACAGGGTTTATGTATATCCGGAATGACCATACCTTGAAGCCCTTGTTATGGGGGGGATCACAAGAACGAAATATGCGGTCAGGGACTGAAAATCTGATGGGCATAACCGGAATGGCAAAGGCGATGGAATTGGCTTATGCCAATCTGGAAAATCGTCTTTCTCACCTCCATACGTTGCGAAATCAGCTAAAAGTCGGTTTACTGTCGACCGATCCAGGAATCACGTTTAATGGAGACTTGCCTGGTTTGACCAGTCCTAAAATCCTCAGTGCAAACGTACCCAAAGGATCACGGACTGATCTACTGCTCATGAACCTGGATATTGCGGGTATCAGTGCTTCAGGAGGTAGTGCGTGTAGTTCTGGTGTAGAATCGGCTTCTCATGTGTTGTCACATTTACCAATTGACCCAGAGCACAAAACAGTTCGTTTCTCCTTATCACATCTGACAACTGCCAAAGAGATTGACCGGGTTATCAATGTCATGTCGTCCTTAAAGGATAACCCAAACCGGGTCCATCATTCCTGATAAACCTGAATTCAACAGCATGAAACTAGGATTGTATGGTTATGGCAAAATGGGACAAACCGTCGAACGCATAGCCCTGTCAAAAGGAGATGAAGTCGTCTGGAAGGTGGGTTCCAGATCATCTGAAGAATTGAAAGAAGATCAGATCCGAGATGCAGATGTTGTGATTGAGTTCAGTCAACCGGATGCGGCATATAAGAACATTCAAAAATGTTTGAACGCTGGAGTTCGAGTCATAACTGGAACAACAGGTTGGTTGAAAGATATGGCAGCAGTAGAAACATTGACAAAACAGCAAAATCTCGCATTCCTGCAAGCCAGTAATTTCAGTGTTGGGGTCAATCTCTTTTTCGCCGTGAATGCCTATCTGAGTCGCTTGATGGCCGATCAACCTGAATATTCTCCATTGATCACTGAGACACATCACATCCAAAAGAAGGACTCACCGAGTGGTACCGCCATTTCTTTGGCAGAAGCGATTATCGACGCCTCTAACGGCACATTGACAAATTGGTCATTGGATGGATCTGTAGATGTAAAACACAATACAATCCCAATTCATTCACATCGATTGGATGATGTCCCTGGAACTCATACAATGACTTGGGCCGGATCTGTGGATGAGATCCAATTGATCCATGAAGCCAAAAGCAGGGATGGGTTCGGATATGGCGCTTGGTTGGCTGCCCATTGGATTGCTGAAAAACATGGTGTGTTCACCATGGCAGATGTACTAGGCTTTCATAGTTCGGCTGATAAGTCCTAATACCTTGTTCAACAATATTTGTCGGTCAAACGGTTTGCCGATATAATCATCCATAGAAAAGAGTAATGCTTTGTCAGACGAAATGACATAGGCTGAAGCCGTCATGGCCAATATCGGAATATGAAGCGCTCGAGACGTCGCCATTTTTTTAATGGACTGCGTAGCACGATAACCATCTAGTTCTGGCATCTGAAGATCCATAATAACCAGGTCATAATCCCCTTTTTCAAACGCATCTACTGCTTGAACGCCATCATCACATACAGTAACAGTTGCCCCTTTTTCTTCCAAAATCTTTGTGACAACCCACTGGTTCAATCTGTTGTCTTCTGCCAGTAGAATATTTATTCCCTTTAGTATCGATGCATCAACCAGCTGACTTTTACCCAATTGTTGATTCAAAATTGTCCGATATGGCAACCAGATACGGATATGAGTTGCGTTGGCTTGAGTCTCCAATAGCAATAACCCTTGTTGCAATTCGACGAGTCTCCGACTCAATAGCAACCCCGTGTGACCATTATAGTAGGCTCCTGGTTTTGTTCCTTTCGCGCCAAGTGGATCGGTCAGTACTTCCCGCAACAGATCTGGATCTCGAACACGCCCATCAGATGCGATATCCAAATCCAGGATTCGAGAATCGGCATCCTCCCCTGCCCTTGTCCGAAGAGTTAAGGTGATTGCTTTTAACTCTTCTTGTTGGAACACTATTTTTAGAAGATTGCTGAGAATTTGGGTCAATCGAATTGCATCTCCAACCAATGGCGAATTGAGGTCGGGGTGACATTCGACTTGCAAACTGATCATTCGGCGGTTAGCCAGATCACTAAATCGAGCAATCACTTCATTTACAATCTGTTCTGGCTCAAATTCCTCATATAGAAACGTAATCTTTCCCGATTCCAGTCGTGCTTTGTCCAGGAGATCATTGAGGTATTGGACAATGTCCTGAGTGGCACTCCGGATTTTTTTTAACTCAAATTGGTAGGAATCCAAATCTTTTGCCATCATGAGTTCACCAGAAATGCCCTGAATGGATTGAAGCGGATTACGCAATTCCTGACTGAGGCTAGCTAAATAATGAGCGTTTTGCTCCTGACTGTGTTCGAGATACTCTCTGTCAGCAATTTCTGAGATAAGACGTTCATTCAGTGACTCCAGTTCAGCATTCTTATCGACAATCTGACTGTGTTGTTCCTCGATAATTTGATTCCGACTTTTCAATTGCTCATGGTCTCTTCTTTTTTGGTTGTACCGCAAATAGAGAGAAATAATCAAACCAAGCAAGGCCAGCGTCAATACCGATAACAATGACAGTATTATTTTGCTATAACGTTGATTCGATTGTAATTGTGCGATTTGACTCTCCTTGTCTTTGACTAGCAATTCGGATTGAAATCGGGTCACTAATTGATCAGTTTGCGCAGCTTTTTGCAACACCCAAGCGCTATCCCGATACATATCATATTTTTTTCTTGAAATAAGAGCTCTTTTCTCCTGATTTGACCGTTCAAATAATATGGCTTGTTCCAGATAAAAAGTTTCCATACCAGGAATATAGGCATGCAAATCTTCAACCGTTTGCTCTGCTTTATTGAACATTGCTGATGAAGTCATGCGTTCCTTTTCACTGGCAGCCTCGATTAATTGAAGCCTGGCGGTAAGAACAAGATCAGATGAAGGAACCGCAGCTAACCCAGATTGCGCATATTCTCCAGCAAGAATGGATTCACCCATTTCGAGGTACATCCATCCGAGGGCTTGATCAATTTGTGCTGCACCTCTCGAATCATCAATTTGACGCGTCAGATCAGATGCTGTTAGAAGGTATTGTTCTGCCTGATCCCAATTGGCCAGTTTCAATTGCATCTCACCAAGTGTAAATGCAATTTGGCTTGCCGGTGCAATCTGGCCTGTCTCTGAAAATCCCTGAATGGCATTCTGATATAAGTTTAATGCCGATCCAATAACTCCTTGTTCTTGTTGATGTTGTGCTGTCCAAAATTGAATCCACGGCATCCAGTTCTGATCAGTAATCAAACGGGCTCTTTGAAAATACTCATCGGCCAATTTTTGCTCTCCCAGGTTTGAAAGAACATGACCAATTCTGCCAGAAATTCGTGTAAACTGAACTGCGTTCTTGGTGCTATCGAGAGGATTTAAAGCCCTCAGATAAGCATTTAACGCATTTTTTAAATCATATTGAATCTCATACTGTATACCTTCCAATTCAGCAGACTTATCCGAAGATGCAGATGAGGCGGCATGTTTAAGAGTTTGGTTCAAGCTATCTGCAAGGTGCAAGTTTACCAATGGCTGTATGGACAACAGTATATCGCCTGTCGTCCGCGATTGAGCAGAAGCGAAGAGATGTATGAAAAAAATGAGACCTGTACAGCCAAGAATCCGTCTCATAAAAGGGTACTTTCATACTGAGGAGCCAATTCCTTGCCAACTTGAAAAAAGAAGGATGCCGATTCAATCATCGACATCCTTCACACTATGAAAACACCCTAAGCTCCTTTTCTAACAGAAGAATCGATTCGATAGTTTTTCTGGACCGAACATTAACAATTTGGTATGTCAATAACAATCCGCATCAACCGTCTCTTTCCACGTACCTTTATACCGTGATTTCTCAACGAACAGTCGAACGAATTCTGGATACCGCACGCATAGAGGACGTGGTTAGTGATTTCGTCAATTTGAGAAAACGAGGCGCTAACCTACTTGGATTATGTCCGTTCCATACAGAGAAAACCCCCTCCTTTACAGTTTCGCCGGCAAAAAACTTATTTAAATGTTTTGGTTGTGGCAGAGGGGGCGATTCAATCAAATTTCTCCGTGAACATGAAGGATTTTCTTACCCAGAATCACTCAAATACCTGGCGGCCAAGTATCAGATCGAGATTGAAGAAACGCAGGAACAACGAAAGGACGATCCCGAGGAGATGCTTAAGGATCAATTGTTTGTCGTGAACCAATATGCTCGGGATTTTTTCGGCAAACAACTATTTGAATCTGAAGATGGCAAGGCATTAGGGCTTTCCTATTTTAAGGAACGCGGGTTTCGGGAGTCAATCTTGAAAAAATTTGATTTGGGATTTGCCCCTACAGGAGGCAGTGGTTTGACTGTTCAATCTGTCCATGAAGGATTCCGTGCAGAAATTTTACAGCAGGCTGGATTGAGCACGACCAACAACCGCGATTTTTTCCGTGAACGGGTCATGTTTACGATTCATGGTTTGTCAGGTAAACCAGTTGCTTTTGCTGGTCGTATACTCGGAAAGACGGCAAAGGGACCGAAATATATCAATTCGCCTGAAACTCCGATCTATCATAAATCCAATGTCCTGTATGGGTTGTATTTCGCCAGGCAAGCTATCCGAAAGGAGGACAATTGTTATCTGGTTGAAGGATATACGGATGTGCTTTCATTGGTGCAGGGAGGGATTGAAAATGTCGTTGCATCATCAGGAACTGCATTGACAGCAGAACAGATCCGTTTGATCAAGCGGTTTACACCAAACATGACCATTTTGTTTGATGGTGATGCTGCAGGTCTGAATGCTGCTATGCGTGGATTAGATCTTGTTTTAGAACAAGACATGAATGTTCGGGTTGTGGTCTTGCCTGATGGGCAAGACCCTGATTCTTATTTAAATACATTAGGACCTGAAAAGTTTTTGCAGTTCCTGGAAACGGAGCGTAAGGATTTCATCTTGTTCAAAACATCTCAGTTATTACAACAAAGTAAAAACGATCCAGTAGCCCGAACACAGGTTATCAAGGAAGTAGTCCGGTCAATAGCAAGAGTTCCTGATCCCATTAAACGTGGTGAATACACGAAAATTTGTGCTCAGGTTCTACAAGTTGACGAACCGCTTTTGATTGCAGAAACAAACAAAGTTGTCGCATTTGATCTACAGAAAGACAGACGAGATAAAGAACGGAATGAACGTCAGGAAAATGTAATAATAAAGGCTGGTTCAACTCCCGAATCCGTAGTTTCACTTGAGGCCAAACCAAAACATCCACCCCAGGAAATGGACATTGTCCGGATTCTGTTAACGGGTGGAGACAAGATCATTCAGGTAGGTGAACACCAACACACCGTGGCTGAATACATCCTGAATGAATTGGAGCTGGAAGTTATTCAGGAATTTAAGTCGCCCCTCCTCCGCGACATTATGGAAGAATGCCAAAACCGGGTCCAACAGAAACTTCCGGTTTCAGCA
>JAHEAU010000193.1 GCA_024642625.1 Lewinellaceae bacterium
GTAATGGATTCCAAAAGGGCATTAGGTGGTGAAATCAATGCATATAGGAAGGTGTCCCGTCCCCATTGGAGAATAAAGTCATCACCCAGTTCAACAAGTAATTGTTCTGGTTCTTGCAGATCCAGAGCCGGCGCTGTGTACACACAACCTGCTGCATCCTGGACCGTAATGGTATAACTTCCTTCTCCGAGTCCTGAGAATGTAGGATTCGGCGTAAACGGTCCACCATTCAGACTGTACTGAAAATCAGGGGTACCTCCGTTCACACCCAGAATGGAAACCGACCCATCCTTGAATCCGAAACAGCGAGGATCAGATAGTTCAACATCCAGCCCTGTTGGCAAATTCTGGTTGTCTTCTACATCAACTTTAGCTTCTACTGTGCATCCACTGATGACATTGGTAATCACCAATGTATAGGTGCCCGTGACGGTCACATTCGGAATAGTCGCATTTGATGTGAGGAAGCCTCCAGACGGATCAGTCCATGAATAGGTATAATCCGCTCCTGTACTGGACCCTGTGGATGACAGTGTCGTTGATTGGTTCGTACAATCAATGATATTGCTTGAGCTGGCTGCTGCTGTTGGGAAGTCTTTTTCTTCAAGAACATCTGCAGTGGTCGTATTGGTACATCCATTTGGAGCGGTCACCGTAACAGCATATGTTCCGGGAACGGCAACATTTTCGGTAGCGGCATTTCCTGTGAAACCTGCAGGGCCTGTCCAGGAATATGTCACTCCAGGAGTTGTCGAACTGGCGATCACATCAATATCCGGAATCAGACAGGTCAATGTTCCACCCGTGGCCGCGACATCAGGTGTCTGATCGTCCAGGACTACTGTAGCTGTATCCTGAGAAACACAACCATTCAGTTGGTTCGTGACAATCAACGTATAAACACCCGGCATATTGGCCTGAATGGATGGCGTATTCTGCGGGAGGACTGCTCCATTGAGCTGCCATTCCAAAGCAACACTGTTTGCAGGTACAATCGTACCCGTTATCGTTCTACTTGGCATTGTACAATCAATCAAGCCTCCCGAGATACTCACCTGCGGGGCAACCTTGTCTTCAGAAACAGGTATTGACTGGGTATTCGTACAACCATTGACTGGGTTGGTCACAATGACGGTATAGGGTCCAGGAACGGTCACCATTGGATCCTCAACGGTCATATTACCTGCATTGATCCCTGGCCCAGTCCAATTGAACGTCACCATCGGAGTTGTTGAACTCGCGTTGATCGTAGCGGTCGGGTTTGTACAGGTAATCGTTGTAGACGACAACAATCCCAAATTGGGCTGGGTGGTGTTTTGAGTTACCACCACGGGCACTGTCGTTACACATCCATTGACCGGATTGGTCACCGCGACATTATACGTACCCGACACTGAGACATTTATCGCTGCATTATTTCCCCCCACAGAAGCATTGGACGGGTTTGTCCAGGCGTAGTTCACTGCGCTTGGAACCGAAACAACGGAAATATCAGCTGTGGGATTGGTGCATGTAATCAAATCGCCAGTCGGTGTAAGAACCGGGTGGATTGTATCAATTGGAACAGAAACAGCACTTTCCTCCGTGCATCCATTTGTTGGGTCAGTAACGGTTACAGAATAGTTTCCATTCAAGCCGATTGAATTCATTGCTGTACCGCTATTGAATCCGCCTGGACCTGACCATTGGTAAGTCAGTCCCGGAGTAGTACTGGTCACATTGATATTGACGTTTTGCACAGCACACGTGATCGGACCTGATGTTGTCGCAACCACATTTTGTGGCTTGTCCGGTGAACTGGTCACCATTGCTGTCATCGAGGAGGTGCATCCATTGTAGGCTGTTACGACCAGCGTAAACGTACCCGTTGCCTTGGTGAATGGTGCAGGTCCTGCCTTGAGGGGCACACCACCGGCATTAAACCATTGGTACTTCACTCCAGGTGTGGAGGATGAGGCTGACAATTGGATACTGTCTGTTGCACAATCGATAATCCCTCCAGAAACGTTGTCAATAACTGGCGGCACAAGATCTTCGCCGATGTCTATGGTTTGGGTATTTGAACAACCATTTGCTGCCGTGATCAGCAAGGTATATGACCCTGCTGTTGTCACCTTGAGTAAGGGGTTATTGCCAATCGGTTGGTTGCTTCCGTCCGTCCAGGCATAATTCACACTGACACTTGAGCTACCCGTGAGATCAATATTCGGTACAAAACAGGTGATGGTATCATCCGTTTGAGCAATATTGATGTCCGGAATATTGGCATTCAAAACTGCTTCAGCGGTAGTCGATTGGGTACATCCATTGGGCCCAGTCACGGTCAGCGTATAGACGCCTGGAATGGAAACATTAATGGATTGTGTCGTGCCCAATGGTGCCATTGCCGGATCAAACCATTGATAGGTTGCACCCGGAGTAGCTGAACTTCCACTGAGCGCAATCGTCGTAATGATACAGTCCAGAGTGTCACCTAATGCGGATACATCCGGGAGGACAATATCCGTTTCAACTGTGATTGTCGTATCAGCAGTACATCCATTTAACGGGTTCGTGACCGTCAATGTATAGTCCCCACCTTGAGGTGCATTATCGTCTTCCATCGAGCTGGAAAATCCAGCCGGACCCGTCCATAAATAAATGCCGTTTGGCAGATCACTTCCTCCATCCAGGAGAGGATTGGGGACAAGACAAGTCAATGTATCCGTAGAGGCTGTCGGGTTTGGAGGAACAATATCTTGATCGACTACAACTATCAATGAGTCTGCACATCCATTCGGAGCAATCACCTTAAATGTGAACGAATCCGGCAACATGGTCATGATATTCTTGGTCGTTCCAAGAGTATCACCCGCGCTGTTTGTCCAAAGGAAAACAGTGCCAGGCGTAAATGAATTTCCAGACAATTGAACATTTGTGATCTTACAATCCAGGCTGTCATTTGCATTGGCTTCGACATCCGGGATCTGAATATTTGAAGGCACTTCTATCTCGATGAGGTTTGAACAGCCTTTATCATCTGTTACAATGAATGTATGGATTCCGACTTCTCCGCTCTGGATGGTGGAAGTATTTCCAATGTAAAAGCCATTCGGATCATTCCACTCATAGCTTGGGTTAGGGACCTGCGTCATACCCACGAGGGTAGCCAATGGATTCAGACAAGTAATGGTATCTGTGGTTGCACTGATATCCGGTACAACATTCTGAATCACCGTCACACAGAATGAATCAATACAAGACACGATGCCATTGGGATCTGTGACCGTCATCCGCATACAATACGTACCTGCCTGACTTACAATCATCTGGCTCGCATCTGAAGGCTGTCCCAACATACCTCCATTACTTGTTGACCACTGATAGGTAACTGATGCATCGATCGGACTATATAGGGAGTTTGAACCATCCAGGGTCACTTCAAAAATCCCGCAACCCAATTCCTGGGGGTCATCAACATATGCGTCGACCACAATGGGGATAATTTCAAACATGAGTGTACTATCACAGTTAGGCGGTGCAAACTGAGGAAGCACTATTTCATGAGGGCCCTGATCTCCTGCGGAGAATGTCTGGCCACCTACACTTACGGTACCGCCAGATTCACAAACATAAAATGGACCAAGATCATTTTCAAGTTTTAAAATCGGATCAATGGTCAACACGACCATTGAATCACAGCCTTGAGCTGTTGGGATATTCACGTCATGTACGCCCGGTGGGTATGCCGAACCATTATACATATACGTGTCATCTTCACATATTGACACCGGGGGTGGGTCTTCTGGGGTGACATCATACACTTCAATTGTAATGCACGTTTGACCCGGATTTTCAAAAACACTGACACATTGATTTGACGCATCAACACATAATTCGTAAGTCCCAGCTGATGGCCATTGGATTTCAATGAAATTATCTGAACCCACATTGACCTCAACGCCATCGAGATACCACCAAAAGTCAATTGCTCCGTTTGGGGGTTCAATCGTATAGGTTGTAGTAGCTCCCGAACAAACCAATAATGGTCCGGCTATGGGTTCTGGCCAGTTATCAATAAAGGGTTCACCACATTTATTATCAACCGTAACGGTCAAGTCACATGCAGAACCTGCACACCCATCAATCATGAAATAATAAATATGACCAATTGTCATACCAGATGGATTCAACGTCAGGAAATCATCATTTGGACAGGCTCCATCACAATCAAGAATTTCATCAGGTTGATCCGTTGAATTTGTACACAGTCCATTCCCGTCATAACCGTAAATGGCACCTTGCACTCCAGTCGTTCCATTGACTGTATCACAATTCGCCAGATGAATTGTGACTTGGAGATCTGTACAACCTGCATAGAATGCAAACCAAAGCGGGTTGTGCGGAGCACCGCCATTCCCACATAATGGTGACGGGGCATTAAACGTAAGATCAGAGCTCATCGACGTGCAATACCCATCGAGTTCGTCAAAATTGCAGAGAATGGGAGCATTCTCACAGTTATCCGTTGCTGGTGGAATATCACAAGGTTGTGCAACTATTTGAATTGCAAACCCAATAAAAAACAACCCTAAATTCAGTATCCGTTTCTTCATATCCTATTGATTAAACGATCAATTTCGTGTTTCCTTCCAAATTTCATTGGATCATGTAGCCAGAAAAATTGGCCCTTAACTCGTGAAAATACCCATATTTATAGACACCATTTGAATCCTGTCCATATGAATCGCCTCTTTCTCGTCCTTTTCACGCTAGGTTCAGCTCCCTTTTCTTTCTCACAACCTATTGATTTTCAATCAAAAGGGATTGGAGGTGGAGGTGCCCTTTTCAGCCCGGCGATTCATCCTGAAAATTCTGATATCCTCTATTTTGCCAGCGATCTTGGTGGATTATATCACACAGAAAATGGCGGAAAATCATACGATATCGTTCATTTCACTCAGGCACAAACTTCACCCTTTAGCAAGGTCTGTCTTACTCAGAACCCCATCATCCTGTATTCGCTGCTTTACGATGTGAATAGTTTCTCCACAAGACCTGCACATTCCCAGGATGGCGGCACGACCTGGTCATTTCTTCCAGGGGATAATCAACCCGGTGAAGACAAGCTGTTCATCTATGCAGATTATACCAATCCTAGTCGGTTGGTCTGGACAGATTACAATCACGCGTTTCTCTCCCTGGATGGTGGGATGACGTCAACCCTGATCTGGACAGCAGCCAATTTTGGTACCGGAATCCTCTTGAGTGGTGTCTACTGGGATGGAACGACGGTTTATCTCGGCACAAATGAGGGTATTCTGATCTCGCAAAACGGAGGCACCTCATTTAACTTAGCTTCCTATTCTGGAATACCTGCTAACGAACGGATTATCGGCTTTGGCGCTGGGCGTTCAGGAAGCTTGACCCGATTCTTTGCATTGACAGCTGACGCAGGAGATGTATATGCGACCAACCTGGGTTATGACTACTGGGGCTTGATCAAAGGGGTCTATTACATGGACAATACATCTGGATCCTGGTCTTCTTCCATAACCGGTATTGACTTAAATTCGGATTACATGGTCTATCTAGCTATGGCTGAAAATGACCCAGAGGTTTGCTATCTGGCAGGAAGCGAACCTGGTGGAAAGGCCAATGTACTTAAGACAGAGGATGGTGGCCAAAGCTGGAGTCGTGTTTTTCGCACAAGCAATAATGAAAATATTTTCACGGGGTATTCCGGTGATGGAGGCGACTTCGGCTGGACCTGGGGTGGCAACATTCTTGGATTTACAGTCAATGCCCGCGATAGCAAGGATGCTCTTTTTACTGATTTTGGATTTATTCACCGGACCACAAACGGAGGTGGCACCTGGCATCAAGCCTATCTGGATTCGAATGATGAAAACCCACCGAATGCCAAAACGCCCAATAAGAAAACGTACCACGGCATCGGCATGGAACAGACGACAACGTGGCAGGTGTACTGGTTTGATGCTGACAATCTATTCAGTTGCTTCACAGACATCAAAGGGATACGATCAGCTGATGGTGGGGATTCCTGGAGCTTTGGCTATGATGGACATACACACAATACCATGTATCGTATCGACAAGCATCAAACAATGGATATTTGGTACGCCGCCACCTCTTCCGTTCATGACATTTATCAGACGACCTATGTCACAGACCAGCGACTTTTTCCTTCATACAAGGACGGGCGGGTACTTTGGTCAACCGATAAAGGAAAGAATTGGGGCATCATGCGCGATTTTGACACGCCCGTAATCTGGGTCACTACAGACCCGTCAACTCCGAATCGTCTGTATGCAGGTGTGATCTCAATCAATCCCGCCGTCGGTGGGATCTGGAGAGCAGATGGTATTGATAATCCTGCTACAGCCACCTGGACCAAAGTGCCAAATCCTCCTGCGAATGCAGGTCGAATATTCAATATTCACGTTTTGAATGATGGCACAATTGTGTCCACCTGGTCAGCTCGAAAACAAAACTCTTCAAGTATATTCAGTGATTCCAGTGGTGTATTTGTCAGTCTGGATGGAGGTCTGAACTGGTCGGATCGGAGTCACCCCAAAATGGCTTATTGGACGAAAGATCTGATAATCGACCCATTGGATCCCTCCCAAAATACATGGTATGCCTGTGTCTGGAGTGGTTGGGGAGGGCCAGCAAATGATCTGGGTCGATTATACCGCACCACGGACCGAGGTTTGACTTGGTCGCCCATCACTGGAGCCGGACAGTTTCATCGGGTCAGTTCGGTCACTAGGGATCCACTTGCTTCCGAAACAATGTACTTGACAACAGAAGCACAAGGAATATGGATGACGACCAATGTCTCTTCGCCAAATCCCGTTTGGAATCTTGTTGAAAGCTATCCATTCGGGCATCCAGAACGGATCTTTTTCAACCCATTTGATCCTGAAG
>JAHEAU010000194.1 GCA_024642625.1 Lewinellaceae bacterium
CAGTGAAGCTGAAATGATGCATATTTCGGAGGCAGAAAAATATAATTTAAAAGCCTTTAGTATAGATTCAAATCACATTGGGGTCAATCATAATTTCAGCAATCTGTATATGATGACCGGGCGTTTTCCTGAGGCATTAAAATATTGCCATAAAGTTCTTGCAATAGATTCGACCTTCTGGCAGGCGTATGCGACCTTATCAGGTATTTATCAAATGCAACAGGATTGGCCTGCATCTGAGCAGGCAGCAAGAAAAGCGATTGAATTTGGACCACCAATAGGTTCCTTGACGGGTACATTGGGCAATGCCTATACCCATATGGAAGGCAGGATGCAGGAGGCGAAAACCCTGCTCGACAAGGCTCGGGCGATGTCTTCAGGTTCGGCGGATGTATCTATTTTTCTCTCGATTTGGTATTTGGCCAACTTTGAGACCGATCTGGCTTGGCAATATCTTGAAGAAGGACTGGCAAAAGGGCTGGGAAGTGAACTTTTATCTTTTTATTTTATGGAGAATTCTCCAGACTTTGTCGACATGCGAAAAAATGAAAAATGGAAGGAGCTCATGGATCAATATTATCCGGAACAGCTCAGGAATTAGGTCGACAAATATCAGGTTGACGTTTCTTCGAATGTAGTCCATGGAAGTGGCGGTAAAGAAACGAATAGGAAATTAAATGATCAAGCCACCTGCATCATCGTTATTCCCAATTCAATTTTAGAGCTAGCTTAGTCCTTTAATCCACAACCTATGCACATTACTGCAGCTACGTTGACCCTGAATGTCACCAATTTGGGAAAGGCCATTGCATTTTATCAATCCATCGGATTCAACCTGGAGCAACAGTGGGGCGAGTATTACGCTCAGATGAATGCATCCGGGTTTACATTGGGTTTGCACCCGACTGATCCCGTGAGGATTTCTGGCAACTCGGGGAATGCCTCCATCGGATTAACCGTGCCCGAATTCGATAAGGCCAAAAATGTCCTGACAGATCTGAATGTTCCTTTTAAAGAGCGGATAGAAGAAGGTGGGCGTTTTTTGCACTTTCAGGATCCGGACGGAACGGCATTGTATATTATTGAGCCGAAATGGTAGATTATTAGTGGGTTTTTTCTGAATCGAAAGAATTCCATCGGCTCCAAGTAATGAATTCATCTACTTGAATTTGTTCTTCTTCGTCTGGTGGCCTTTTCAATATTGTTACTGTGGGTTCGTTCTATTCAAATGGAGTCGACTAAAATACGGAAAGGTTTGTCGCCAGCAAACATCTGCTATTTGTAGCATCTATGCATAGAGGTATACTATTCCTCCATGCATCGTACAGTCCTTCAAGGTCAATAACCCGACCCCTTGACCCACATGGCAGAAGTATATTGATTGCCATTCAGTACCTGTATGAAGTAAGCGCCTGTTGGAAGATCTAGGAGATTTAATTCACATTGATATCCAGAACAGATTACTACATTTGGTGTACATTGCCGACCATATATGTCTAGAATTCGAATTTGATCAGGATGTATCATTGATGAGCCTGAGCATGCAAGCTGGACATGATCTCTTCCCGGATTTGGAAACAACATAAGCTGCATGGGCAACGGCGGCGTTTGGCTGATTATTGGCGTGATTTCATCGCAAAGTAGGAAGTCGCCGCTGACAGCCGAATCAGCAAAGTGAATCAATGAATCCATCGTTGCGCCCGGGTCATTGCCATCAGTTGCTACACCAGAATACGGACTATTTGGCAAGAGTGCATAATCGCCATTCAGGCCATTGTTGTAATTTGTAAATCCAATGGATGTCATGGCCCCGGGAAAGAAATTATCTGCTGGATAATTGGATAAATTAGCCATCGTACTGAACCCGTTTCCAATCACATTCCTTTGAAAGACTGCATCTGGAAAATATGCCGTTAAACTACTATTCCCTACACCCTTTCCACTGCCATGCAACCCGTATACACCATGACTGGTGATATTATTCGTGAATACAAAATTGATATTTGGAAAGGCAATACCATCCGCCGTAACGAAGGTATTTCCATAAGGATTGATAAATGTATTGTGATCTACAGTCAGATCTACTACGCCACTTAATACCTGCAACGTCCGGCCATCTCCACCCCAGATCAACCCGTTGATATCCTCCACCAGATTATCATGAATCCAGATTCTTGCAGTGGGTATCGTTGGTAGGCTATTGTCCCGAGCGGCAATATTGATCCCGCTCCCTGTGTGACGGATGATATTGTGTTCAAACGTCACATCACTGACAGTAATCCATGGGCATGTGCCTTGTTCGGTTCGAGGAGTAAGCAGAATGGCGAATCCGGTCTGGGCATCGGCCCAATTTTGTTCGAAGACATTGCCTTTGACCCACACCCGCGTTGCATTTTTTAATTCGAACAGATTCTTGATGCTCCAATGCGTTCCTTCATAATCCGGATGGTCTGCTTTCCATGAAAAAGGTTTGACGACATGGTTATTCCGAAATTCAATATCCGCCATCAACATGTCGGGTACTTGTGTTTTCGCTCCACCAAACATGATGTTTTCTCCAGCTCCCTCTAACCGATTGTTCACAATTTTAAATGTCGTTCCATTCCAAGCGCACAATGCCTGACTATCGGCACCCTGCTCCTTAAAATTGTCGATCCAGGAATGAACGACGGCAATCCGTCTGCCGTTCATGGCGATACCTCTTCGGCTACCCAGTGTGGAATGTCCATGCAGGTAAATTCGGTCGAAAAGGAAATCATGGGGCAAGTCTTCCAGTATGGATTCACCATTTCCAATGGTAACCACATTCCAGGAAAATCCTTGGCTCCGGATTTCCAGACCGAAAAAAGCATAGTGGTGTGCACGGGAGGAGGTGGTTATTGCACTTAGTGTGGGCTTGGCTTCCAGTTTAGCGAGGACAGGTGCATACGAGGGATCCATTCGGGTATTTATCGGGGGGAGCTGGTCGTCAGAAATATTCGTTCGAATCACAATCCAGCCATCTCCATTTTTTTCAGGCAAATTAAACGGTCCGACATAGGTTGCACCAGATTCCAGAAGAATGGTTGTTCCTGGTATCGCCTGATCTATAGCGATCTGAAGTTGACTGTTGGTATAATTGCAACCGGATGAACAAACTGTAATGTTCTGTTGAGTCGCAGGTAAACAACCATCCAGCCATTCCTGTGGCATTTCGGGATATACCTGGCCATTCGCAACAAATTGGATGAGCAGGAACAGGCTAATGTGGCAGTAAAAGATGCAGCGATTCATGCAGTTTAACTTGAATAGAACCGATAGACAATTACATTTTCAACGAGAAATGGAAAGTGATTTGGAGTCAGACTCCTAGGATTTGGTCTTTTGATTGATGAAGTGGTCAAGGGTCTTTTTTGCAGAAGAGCTCACTTTATTCTTCATGAACGGAGTCCAACCCAGAAGGAGACCTTTTACTCCTAGTGCCTGCTTGGACCATTGATAAAAATTGAATGAATCAATATGCTCCACAATCAAACCATCCTGAAAGGTAAAACGAGACTGAATTTTGTTGATCACCCCATTGCCTGTCGGAGAAAACGTATACAATGCATGCCAGGTGGCCATACCTGTCAGGTCGTCAGCAGACGAATGGTGGAATTCGATTTCCAAATCTTTGGAACGGGTGCAAAACATCTCCCACATGCCTCTAAGCTGGTTTGCATCCAAGGCTGAAAATACTGGATCGGAAAACGTGGCACGGTCGTCGTATAAGGACTGCATCGTCAAATAATCCCTTTGTTGAAACGCTTCAAAAAGGTTTTTGATCAGCTGGTTATTCGGGTGCATAATGGGTGCTTGTTCATGTAATATACGAAGCAGCACCATTAAAGCACAGGATTATCTGGCTTTGATTAACCGGGTGTCAAGCTGTTCACCCGTTTGTAGATCGACCAGGTGCAAGTTATAGGTTCCAATAGGGAATGAGGACATCTCGATCATGTTCCTTCCGGGAGAAAGAAGACCAGTCCCACATTCCTGACCCTGCATAGTGGAGAGTACGTAAGTCAAAGGACGTTCTCCGGCCCAATCAACCATTACATCTATGTGAACCGGATTGCTCATGATGGTCAGTTTTTCTTTACCGATAGTTTGAATTTCTGAAACCTCGCCAACCTGAAAAAAGTGGGTTCGGGTGGTATTGCCATAAGTCGACTCAAACGTCCAAATTCCTTCTACAGCATTTGTGGGAAGAAAGTAACTCCAATACCACCATGCCCAAGAAAAATTTTCTGGACCACCCTGTTTCCAGGATTTGAAGACGGCTCCTGTCGGGTCAATCACGTTGAACGTAGCTTGTTTATCCAGTAATTGATCCCGATACCAGGCCGTGAAATATACCAGATCCCCGGGATTAAACTGATCCTCGAGATTGGGGATTTCATCATCCGGACAGAATCCTTTCATTTCAGGAGCAATGCTATGTGTAGTTAACCGATTGATTGAAGGCTCATAGTAGGGTTTTTGATTTGCCCACCAGGAAGAAGGTGTGGTTCCATTGCATGGACCTTCATAGGTCTCAATGACCTGATTGGCCGCATCGTGAATTTCAAGATGCAGGTGAGGATTGGTGGAGCAACCCGAACTGCCAACAATGCCGAGATATTCTCCAGTTTCAACAGAAGCGCCAACCGGTTTTGATGTCAGTGTATTCTTTTTCATGTGTCCATACCAGGCGATAGAACCATCACTATGTTGAATATAAACTGCATTCCAGGTGCCGACACAAGAACAGTTGTGATCGAAATAATTATCACTTTTTTGGATGATCACGCCGGGTGCTCCAGCAATGATTTCTACTTGATTATCCTCCATCATTTGCCACCAAAATGGCCATAAACTAATGTCCAGGCCATTGTGTCCATTGTATGATCGACTGCCGCACTGAAAATCCTGGATTCCGCTCGATGGATCCAGATCGACAAAATTGACAGTAGTGTAATATGAAGGCTGATTAAATCCGTTGGCCTGCTTGAGTGGCCATTCCAGCAACACGGCTCCAGTGCGTGAATTGGGTTGTGCTGATAAGATGCCTTTTTCGATCAGAAGAGCTCTGTTGATTTCAAGTTGAGATTCAATCTCTAGATATGCCTCGGGAGAAAGACAGGGGTGTTCTACTACCGGAATTGGAATATCTCCACCTCCATGACTCACCTGGGCAGTTGCTCCAAGAGACAGGGCAAGTAGGCCGATTGAAAAGAGTATTGGTCGAATCATAAAAGTGATTGTTTTCTGAAAGATAAGGAATATTTGGATTTCAAGAATGCAGGTATATTCCGGTTTCATTTGAATATGGATGGATCAAGATTTATCGACAGATAACCATATTGAATACACGGGCAGCTCAATAAGCTGCTTATTGAATGAAATGCCCCTGTTCACTATCCCGAATTTTCATCAGCATGAGGATTTCCATTGCGTTGACCCTTTTTTTGGCCTCCTCAACCCGGTCACCAATAAAATGGTTTTCAAGCGTCTTAAAAAAGAGTTCTTTCCATCGGGTAAAATGAGCCTGATTTAAAGGTATTTGCCGATGCAGATCAATATGTTTTAACATGGGGTTCCCTTTGTAGGACATTTCATCGAGAAGCAGCGTACACCAAAAATTGATCATGACGGGTATATGTGTGTCCCATGAAAAATGGTTCAGATCACGAAAGATATAGCCAATGAGATCGTCTTCCTTTACCTCGGTGTAAAAGGACTCGACCAGCAGGGTGATGTCTTCGCGAGTGGTGATTTCTTTTTTCAATTGAGATTTGATTTTTAATGTGAAATTCAAATTCAATTATTCAATTCATCTCAAGGAATAATATTGATAAAAAATTAATAAATTGAATTTACCACAGAGGGGCACAGAGTTTCACAGAGTGTTTTGTCAAATGCAAAATCAGTTGATTTATTAAAAGTTATGGTTATTGCACAGAGAACCACAGAGAAGGCACAAAGGGCCACAAAGAGCCTGATGGAATGAGGTATTTTTGCCATTTTCATTTTCTTTTTTGTGAAATAAATACTTGAAAAAAAATTACAATTCACAAAATTCAAATTCCAAATAAATTCCAATACTCAAATTCAAATGACCCAATACCTAACACCCACTTCCGCCTTCGAAATAACGAAATAACGAAATAACTTCTTCCCTCCAACCTCATAACCTCATAACCTCCAACCTCATAACCTCATAACCTCCCTCCTACGCTTAAGCTTCGGCGGGCACAGCATAACCTTCTCAACTATTCACATATTCCCATGCTGATCGCCAGGCTCCCGTCTCTTGGCAGTGATCCAAAAATTGAGCATAAAAGGGATCCCCTCCAATGGTTGCACTATCACCAATCACGATCAACTGTCGTTGTGCTCTGGTCATGGCCACATTCATCCGGCGATAATCCTGGAGAAAACCGATTTCGGAATTATGATTTGAACGGACAAGCGATAAAATAACCACATCCATTTCTTGCCCCTGAAATCCATCAATCGTTTGGATCCGAATCGGCAGGGAATTATAGTGATCGTCTTTCATGATTTCTTCCTCGATATATTCTACCTGTTCCCGATATGGAGAGAGGATGGCAATGTCAGGCCATTCTTTTTCGACCAGATCCTGGCGAAGACTCTCCAGGTGGCAGGTGATCAATACATACTCATCTGGATTATAACGTGACTTTGTTTCGGGATTGACCTTTTCTTCAAATCCACAACCAGCGGTATCGATAAAGAGTACAGGACGGGGATCACTAACGGGCAACTGACGGCCTTCAAGTCCCTCCGCTGAAAGCAATTGGTCCTGATAAAACCACGTATTTGAAAATGCCATGATCGCCGGATGCATGCGGTACTGGATGGTCAGCAAATGCACATGATGTAGCGTCGGTAACAG
>JAHEAU010000195.1 GCA_024642625.1 Lewinellaceae bacterium
AATAGCATAGGTCTTGCTTCTGTCCTTGAAAGAGTCATCAAACAATTGGAGGTATCCAACCTTGCCCAGCAGGATGACGGAGGCCAGAATAAACACCGCAGAAACCACGAGATAATGACCGGATCCTTCCTTGCTCATGATTTTGGATTGAAGACCAGGTCAGCCAGGAGGATTATGATAACAGAAAGAATCCAG
Source organism: Lewinellaceae bacterium (assembly GCA_024642625.1). Lineage (GTDB taxonomy): Bacteria > Bacteroidota > Bacteroidia > Chitinophagales > Saprospiraceae > JAGNXB01. The sequence continues at coordinate 196 of JAHEAU010000195.1, forward strand.
CTGAATCCGGTTCGCAGAAGTAATTCTCCCCAATAATAGAACGTGAAAACAGTCAGGAGTTGTACTGCAAGGATGTGAATCAACAGAAAGATGGCGGTATAAGAGGTCAACCAGGTCATCCCAAAGGTGGCCCGAGTCAAATTTTGTTTGGGATCATAACCAGCGCGTGGAGCGATAATTTGAAGGACCAGAGGTCGAACAAATGCGGAAAACGTCGATGCACCTGCATGTACTCCGGGTGTATCATAAAATGAATCGATGATGAGACCGATGAAGAATGCGACAAGTATCAGAATTGCTGGGGACCAGCGCATCGGCAACATCATTATGATCAGTGGATAGATCAGGATCTCTGCAAAGCGCAACCAATCTTCACCCAGCTGAACTTGACGAAGGATAAGTACCTGTAACAAAACCAGGAAGAAAAACCGGATGATATGTGGTCTAACCTCCGAATTCATTTGTCTTCTGTGATTTCCAGGGATTGTAATTCATCCCAATATCGGTTGCGAATGATATATGCCCGATTGATCCGGCTGAGATCAGCGAACAGATCGACTTCAATGCGAAAGCTATTACTACCTGAAGGCACATAATAATTGGCCACTTTGCCAATTTCTAAGCCGGGAGGGAAAACGGAGGAATGACCACTTGTCACGACAGTATCCCCGATTTGGATATCCAGGTGCTTGGGAATTTCTTCGAGAATTACACGACTGGGGCTGACACCGTCCCAGTGAATGACGCCAAACGAGCCGTTTCGCTGAATAGCTGCACTGACAAACGTTTGGCTGTTCAAAACAGAAAGTACCCGACAAAAATGGGAGGATGTATTCCGTACAATACCCAAGACTCCTTTTGATAAAACGACACCCATTCCAGGTTGGACGCCGTCGATAGTCCCTTTGTTCAGGGTGAGGTTATTGTTGGGCTGATTGATACTGTTCTTGATGACCCTGGCTGGAATGAATTCGAATGGTGCGAGGAGGGAATCGACTTCATTCTCTCTGGGTGTAATGGCCAATTGGCTGTAGAGACGATTATACAAGGCGGCATTTTCCTTGGCCAATGAATCTGCGATTTCGGCCATAGAAGCATAATGACGCAGTTTTGCCGTTTTTTCAAGGAGTACACCGCTGTAAAACCGGGAGGAATTCAGATAAATATCCCGTTGGGTCTGGTTGTATTGAACGACCATATAGACCGATAGTAATTCCAGGATGACGAAGGCCAACACACCACCGTACCGTGAAAGGAAATACAAGAGATTGATCATCGATTACATACTCCTCCGATCGATCAGGAAGGTAAATCGATCGGTATTTTTCAATGCAATACCGGTACCACGAACCACTGCCCGAAGGGGATCATCAACAACATGCACAGGCAATGCTGTTTTTGCTGAAAGACGAAGGTCGAGACCGCGTAACAGTGCGCCTCCTCCCGTGAGGTATAGACCAGTACTGAAGATATCGGATGCCAATTCTGGCGGTGTATTCTCCAGGGCACGAAGGATAGCCTCTTCGATCTTTGCCAGAGATTTATCAATGGCTTCGGCCACCTCTGCATAGTTGATTTTGATCTGCTTGGGAATGCCTGTCATCAGGTCACGGCCATTTACAGGGTAATCTTCCGGTGGATTGTCAAGTTTGGTCAACGCGGATCCAACATGAATTTTGATCTGTTCTGCAGTTCGCTCTCCGATTAATAAATTATGCTCCCGCTTGAGATAGTCGATGATATCTTCAGTCAATTCATCACCGGCTGTTCGGATGGATTGGTCTGATACGATACCAGAAAGTGCAATGACAGCAATTTCAGTGGTTCCACCGCCGATATCGATGATCATATTACCGACAGGCTCTTCAACATCCAGACCAATACCCAGTGCCGCAGCCATCGGTTCGTGAATGAGGTAGGTTTCCTTGGAATCAACGTGATCCGCTGAATCAAAAACAGCCCGCTTTTCAACTTCTGTGATGCCACTGGGGATACAAATCACCATTTTCAGGTGAGTGAAAAAGCGGCGTTTCCCTCCAGCCATATTGATCAGGCCTTCGATCATACTTTCCGCAGCCTGGAAATCAGCGATCACCCCATCCTTGAGCGGACGGATGGTCTTGATCTCATCGTGCGTTTTTTCATGCATGAGCATGGCTTTTGTACCGACGGCAATGGTTTTGCCGGTCTTGCGGTTGACAGCCACAATAGAAGGTTCATCCACGACGACTTTGCCGTCCTGGATGATGAGTGTATTGGCAGTGCCAAGGTCGATTGCCAGCTCTTGCCGGAAGAAATTAAGAAGGCCCATGAATGGTAGAACTACAGAAGGGGTTACAAACGTACAAAGCAAAAGAAAAAATCCGGGAAATGAAAAGGAATTCCCGTCTAGCCGATCACCACTTCAACCAAAAGTTCCGGATCGAGCCATTTGTTGGCCAATTCCTGAACATTGCTGGCCGTCAACTTACGAATGGCCTGGACCAGCTGATTGAAGTCTGCAAAGGTACCTCCTTCAATCAACAGATTTTTCAACGTGTCTGCTCGATTGAAAGGTCCGTCTAATAAATGAAGCAAATTTCCGGCTGCAAATCGTTGCATCATCAGCAATTCTTCAGCGTCTACAGGCTCTTCACGCAATTTGATAATTTCTTTGCGAATTTCGTCCAATGTACGAGCCGTCTCCTCTTTGCTGACTTCAGCAGAGATATAAAAGTAGCCGCTGTGCCGCATGGCATCAATATGCGAATAGATATTGTAAGTCAATCCCAGTTCCTCCCGAATCTGGGTCATCAGCCGAGAACCGAAATAGCCACCAAGCAACAAATTGACAGCATGCATTGGATAATAATCCGGATGATTCCGATCGAACAGCAGCCGACCGATGCGAACTGCATTCTGGAGGGAATCCCGTTCAGATACGTGTAAAATACGCTGTTGTACCGCTGCCGGAGCAGGAAATACCGTCTCGGAAATGCCAGCACGCAGATGATGAACCAATTGATCATCGATGGATTGGATCATGGCATCATCATACTGACCGCTGATGATCAGAAGGGCATTGCCTCGGACAAAATGGTTTTTCCAAAAAGTCAGGATATTCTCCCGCTTCAAGTTGGCGTATGTATCCGGAAAGGAGTTCCAGCCATAGGGATGGTCGGCACCAAAGATCAGGGCGGTCATTTCCCGATAGGCGACCACTTCATTTTTGGCCAGATCTTCCGAAAGGCGTTGCTGGTTGTTGCGGATGAACAGTTGGAATTCTTTTTCCGGAAAACTGGGCTCCAGGATCAACGCACTCAATACGGGAAGGAGGTCGCCAAAGAATCGGGTCAGACAGTGCAGTGTGAGCCCGGTATGGTCCATACTGTCAGTCGTACTGATGGAACCACCATAGAAATCCGTTAGATCTGCGATGGTGGAGCCATCCAGACCGGCAGTTCCTTCGCGGATTAACCGGCCCGTTGCCCGGGCTGCAAGGGGTTGGGTTTCATGCAGGCGCCCCACCTGGAAGACCACCTCCAGCTTGACCAATTCCTGGCTGGACCCCGGAATACAGTAGAGTGGAACCCCATGAGAAAGGTGTCGAATTTCTGGTGCTGGCATCACCAGATCGGCGATCTCCCGGAAGGGTGGTGCATGACGGCGATCGATCATTCCGCAAAGATAACAGCGAGATGGGCAATGCGTGGTCGGATTAATCAGGAGATGCGCTATCTTTGCGCCCGAGCATTACGCAAGATCCATCCTCCATGAAGTTTACTGTTTCCTCCGCCGAACTCCTGAAAAAACTCCAGCTTGTTAGCGGAGCCATCGGGAATAACCCGGTTCTTCCCATTTTAGAAGACTTTCTGTTCACGATCAATGGTGCCAAATTGACCATTACGGCATCCGATCTGGACATTTCCATCAATACGTCACTGGAGATCAGTGCGGACAAGGATGGCGAAGTGGCCATTCCAGCCCGTATTCTTCTGGATACCCTCAAAGGTCTTCCCGAGCAACCCGTAACCTTTCAGGTCGATCCTGACAATTATAGTGTGGAGATCACCTCCATCTTTGGTAAGTATAAACTGGCTGGTGAGAATGGTGCCGACTTCCCGGATACACCAACACCGGACGCAGTAGATGAGGTGAAGGTTTCTGGAATGGAGCTGCACCACATGATCTCACACACCATCTTTGCCACGGGTAATGATGAGATGCGTCTGGCCATGATGGGTGTCTACTTTATCATCGATCCGGATACGCTGACGTTCGTCGCTACGGACGCACATAAGCTGGTCCGTTATCGACTCAGCCATTCCGGGCAGGACACATCTGCTTCGATGATCCTGACCAAAAAGGCGCTCAATCTCCTTAAAGGTACCATCCATGATACGGATGATGTAGTGATCAACTACAACAAGTCAAACGCCTTCTTCACGACACCGGAGATCCAGATGAGTGCCCGGTTGATCGATGCCCGTTATCCGGACTACAACGCCGTTATTCCAACGAATAACCCGAATACGCTGACCGTTTCGCGTAAGGATTTCCTCAACTCGGTCAAGCGGATTTCGTTGTATGCCAACAAGACCACAAATCAGATCCTGCTGACCATCAGCAATGGCAGTCTGACCATCTCTTCTCAGGATATCGACTTTGCCAATGAGGCCACAGAGCAACTGACCTGTGCATTTGAGGGCGAACCGATGACCATTGGCTTCAACGCCAAGTATCTGATGGAGATGCTGACGGTCATCCAGTCTGACGAGGTGAAAATCGAGCTTTCCAGCCCGCACCGTGCAGGTATCCTCCTGCCAGCGGACCCGGCGGAAGGTGAAGACATCCTTATGCTGGTCATGCCGGTGATGTTGGGTAGCTAATCAACGGTCATTTTCAGTTTATAAGGAATCAGGGTTCATACTGCTGCAGTATGTCAACCTGTTTTCATTCGGTTAATCTGGTACAGATTATCTCTAAAGTGCAGTTTTTTACTTTTGGTGGCCTGCAAAGCATGTATCTTTTGATATTTCATGCTTGGCATCGCCTCATCGCCGCCCCGAGCACTCGGGGTAAGAACTTTTGACGCAGCAAAAGTACCCATCCCGACAATCATCCCCCGCCCCGAGTACTCGGGGGGGACTAGAAAATGCGGGGTATTTTCCAGAAGCTTGTTGCCAAAATGGGCCTTCTTTTTATGAATTGCCTCGACTCATAAGTGCCAAGGAATAAGAGCGCACAGACATCAGGACCCGGACGTTTACAGTCCGGATCCAGACATGGCCTCAAAAGGCCATCGTCTGGGCCCGGCCGCTCGTATTTGATCGGTGGCGGGATTCCTTATCAACTCTCCCTCATCTCGTTTCTTGATTAAGATTCGGATACATTGTCTGACCAAATAATGCGGCAATCTTCAATTTGGACAGCAATCTTCAAGATGTTATAACGCCTTATTTCTTGGAAATACGAGTCCCTGATGTGCTCGGGAGGCCCAGACGATGGCGACCTCAGCCATATCTGGATCCGGACCCCCGAGGCTTCGGGGCGTCCGGGCCCTCGTTTGGCGACGATCGATGTATAAGCGAATAAACAAATAACCGAATAAACCCCTCCAAACTCATAACCTCATAACCTCACTCCATAACTCCTCAACGCCATAACCAAAAATGCTCTGGTTTGACAATGAGATATCATAAACGAATAACCCCATAAACGAATAAACTCCTTACTCGACTCCAAACTCCTTGACTTTCCTCATAACCTCCTCAACACATAACCTCATAAACTTTCTCCATAACGCCTCAACTCCATAACCAAAGAAGCTGTGCTTTGGCGTCGGTCAGAAAACAAATACTGGTTATTTATAGGGTTCAAATGTCTTGAAGGAGTCAGGAGAATCGGGTTTCGTACTTTCGCAGTATGTCTATCCGATTTTTGTTCCTGATGTTCCTTGTCTGTCTGTGGAGTGCATGCGCTACGGATAATGGATCAGATCAAGCGAATGAACTCGATGATCTTCATGCTGTATTGGAGGACAGTCCGCAATTGGTGGCCAATCCAACAACTCCGGCAGAGGTGTTTCAAAACTGGCAGATCTATATGGATCACAATCAGTTTGATCAGGCATCCCAATGGAGCACCCCTGAAACTCAGGATTGGATCAGCTTCATGCAGGCCATGATCGAAGCGGCAGATGCAGTGGATGACAAGGTCGAATCGAGGTTGCAAGGCATCCAATGCCAGGAAGCAGGCGATACAGCGATCTGCGTGTTTGCCGAAGCGGCTGGCGATGGCCTACGACTCGATAGTATCCGGCTGATCAAGCTGGCCGGCGTGTGGAAGGTCGATCTGTGGACCGAAGATGAACGCGGCGCCCAATGACAGCAGCAGAGCCCAGAATCGGCCTCTTCTTTGGCTCGTTCAATCCCATCCATACAGGGCATCTCATCATTGCCCAGCATATGCTGGAATATGCGGAGGTAGACAAGATCTGGTTTGTCGTTTCTCCCCACAATCCATTAAAACCACGAAAGATGCTGGCGAAGGATGTAGATCGGCTCCATATGGTCCGGCTGGCCATTGAGGACAATCCTGGATTTCATGCATCAAACATTGAATTTTCCCTGCCCAAGCCATCCTATACGGTGGATACATTAGCCTATCTGCGGGA
>JAHEAU010000196.1 GCA_024642625.1 Lewinellaceae bacterium
CTGTTCATCGGCATTCTATTCCTCACTCTTTCCCTGGCAGCCCAACCCACTGGCCCCTGGAATAATCCATTACTGATCGCCACCAGTACAGATGGACAACAATTTGACACACCAACCATCTTTCAGGATTCAGCTGGAGTCCCTTCGTTAATCCGATGGAAAGGCGACACGCTAATCGCTGCTTTCCAGTGGTTTCGCGAACCCAAGCCTTCACCAACATGGGATCGAGTTGCTGTCAAGTTCTCTTATGACAATGGCCTGAACTGGACCGAACCAGTACCCATTCAAATCCCCGATCTACCGCCAGGATATCAACGACCATTTGATCCGACTTTAGTAGCATTTGGATCTGATTCGATTCGAATCTACTTCTCATCCAGTGCCACTCCACCCATGGGGCTCGATGCAACAGTCAACACCTATTCTGCTACCTCAGCAGATGGTATCCATTATACGTTCGATCCAGGCATTCGTGTGGATCATCCTACAAAGCCGGTGATCGACCCGGCTGTCATCTATTTCAAAAATTTGTGGCACTACACTGCCCCGGCTGGAGCCCCACAGGATGGTGCTCGACACTACACATCTTTGGATGGCCTGAACTTTACCGAACAAATGACCTTGCCATCTGACATGTCACACAATTGGACGGGGAACCTCATGCTGGAATCACCCAACCAGCTTCGATTTTATGGGGCAGGTGGAGCGGGTATATGGTATAGTGAAAGTGCAAATGCCACTATTTGGGGGCCCTACCAAATGACAAATATTCAAGGTGGTGACCCAACGGTACTAAAGCGAAATGACAATGATTACGTAATCATTTATGTCGGGGCGCCAGGGACAACCTCCATTGAAAACCCATCCATTCTGGAAGAGTCTCTGGAAATCACTTGGTATAATGCTTCCCATGAATTGTCAATCGTGTATGACCTGAATCGAAATTCAAATGTGCACATTTCCGTTTGTGATATCTTGGGAAGAACCATCATCGAAGAGAACAAATTTGCTCAACCATCAGGTCACTATGAGACGACTCTTCAAATCAATTCAGCTTCCACAGAGATTATCCTGGCTACCATTTCCACTGACAAGGACATAATGACCAGGAAGTTCTTTTTACAGAGATAGTTTCATTTTTATACTCATTCGTTTCAGTCGTTTGAATCTTGAGCTTGGTATTTACCCGGCAGGCGAATTTGAGATTTGGCATTTGTATTTTGGAATTTCCCATTCCCCATCGCCTTTTACCCTTTACCTTTTCCACGAGAAAGCTAATTGCGAAGAGCGAAACGCGAATTGCGAACAGCTTCAATAACCTCACCCCAGCCCTCTCCTTTCCAAGGAGAGGGAGCTGCAGTTTCGTGGATGTCAAAATCTGTATTTCAGGGTCCTTTGTCTATTACCCTTTGCCTTTTACCCCTGCCACGGCGGTAAGCTCTACCATCTCCATCCGGAGACAGATCATGGTTATATCGTACTCTTGCGAAGAGCGAAACGCGAATTGCGAACAGCTTCAATAACCTCACCCCAGCCCTCTCCTTTCCAAGGAGAGGGGGCTGCAGTTTCGTGGATGTCAAAATCTGTATTTCAGGGCCCTTTGCCCTTTGTCTATTACCCTTTACCTGCTCCATCCGAAGACAAATTATGGTTATATCACACTCTTGCGAAGAGCGAAACGCCCCGAGCAATCGGGGCGAATTGCGAAAACGACGCCCCCTTCCCCACAACACCTTATCTTAGCCCCCTTCAAATAAAACCCTTCCCCCATGCGTCATCTGTTGCTGATAGCTCTCCTCGCCATTCCAACCATCACCTTTGCCCAGGAAAAAGACAAGAAAAAAGACTGGGACATCACCGACCCTCCGGGCGAGTGGAACTGGAAACAGGCCAACTTTACCGTCGATGAAGGCACCTGGATGAACCTCGATGTCAGCCCGGACGGGAAGACCATCGCCTTCGATATCCTCGGCGATATCTATACCATACCCATTACTGGAGGAAAAGCCACTCCTGTTCGCACCGGCCTGGCCTGGGAGGTGCAACCTCGATTCAGCCCCAATGGCAAACAACTGTCCTTCACTTCGGATGCAGCCGGAGGCGACAATATCTGGATCGTCAATGTGGATGGTAGTGATCCCAAACAGGTGACCAAGGAAGATTTTCGTCTGCTTAACAATGCCGACTGGACACCCGATGGCCAATTCCTGATCGCCAGAAAGCACTTTACCTCCGGCCGCTCGATTGGCTCAGGTGAAATGTGGATCTATCACACCAGCGGGGGGAGTGGGCTCCAACTCACTGAAAAGAAAAACGAACAACAAGACGTCAATGAACCAACCATCTCACCAGATGGCCGCTATGTTTACTTCAGTGAAGACATGTATCCTGGCGGATCTTTCCAATACAACAAAGACCCCAACAGTCAGATATACATTATTCGCCGCTACGACCGACAGGAAGGAAAAGTCGAGGATATCATCGGTGGACCCGGTGGCGCATGTCGCCCACAGATCTCTCCGGATGGTAAAAAGCTGGCCTTTATCAAACGGGTGCGTGCCAAATCTGTGCTCTTTCTTCACGACCTGGAAACAGGGATGGAAACGCCGCTCTTCGAGGGACTGAGCAAGGACCAGCAAGAAGCATGGTGTGTCTTTGGTGTCTATACCGGTTTCGACTGGACGCCGGACAACCAATCGATTGTCATCTGGGGTGAAGGTAAAATTCACCGGGTCAATGTAGCCACCAAAACAGCGACGATTATCCCATTTACAGTAGATGCCAAGCACAAGGTATCCCAGACATTGAATTTCAAAAACAATGCGTTTGACGACGAAGTCGAAATCAAAGTGATCCGCCATGCCGTAACCAGCCCGGATGGAAAAACACTTGTCTTTAATGCGATCGGCAATCTGTGGGTGATGGATCTACCCAATGGCACACCACGCCGATTGACCAAGGACAACGATCTCGAATTCGAACCGACCTGGTCGACTGATGGCAGTAAAATCGCCTACGTCTCCTGGAACGATGAACAGATGGGGAGCATTCGGATCTTTGACAAAACCACAGGTACAAGCAAATCTATTACTACTGAAAAAGGCATCTATCGCACACCAGCCTTTTCGCCGGACAACAAGTGGTTAGTCTATCAAAAAGAGGATGGCAATATGCATCAGGGCTTCACCTATTGCAAAGAGCCTGGCCTCTACCTCATGCCTGCCAATGGAGGCGAACACAAATTACTTACACCACAAGGGGAGTTTCCTGTATTTAGCAAGGACGGGAAGCGTGTCTTCTACCAGGCAGGAGGATTTCTGTTTGGCAGCTTGATTAAGAGCTTCCAAAGTGTAGATCTCAACGGCCAGGACTTGAAAAAGCATGCCGAGGCAAAGTATGCACAGCGATTTTCCGTTAGTCCCGATAACGAATGGATCGCCTGGAGCGAGCTGTACAAGGTCTATATTGCACCCATGCCGCAAACCGGACGGACCATTGGTCTGAGTGCGGATACAAAAGCCGTACCGGTAGCACAAGTAGCTCGTGATGCCGGAATAAACCTCCACTGGAGCGCTGACTCCAAAAAGCTGCACTGGACTCTTGGCAATGAATATTTTACTGCCCCACTTACAGACCGTTTCCTCTTCCTCCAGGGCGCTGTAGATTCCCTGCCACCAATGGATACCGTCGGCGTCAAGATCAATCTGCGACTTCCTGCCGACAAACCGAACGGGATGGTCGCATTTACCAATGCGCGCATCATCACGATGGAAGGAAACCAGGTCATCGAACAAGGCACGGTCGTCGTTGACGGCAATAAAATCATCAGTGTCGGTACGGATGTCAATGTGCCTCGCTCCGCGAAAGTGATTAATTGCTTCGGGAAAACGATCATGCCTGGGATCATTGATGTACACGGCCACGTGGGTAATTTCCGTTATGGGCTATCCCCGCAAAAACAATGGGAATATTATGCAAACCTCGCCTATGGCGTGACTACAGCACATGATCCGTCCAGTAATTCGGAAATGATTTTTTCCCAATCAGAAATGATCAAGACAGGAAAAATGGTCGGTCCTCGTCTATTTTCTACAGGTACTATTCTGTATGGAGCTGATGGCGATTTCAAAGCTGTTGTCAACAGTCTGGACGATGCCCGTTCGGCCATTCGTCGAACAAAGGCTTATGGTGCATTTTCCGTAAAAAGCTACAATCAACCTCGACGCAACCAGCGTCAACAAGTCATCCAGGCAGCCCGCGAAATGAAAGTTGAAGTCGTACCCGAAGGTGGTTCATTCTTCTACCACAATATGACACAGGTTGTTGATGGGCATACAGGGGTGGAACACAATATTCCTGTTGCACCTTTATACGATGATGTTCTCCGACTTTGGGCGAGCACAAATGCACACAATACACCAACCCTCATTGTCAACTATGGGAGTGTAAATGGCGAATACTACTGGTACCAAAAGACCAATGTTTGGGAAAAGACCCGACTGCTAACTTTCACCCCTCGTCCAATTATTGACAGCCGTGCACGCCACCGCACTATGATCCCGGATGAGGAATATGAGAATGGTCATATCCTGACTTCAAAGTCGCTGAAGAAACTGACCGATGCCGGCGTCAAGATCAACCTCGGTGCCCATGGTCAACTTCAGGGGCTGGGTGCGCACTGGGAACTCTGGATGCTGGCGCAAGGCGGCATGACCAATATGGAAGCCCTTCAGGCTGCTACTATCAATGGAGCAGAATACCTGGGCATGGACCACCAGATCGGCTCTGTCAAGGTAGGCAAGTTGGCCGACCTGATCGTGATCGATGGCAATCCCTTGGCCAATCTACAGGACTCTGAAAATGTGCAGTATACCATGGTCAATGGACGCCTTTACGATTCAGCGACCATGAATGAAGTGGGCAACCAGGAAAAGGCAAGAGGCAAATTCTTCTTCGAACTTCCAGGTGGCAGCAATAGCTATCCATACTTCAGCGAGACGCATAGTTTTATGGCGCCGAAATGTGTGTGTGGTAAATAAGTGGAGGAGTTAAGGAGTTAAGGAGTTAAGGAGAATTAAACGCGAAGGAGCAAAGACGCGAAGATTTTTTAATTCTTTAAATCCGAAGCAGTGTAGCCTTGGAAATTCTTTATTGGTCAAAGGAGAACAATCAAGTAAAATAAATTTACATCAATTTGAAAAAGGGCCCTGATAATCAGGGCCCTTTTTTTAGACAGATTAATCATCGTGAGAAACGTCCGGTATGTATTTAAGTATAATTTTATCCCACTTTGCATCCTTCCGCATCTCTTCTAAATCAGTTTGGGTGTCCAGATAGCCTTTATCCAACTGACCATTCCCAATGCCCTTTTCCAGCCCTTGTTCGAGGTAGTTCCACGCTTCCTCCGGTTGGTTCATTTTCAAAGACCATTGGGCAAGGTAGATATAGGTGTCTGGTGAATCAGGTGACATTTCAAGTCCTTTATCCAATTCCTTTTTTGCTTCATCCAAACGACTCGGCAGGTGGGTATAGCCGTTACCCAGGATACTCACCAGTTCCCCAATGGAAGGGCCGAACTTGATCGCTTTTTTTATCATGATTTCAGATTCTTCCCAACGCTGAAGAGATTGATATATTACACCCAAATTGGCATAAGACATCCACAAAGTCGAATCAAGTTGGATGGCTTTTTTGTACTGTTTTTCCGCTTCGTCATAACGCCGGGTGTTTTTATAAACAATCCCTAAGTTAATGTAGGCGCCAGTGTTGGTCGAATCGAGTTGGATGCCTTTTTTGTAATATTTCTCAGATTCTTCATACCATCGGGTGTTTTTATAAACAAACCCTAAGTTGATATAGGTGCGGGAGTAAGTCGAATCGAGTTGGATGGCTTTTTTTTTAAATGTTTTTCCGCTTCCTTATAACGCTGGGTGTATAAATATAAACTCCCTAAGTTGTAGTAGGATATATTGTAAGTCGAATCGAGTTGGATGGCTTTTTTATACTGTTTTTCAGCTTCCTCATATCGCCCAGTTTGCGCATAAACACCCCCTAAGTTCTCATAGCTGACAGCGATAGTCGAATCGAGTTGGATGGCTTTTTTGTACTGTTCTTCAGCTTCCTCATATCGCCGGGTGTCTTGGTAAACAATCCCTAAGCTGTAGTAGGATATATCGTAAGTCGAATCGAGTTGGATGGCTTTTTTATACTGTTTTTCAGCTTCCTTATATCGCCGGGTGTTTTTATAAACAATCCCTAAGTTGACGTAGGCTCCGACGTAAGTTGAATCGAGTTGGATGGCTTTTTTATACTGTTTTTCAGCTTCCTCATATTCTTTTTGTGACTTATAATATACACCCCAAACATTCCAAATAATTGCCGAATTGGAATCCAGACGCATGGCCTGCTCCAAATAAGGCTTTGCACGATCGAATTGCTTGAATTTATTGGTAAACAAGAAAGCCAGATCAGTATAGGGGCGGACCCAGGAAGGATTCAGCTCCATCGCCTTTTGGGCATACACCTCTGCTGAATCAGGTTGAAGGAAGTTGTACCCATATACATAGATCATTTGCCAATAAGCATGCGGCAATTCCGGTTGCCATTGAAGTGCCTGGCGGAATGCTGCCAGTGCTTTTTCACCAAGTTCCTTATTTGGATTTCGGTCGGAATTAACCAGGAGATAGCCTTCGAAAAAATGCTTGCGGGCTTGCAGGGCGCCATACATATAATGGTCTTTGCCCAGCAGCTCGGCAGCCCGTTCGAGGCAGGCGGGAAA
>JAHEAU010000197.1 GCA_024642625.1 Lewinellaceae bacterium
TGATCGATCCTACCTCCATCTAACTGATTTCATATCAAAGAAGCATGGGGCTAAAGCCCAACTTTATCACTTCTTTATCCCTCGGCTAACCTCCTACGGCGGTCGAGAAGCCAGGGGCTATTGACTTTTTAGCGTTTAGGGGGTAAGCTGTCAACCTATTTCATGAGGGGCCAAGGGCCCCAACACCCAACACCCAACACCGACTTCATCCCTCCCGCCCCGGCGGGCAAGCATCCCTGACCCCTCGAAATCCTGACGCCGCAGGTAGTAACTCAATAACGAAATATCGAAATAACTCTACGCCCAAGGCCAGTTCGCTTTCCGGCTTGGACCTTCTCCATAACTCCTCAACACCTAAACTCCATAACTCCATAACTCCATAACTTCTAACCTCATAACCTCATAACCTCAACTTTGGCATTCCCCTTGCAACTCTCCATATTCAATGGAGTTATACTTTCCAGACCAATTGCTCGTTTCATGCAATGTGTTTGGTCCGTTTCCGACAGACAAAGTAGATTTGTGCCTGATGCCGGTTGAAAGCACTCGATAATGTAACTTATAATGAAGCACCTTTTTCATACCCTTCTCGTGATCCTAGTTTCCATTTCGTTTCTGCCTGCTCAGGAATTGAAAGTGGATATCATTGTCAATACGCCCCGATTGCAGAGTGTCGACCCTCAGGTTTTTCAAACATTGCGCACGGCAGTCAAGGAGTTCATGAACAACCAACCGTTTACGGAGGATGTGTTTGAACTTGAAGAACGGATTGAAGTGACCATTCAATTGACGATCAAAGATGAGTACAGTTTGAACTCTTTTGGGGCGGATATGTCCATACAGGCTGTTCGGCCGGTATATGGTAGCAATTACAAATCGTCCATCCTCATGCACGTCGATAAAGATGTGACGTTCACCTATGATCAGTATCAACCGATTGTGTTCAGTCGGAACGCCTTTGTAGATAATTTGTCTTCCATCCTTTCCTTTTATGCGTATTATATTCTTGGATTGGATTATGACACCTATTCCAAAGCAGGTGGTGAAGAATATTTTCAGGCTGCCCAGGAGGTGATCAATATGATTCCGGCCACAGTATCCAGCGGGAACAAAGGATGGAAACCGACAGATGGAAACCGGAACAGGTATTGGATGGTAGAAAATGCCTTGAATCCGACTTTCCGACCCATGCGTGAAGCAGCGTACACCTATCATATGAAAGGCCTCGATGAAATGCATCGGGATCCTGCCAAAGGCAAGATCAACATATTGAAAGCCATCGATGCGATTGCAGCAATTGCCAAGATTAATCGCAATAGTATGGCCATTCAATTGTTTGCCAACGCGAAAAACCAGGAGATTATCGAAATATATAAAGAAGCCGATATGAGCATGAAACGGCAGGTCCGTGACCTGATGGGCCTCATCGATCCTGCAAATGCCTCTCGGTATAACCAGATCGGGCTTTAAAGACGTTCCAGGTTCCATCGTTCCTTCCCGAGTACTCGGGGTCGTTCCAATTCAGCTCATCGGTCCAGCCCAGGAAGGGCAAGGTTTAGTTGAAGTTGGCTAATGAAGGGCAGTTCAATGTTCAAGTGCCAGCTTGCGCTGGCCCGGTTCAAAGTTCAATCCACATGACGTTAAACATTAAACAATCGAGCCATCGGCTCGGCCTAAAACCTGGAACTGTCGATTGGTATAATTGAGTGCCAAAATCTAAGCAACCAGAAACGCAGGAACGAAGGAATCAGAAATTCACTCAATCCATTTGATCAACTCCATTTCATTTCGATGTTGGTGCTGGTGTCTCACCAGCTCCTTCTATCCGTCGGTTTCCCACCGGACCCAGAAAACGACTCTTGATCTAAAGATAAACTCAATCATCCACCTGAGAGAAAAGCAGTGCCAACACATTGAATCACAAGTATGATTTGGATTGTTGTTGAACATAAAACAGGTGAGCATCAACTCTGACCTTGAACCTTGAACGGGCTGGCCGAAAGGCCACGCCTTAAACGTTGAACTGCCAATCATTGTATTCTGAGTGTCCAATTCCTTGAACTAGGAACAAGAAACCAGGAACCAGGAACGCAGGAACGCAGGAATCAGAAATTCACTCAGCTTCGGGGATAAATCAAAAAATGTTTTTTCGTGATCCGCTCCTTAATCGGTGAATCCGTTTCATCAGAATAGGGGATCAACTGACCTGATTTTTTCAATATCAGGATTTCATCATCGCCTTCGGAGTAAGCCTTGGACTCCTCCTGTCCTGTGATGATCAACTGTGCCCAATGCTCAGTCAGATTGCCAAATTTCTCCTTGGTTGATCTATTTGCCATCGCCATCAGCTCTTCTGAAGGTGCCTGCCGATCAAGGTATACTTTGAATAACCGACGATCCAGAAGAGAATTGGCTAAAAATTGCAAAAGAAAATCCTCAGAATGGCGAAGCTCTTTCAATTCATGCAGGATATCAATATCATCAAGTCGAGTATACTCGCTCATGATGGATTGGACGGGCAGACTGCGATCGGTCGGAAAATCAAGGATCGCTTTGAGTGTAGGGGATACCACAGGCCGGAGGCCTTCCCGATGCATTCGTGCCACTCGTTCCATGACAAGGATGAGCATCTGCTCTGCAGCCAACACCGTTTTATGTAAATAGACTTGCCAGTACATCAGCCGACGGGCAATGAGGAATTTTTCGATAGAATAGACGCCTTTTTCCTCAACAACCAGCTTGCCATCGACCACGTGCAGCATCTTGACAATCCGGTCATAACCGATCACACCCTCATGCACACCAGTGAAAAAACTGTCCCTGTTGAGGTAATCCATCCGGTCCATATCCAACTGGCCGGACACCAGCTGGTGCAAAAATGGTTTTGAATAAGTTCCAGCAAAAATTGTCAAAGCAAGATCCAGTCTGCCATTGAATTCTTCATTCAAGGCTTTCATGATAGCCTGGGATAATTCTTCATGATGGTAGGGCAGGAGCGTATGTTCCAGCACGTGGCTGAATGGCCCGTGTCCAATATCGTGCAAGAGTATGGCAATCTGCACCGCCTCTGCCTCTTCTGTTGTGATGATCACATCTTTGCTGCGGAGGACGTCAATCGTCGATTGCATCAAATGAAGTGCACCAAGAGCATGCTGAAAACGAGTATGCAGAGCCCCGGGGTAGACAAAGTCAGTCATGCCCAATTGCCGGATTCGTCGCAGTCGTTGAAACCACGGATGCTCCACCAGATCCATTAGAATACCTCGTGGAATGGTAACAAATCCGTATACCGGATCGTTGAAGATTTTATGTGCCGCCATAGTCGCGTACGAAAACGGGTTTTGCGCTCGTTCATGCAAAGGTAAGGCGAAAGGATTATGCCGACTGACTGTCCTGAAGAGCATTCAGATCGAGTAATTTTAACGTACTTACGTTTGAATCCATATCAACCTGATGATTTCATCGGGCGCCAAATTCAGGCTCCAGGAAGTCATCTTCACATCATTGAAGACACCATTTTATGCCAAAGATCCTCTGGGCAGACGACGAAATTGATATTCTCAAGCCACAAATTCTCTTCCTCCAAGAGAAAGGCTATGAAGTGATCACGGTATCCAATGGTCACGATGCCATTGAAGAGTGCACACTGCAAAAGGACCTGGATATCATCTTCCTTGATGAATCAATGCCTGGACTTTCTGGACTCGAGACATTAGCCAGGATTAAGGATGACCATCCGAACATTCCTATTGTCATGATCACGAAAAATGAAGCAGAGACCGTCATGGAGGAGGCGATCGGCAGTCGGATCTCTGACTATCTGATCAAACCGGTCAATCCCAATCAGATCCTGTTGACCATTAAAAAGCTGACAGAGAACAAACGACTTGTCAGCGAAAAAGTGATGACCGGATATCAGCAGGATTTCCGATCCATCCTCATGGATATCAACATGGCAGGTACCGTTGGAGAATGGGTGGACATCTACAAGAAGATCATGAATTGGGAAATGAAAATGGATGCTTCCCGCAGCCAGGATATGGCAGATATCCTAAACACCCAAAAGACAGAAGCGAATAGCGAATTTTCCCGTTTTGTTGACCGTAACTACCACGATTGGATATCAGATCCGACAAATGCTCCCACCATGTCGTGGAATCTGATGCGAGAAAAAGTCTTCCCGAGATTAACAGACGATCGGCCGACCATTTTTATTCTGCTCGATAATCTCAGGTACGACCAATGGAAGATCCTTGCACCGATTATTTCAGAGCGTTTTCGGATCACCGATGAAGAATATTTCTTCAGTATTCTACCCACAACGACACAATACAGCCGGAATGCCATTTTCGGTGGCATGTTGCCGGCAGAGATTGCCAAACATTATCCGGATTGGTGGCGAAATGATGCCGAAGAGGGAGGCAAAAATCAGTTTGAAAGCGATCTGCTCGGCAAACAGATCCAGAAGGTCATCCGAAAGCCCATCAAGTGGACCTATCAGAAGGTGACCAATCTGCATGCAGCACGACAATTGCAGGATAGCGCAGCAGATTATCTGCAGTATGATTTTACAGCTATCGTTTACAATTTTATCGATATGATCTCTCATGCTCGAACCGAGATGGAGGTCCTCAAGGAATTGGCTGGAGACGAAACAGCCTACCGCTCACTGACCCAAAGTTGGTTCCTCCACTCGCCCCTTTGGGCGGCGATGCAGCGATGGTCTGAAAAGAAACCGTTGCGCATCGTGGTCACTACCGATCATGGGACAATCCGGGTTAAAACGCCAACCAAGGTTATCGGCGACCGCGATACAACGACAAACCTGCGCTACAAAGTGGGCAAGAATCTGCAATATGAAGCAAAGGATGTTTTGGAGATCCGGGATCCGGATAAAGTTGGACTACCTCGCCCAAATGTGAGTTCCGCCTTCATCTTTGCTAAGGATGATCGATTTTTCTTGTATCCAAACAATTATACCTACTATCACAACTACTTCAAGAATACGTTCCAACATGGTGGCATTTCCCTGGAAGAGATGATTTGCCCGTTCATTGTTCTGGAATCTAAATGATGATTCTGTAGAAGAATCCACCCAGCAGTGCATTCTGCGGGATTGGTTTCATAATAAATGAGCCTTGAAGATATTCAAGGCTCATTTTTTTTAATTTGGTTGAAAAGGAATCGAAATCGCATTCTTTCGTAATGGAATGCACCGTTTGGTAGTTGCGCCGGTCGACGTTATTATTACCACGTCACCATATCCATCCAGATTGGATTGTTTCTCAAAAATTGTTCGACACGTTTCCGTGAAGGAACAAACCAGATCTTCTTCCCTAATTTACCTTTTTGGTGCAATTCGATCCGACCCAAATTGAACAACCCATAATGGTGAATCGTCAGCTTCTCTATGGATGCTTTCGTGTATTTATAGGTTTTGAAGTAGTTTGAGACAAAGAGATGCTCCGAATCAGCATCAACACGGTGCAGCCGCCAGAAGGAAATCCGGATCAGCAAGATACCGACGACAACAAATAAGGTTGTGATTATTTGGTACATCTTCGATTGGAAGGGACCGACGAAATCTTCGGAAGTCGTCCAACCGACCACGGCAAATGCGCCAAAAAATACAATCCACATAGTTGGAATGAACAACCGGAGAAGCAATGTGGCAGAAGAAGAAAGTTGAGACATAGACATATTATTCGTCGTTACCTCCTTCTGCCTCCCATTCTGCCTCCCGTTGCTTGGCAACACGAGCAGAAATAAAGATGCTGACCTCAAACAGGGCGTACAAAGGGACTGTAAGGATCATTTGTGATGTAACATCAGGCGGTGTGATAATCGCTGCAAGAATGAGGATAACGACCATCGCATGGCGACGATAGGAACGCAGAAAAGATGGGTACAAGATTCCAATCTTGGAGAGAAACCAGGCGACTACCGGGAGTTCAAAGACCAATCCGACAGGTATAGTCAGCATGGTCATATAATCGACATAAGACTCCAGACTGGGTGTGGAAACAACCGATCCAACACTATAGGATCCCAGGAAAGTGATTGCAAACGGAGCTATGAAATAATAACCGAAAAGTACTCCGATCGTAAAGAGGACCGAACAAATCAAGACCAGGCCTCGTGCCGCTTTTTGTTCCTTCTCATAGAGTCCGGGGCGGATGAACCGCCAAAATTCATAAAAGACATACGGAAAGGCCACCATGAACCCGATCCAGAATGAGCTCTTGATGTGGATCATGAATTGTTCACCCAAGTCTCGCGTAAGGATCTGAAAATCCGGGGGATCCATACACAACATGTCGGAGAACCAACACAGTAAACGGTATGTCGGAAAGTCCGCATTTCGCGGGCCAAAGATGACCGTATTGAACACAAAGTCTTTGGCCAGAAAAACGCCACAAGCAACCAGGATAACGGCTACTAATGACCGGAGGATATGCATCCTCAAATGATCCAGATGGTCCAGAAAGGACATCTCGTTATGAGCGGGTAGTTGCTGTTCTTCTTCTGACATCGGGTGCAAAAATAGCGAAACGTTTTCCCATCCACATGTTTTCAATTGACCATACTTCCGATTGTTAAAAAAGGAGGGATTCTTCCTTGCTGAGTATAAAGTGCTGCATGATCAAGATAAGGTATTGACCATGTTTGTGATTTTGCGCATATTGAGGGTATGGGAAAATTGATGATTCTCTGCGTTGCATTGTTCGTTTTTTCGAGCTCCCGGGCTCAGGAATCTGCAACTGGATA
>JAHEAU010000014.1:0-3186 GCA_024642625.1 Lewinellaceae bacterium
ATGGGTTGTTACTGGATATCCCGGGTTTACCTCCATCTTCGGTCGAGCACCCGGGACTATTGTTTTGAACGTCAAGGGTTCAGCCTGATTTGACTCTCTCCTCGAATCCTCGACTTCTCCCCTCCAAACTCATCAACTCATAACTTCCTTATCGTAATTGCCGATAGACAACATGACAAGCGTGCACGCCTGAACAACCTCAATGCCAGCTTCTTTTGCCATTCTCATCAATTCAGGATTTTCTGTCCCCGGATTGAAGATGATGCGGCGGGGTTGGTATCCCAGGATCTGCTGATAAACAGGTTTTTGGTTTTGTGGACCAAGGTATAATGTGATTGTGTCCAGATCGGGGATTGATTCTGGCCATTCTGTCAGGATATCCACATCCTCTATTCGACCCTTGCGATTGCCAATGGCGATTACCTCATGCCCTTTCCAACGCAGTTGTTCCACAGCGCTATAGGCATATCGAACTGGATTAGGTGATGCTCCGAGAACTAATGTTTTCATGGACATCAAACTGATTTCCTTGCCAAAAGGTTGGCTTTGAATTGTGGAGACTTAATCAGGCCAGCATCCTGACAGGTGCACTGAGAAGTTGGCTGAAGGTCTGGAGGAATTTTGCTCCTTTCGCTCCATCAACGACTCTGTGATCACAAGACAAAGTCACCTTCATCCGATGTCCGATTGTAATCTGGCCATCTTTGACAACCGGTTTCTGGCTAATCCCCCCGACTGCCAGGATACATGCATCGGGCGGGTTTATAATTGCGGTAAATTCTTCAATGCCGAACATCCCCAAATTGGAGATCGTAAATGTATTGCCTTGCATTTCGTCAGGTTGCAGCTTTTTGTTCTTTGCTTTTTCAGCATAAGCAGCAACTTCCTGATTGATCTGTGACAATGACATGGTATCTGCATGCCGTAAGACGGGGACAAGAAGACCTTCGTCGACTGCAACAGCGACACCAATATGGATATCGTGATTGGTCCGAATCCGGTCACCCAGCCAGGAGCTGTTGATCTCTGGATGCAAGCGTAATGCAGATGTAGCTGCCTTGATCACGAGGTCATTGAAGGAAATTTTAACACCCACCATCTCGTTTATCATCTTTCGATCGACCATTGCCTGGTCCATATCAATCTCAATGGTCAGATAGAAATGTGGCGCACTGAATTTGCTTTCACCGAGGCGGCGAGCGATTGCCTTTCGCATCTGCGAAACTGGCACATCTGTAAATCCTCCACTTGGCATGGGTCGAGCTGGGCTTGACGTCGGACTACCAGCGGCAGGTGTGTTCTCAAGGAATGCTTCGACATCGCGCTTAACTACACGGCTGCCTTCGCCGCCAGATCCGGGAATACGACTGAGGTCAATGCCAGCCTTTTCAGCCATGGCCTTCGCTAGAGGAGAGGCTTTGACGCGTTGACCATCACCTTCTGCAGCAACTTCGTTTGCTATCGGCACGGGTGCAGTGTCAACGACAGGTGATATTGCATGCGTTGGATCCGCAGCAGGCGATGAGCCATTACCTGGTGATTCGGCTTCTTCAAGCAAGGCCTTGAAATCCTCGCCGGCTTTGCCGATAATAGCCAGAAGGCCATTGACCGGAATGACACCTTTTTCGATTCCGATATAGAGTAGGGTGCCCTCTTGGTAGGTCTCCAACTCCATGGTCGCCTTATCGGTTTCCACTTCAGCCAGGACGTCACCGGACTCTACTTTGTCACCAACTTTTTTTAGCCAGGCGACGATGTTGCCTTCTTCCATGGTGTCGCTCATACGCGGCATCCGGATGATCTCTGCCATTCCAGGAGTTTTATGTCTTGCAAAAATGCAAACTTTTCCCCAAACTACAGGCTTTGTCGATTGATAGAGGAAAAGCAGGAAAAGGAGTGGTAGATCTATTCAGGCAGGTTATTTTTGCATCATGAATCATTCCTCTCGTCTGCTTCAGGAAGCAGTTGATGCTTTTGCCAGCCTTCCAGGCATTGGTCGGAAGACGGCATTGCGACTCGCCCTGCACCTTCTCAAACAGGAGCCTGAACGTGTTGATCAGCTGTCGAATGCCATCAAACAGTTTCGTCGGGAAATTCGTCTCTGCCAAACCTGTTTCAATCTTTCTGACCTCGAAAAATGTGCGATCTGCTCGGATCACCACCGGTTGAAGAAAACCATTTGTGTGGTAGAAAGTGTTCGGGATGTGATGGCAATTGAAGAAACACAACAGTTCAGAGGATTGTACCATGTTCTGGGGGGAGTAATCAACCCATTGGATGGGGTTGGGCCGGAGCAATTGCAGATCGAGTCCCTGGTATCCCGGATCAAAAGCGACGAACCTGAAGAAATCATCATGGCTATTTCACCGACGATTGAAGGAGAAACCACGATTTATTATATTTCCAGACTCCTACGCGAGCTTCCCGTGAAGATTTCAACAATCGCACGTGGAGTGGCTTTCGGTGGTGAACTGGAGTATGCAGATGAAATTACTCTTGGACGGTCGATCATGAGTCGAATTCCGTATGCCACGAATACTGAATGATGGACCTGACCGTCATTATTGTCAGCTATAATGTGCGCCATTTTTTGGAACAGGCACTATTATCTGTCAGAAAGGCTGTAGCTGGACTGGAGGCAGAGATTATCGTCATCGATAATAATTCGGTTGATGATTCTGTGCTTATGGTTCAAGAGCGATTTCCAGAGGCAAGGCTGATTGCAAATAAGGAAAACACAGGTTTTGCTGTGGCCAACAATCAGGCTATACGCATTGCTAAAGGACGATATATCCTCCTTCTCAATCCCGACACAGTGGTTGAAGAGGATACATTTTCCAAGTGCCTCCACTTTATGGACAGTCATGCCGATGGAGGTGCTTTGGGTGTGCGTATGATTGATGGTGGTGGGCAATATCTTCCAGAATCGAAGAGAGGTTTCCCGTCACCTTTTGTCGCTTTTTGCAAAGCGTTTGGTCTGTCGCGTCTTTTTCCCGGGTCAGCTTTATTCAATGGCTATCATTTGGGGCATCTGGGAGAGATGGAGACGGCTCATGTCGATGTGTTGGCCGGTGCATTCATGTGGTTGCGCAAAGAAGCCCTGGACAAAGCGGGACTCCTGGATGAAGCGTTTTTCATGTATGGGGAGGATATTGATTTGTCCTATCGGATCAAGGAGGCTGGATA
>JAHEAU010000014.1:3196-26413 GCA_024642625.1 Lewinellaceae bacterium
AGGTGACCATTATCCATTACAAGGGAGAGAGTACACGAAAAGGCAGCCTGAATTATATCCGGATTTTTTATCAGGCTATGATCCTCTTCGCAGAAAAGCATTTTTCGGGTCGCCGGCGTTCCTGGTATGTGTTTTTTATCCGAATGGCGATTTACCTGCGAGCCTGGATGACCGTTGTGCGCAATGTATTTCGACAGAGTTGGTTGTTTGTCATTGATCTCTTTCTCTTATGGGCAGGAGTCATCCTGATCAAAGACTTCTGGGCAGAGTTTTATTTTAATGACCCGTCATATTACCCGGATCATTTCAATTCGATCAATGCCCCATTGTATGCTCTGATCTGGGCGGGTGGCTTGTTTTTAAGTGGTGCCTATGACCGAAAGGATGATCTGTGGGCTGCTGCACGGGGATTGTTCCTTGGCAGTTTGCTGATTGCTGCGGTCTATGGCTTTTTGGACCAACCTTACCGAACATCTCGTGCAGTGATTTTGATGGGAACAGTATGGGCGTTACTGGCAGTTATCACAGTCCGCATGGTGGCGCATTATCTGCAATATGGGGAATGGCGGGCCGGGGTCCGTAAAGCGGCCAACCTGGTTGTGGTAGGATCTGCTGAAGAGTGTGAGCGTACCATGCAATTGCTTAGTAAGCTCAACGTTTCAAAAAATTTGATCGGGTTTCTTTCCCCGACAGATGAATATGACCCGCATGTTTTTCTCAATCATATTCGGCGACTGGATGAGGTGGTCAGTGTATTTCGTGTTCAGGAGGTGATCTTTTGTGCCCGCGATGTTCGATCGGATCATATGATGCAGTGGATGAACCTCATCGGTTCTGCATTGGAGTATCGGATTCTGCCGGAAGGTGGAGTGAGCATCATCGGCAGCGCTTCTTCTGTGTCCAGCGGTGAATTGTATACCACGGATGTCCGGTTTCGTTTGGCAGATGCAGTCAAGCGTCGTCATAAGCGGATGCTGGATATCGGGATGGCACTTGTGCTTCTTGCAGCCAGTCCGGTATTGATATGGTTTCAGGCGCATAAGGGCCCGTTTATCATAAACATCTTTCGTCTGTTTTCTGGGTATCGAACATTGGTCAGTTATGGAGATTCACGAGAAGTTCTCCCTCGATTGCGACCTGGACTCTTACAACCTTCCGATGCACATCCTTGGTTGAATCTGGATGGTCGAACCATTCGCCATCTGGACTTTCTGTATGCTCGCGACTATGGTGTTGAGAAGGATCTGCGGATTGTCTTGCGCAATCTTCGCCGGCTTGACCGGTGAGGATCACACACCTGTTCTCCTGGTTTGAAGTCGTATCTTCGGGGATAAGCAATCTTGATTCTGATATTCAATGAGGCATTTGATAGACAAGATCCAGGCAGTGGCTCAATCTGGCCATGAGGATGTGGTGGCCATTCGCCGACACCTCCATATGCATCCGGAGCTTTCCTTTCAGGAAGTGGGGACGGCGCAGTTTATATCCGACCGGTTGACGCAGTGGGGGATACCCCATACTGGTGGTTGGGCTGGACACGGGATCGTCGCCGTGTTGGAAGGCAGTGGTCCCGGTCCAACTGTTGCGCTTCGTGCTGACATCGATGCATTGCCTATAACGGAAGGAAACAAAGTTGATTACCGCTCGAAAAACCACGGCGTGATGCATGCCTGTGGCCATGATGCCCATTCGGCTTCTCTGTTGGGTGCTTTGCATATTCTCTGGAAATTGCGGTCGGAATGGAAGGGCACCATTCGGGCCATCTTCCAGCCTGCAGAAGAGAAGCATCCTGGAGGTGCTTCCTTGCTGATTGCCGAAGGCGTGCTCGAGAATCCAAGGCCCACACACATTTTCGGTCAGCATGTATTGCCGACAATGGCAGCTGGTAAGGTGGGGTTCAGAGAGGGGGTTTGTATGGCCTCAGCGGACGAGCTTTATCTGACGGTCGAAGGGAAAGGTGGGCATGGAGCGATGCCTCATTTGACCAGGGATCCCATAGCGATCACGGCGACATTGATATCTGCTCTCCAGCAGATCATTAGCCGGAATGTTAATCCGATCTCACCATCTGTATTGACGTTTGGCAAGATCTGGTCGGATGGTGGCGCAACGAATGTCATTCCGACAAGAGTCCACCTGGAAGGCACCTTCCGTGCTCTGGATGAGGCCTGGCGCGAAGAAGCACACCACTTGCTGACGAATGCATGTGAAGGGATCACGAAAGGGATGGGGGCGACATGCCACCTCGATATTCGAAAAGGATACCCAACGCTGATCAGCGATGTGGAGACCACACGGATGGCCAGAGGCTGGGCGCAAGATTACCTTGGCGAGAATGCAGTGGAAGAACTTGATATCCGCATGGGCGCTGAAGATTTTGCCTTCTACAGCCAGGTGATGCCCGCTTGTTTTTATCGTCTCGGTACGGGCAATACAGCCATGGGGATCACCTCGGGTCTGCATACGCCGACATTTGACATTGACGAATCATCATTAGAGATTGGCAGCGGACTCATGGCCTGGATTGCGATCTCTCAACTTGCACAAGAAAGTAGCAGATAGATGAAACATTTTTATCATATGAAGAGTAAACGGGAGGAGTGAAACTAGCATAATATAGAATAATTACTTATATTTATTCTATTGTTGCATTAACCTCCAAATCGATAAATACCCCCATGGCCAAGATCCTGATCGCAGATGATGAGCAGAGTATCCGCCGCACATTGCGCGAGATCCTCGAATTTGAGAAGTACAAGGTGGATGAAGCTGCCGACGGTTTGGAATGTCTGGCCAAGGTCAAACAGAACAAATATGATGTGATCATCCTGGACATCAAGATGCCCAAGATGGATGGGATGGAAACCCTCGAAAAGATCCAGCTGATCGCTCCCGATACACCGGTGGTGATGATCAGCGGTCATGCAAGCATCGATACGGCTGTAGAAGCTGTGAAAAAAGGTGCGTTCGACTTTATCTCCAAACCGCCGGATCTCAACAGGATGCTGATCACCATCCGCAATGCGATGGACAAGAGCAGCCTGATCGTCGAGACTCGTGCCTTGCAACGCAAGGTCGGCCATATCAAGACGCAGGAAATGATCGGCAACTCCGACAGCATCCAGCAGATCCAGGATACGATCGAGCGCGTTGCTCCTACAGATGCCCGCATCCTGATCACCGGAGAGAATGGTACTGGAAAGGAGTTGGTGGCACGATGGGCGCATGCCAAGAGTCCACGCAACCCCCATCCGCTCATCGAAGTAAACTGTGCGGCGATACCTTCCGAATTGATCGAAAGTGAATTGTTCGGTCATGAGAAAGGAGCCTTTACCTCAGCAATCAAACAACGTATTGGCAAATTTGAACAGGCCAATGGCGGCACCCTCTTCCTGGATGAGATCGGCGACATGAGCCTGTCTGCCCAAGCAAAAGTGTTGCGCGCATTGCAGGAGAACCGCATCACCCGGGTGGGTGGCGACAAGGAGATCTCGGTCGATGTTCGGGTCATTGCTGCGACCAACAAGGACCTGCGAAAAATGATCCAGGAAGGCCGGTTCCGAGAGGACCTTTATCATCGCCTTGCTGTGATCATTATCCATGTTCCATCTCTCAACGATCGATTGGATGATATTCCTGAATTGGTGGAGCATTTTATCACCCAGATCTGTGGAGAATACGGTATTTCTACGAAAGAAATTGACCGTGAGGCACTTGCTGCCTTACAACAGATCACGTGGACAGGAAATATCCGTGAATTGCGCAACGTCGTGGAGCGGTTGATCATCCTCAGTGGAAAGTCTATTTCTGAAGAGGATGTTCAACGTTATGTAGTCCCTTCCAGTGCGAAGCCCGGAA
The DNA here is from genome assembly GCA_024642625.1 of Lewinellaceae bacterium. GTDB lineage: Bacteria > Bacteroidota > Bacteroidia > Chitinophagales > Saprospiraceae > JAGNXB01. Next base: position 7,055 of record JAHEAU010000014.1, read on the forward strand.
AGGTCGTCGACAAACTGGAAACCATTGGTTAGTCCGGACCTTCATCGACTCAAGATTGGCCCTGTAACTGCGGCATTGTGTATAATAATTTCACAGGAACCACGTTATATCCTTCTGTGATTTGCCCGTATGGCACCTCAGGATACACCTGTACACTATGGAAACAAATGGAAAAGAATCGGTCGTTCATAAGAACACCATGAAGCAATGGAGCCGAATCAAAGGCGAAAATGCCTGGACCATGTTCAAGGTCATGGCCGAATTTGTTGATGGTTTTGAAAAGCTCAATCATATTGGTCCGTGTATTTCCATATTCGGATCAGCCCGGACAAAACCTGATCATCCCAATTATAAATTTGCCGTTGATATTGCCCGTCGATTGACTGAAGAAGGATTTGGCATTATCACAGGTGGCGGCCCGGGAATCATGGAAGCCGGTAACAAGGGTGCCTCCCTTTATGGCGGTCTATCTGTTGGTCTGAATATCCATCTTCCTCATGAGCAGAATAACAACCAGTTCATCGATGTTGAGAAAAGCCTTAATCACAGGTACTTCTTCGTTCGAAAGGTCATGTTTGTCAAATATGCTCAGGCGTTTGTCGTACTCCCGGGCGGCTTTGGTACCCTGGACGAGTTGTTTGAAGTACTGACTCTAATCCAAACCAAGAAGATAAACCCGGTACCGGTTGTACTGGTTGGTACAACATTCTGGCAAGGTTTACGAGAATGGATAGAAACCACTATGTTGGGTCAAGAGAATAATATCAATGCGGAGGATCTTAACCTTTTCACGATCACCGATGATCCAGAACATGTGGTTCAGGTGATCAATGATTGGTATTCCATGGGCCCGACAGGGCAGGGAGAACTCAGTCCGAACTACGAGCTGTAGTTCGAGGTTCCGTCCTTTGATAATATAAAACGCCTGCTTCGAATGGCTTCGAGGCAGGCGTTTTTTGTTCTTCTTTGTGATTGACAAGAAAGGTCGTTGCCTGTATTTACAGCCTAAAAGTTTGGCAGATTATGCGTTTAGTTTTTCCTTGTCGGGCACTTTAACTAAAGCCAGACGGATTGTCAATGCCGCCAGGATCAGTGCAACAGGCGTAAACAGAAACCGCTCAATTGCTGTTGAGGAAAGCAGGTTGGTCACAGTGTTGATGAGGAAGTAGAGGGCCATCATCCACAATCCGAATTGGGCCAGGGGCTTGATCCAGTCCATGTCAATCAGGTCGATCTTGACCATGACAATAAGCGCAAATAAGAGAAGTATACAGATCGAAGCCAACTCCATATGAATGAGGTCTTGCTGTGTTTGAATGCGACCGCCCCAAACTAGTTCCGGGGGGATCAGTCCACCAACGATCCCCATATGAAACAGAATAAGCAGACCCAATATGATCAGAATAGCTGTAGCTGTTAGCGTGTAGTTTTTCATGATTACTGCTGTACAAGAAGGTTGTCGATGTCGTCAAACAAATGACACGAAGTGGACTAGTTTTGATTGATAAAACGGATGCTCCACATTCCTCTCAAATCGCCCAGTGAATACCCTGTAGCTTGATCTTCCGGATATAGCCCGAGTAATTGGGTAGCGATTTCGGGAGTGACATCCGTCCCCACCTTGCCATGACAATTCAGGCACAAGGGTTGAATACGGATAGGGCCATAATACATGACAGTGTCTGGTGATAATTCCTGGACAACAGCGACGAGTGCCACGCCATTTTTTAGATCTTTTTCCCAATTGTCTAAAATGGCAAACTCGTATTCATTGGCTCGGTTCTGCGGATTTCTCGGGCGTCTGGTCGCTCTTCTAATCGAGCAATTATACATTTGTGATAGTGTGTCCGTAAGCGGGTACGCAGCCATATTGCAATATCCGATGGCTCCTTCGACACCGCTTTTCGCCAAAGACCCGTTCAATTTGGTGCTTAGGACTGCAAAGCTGGCTGCCTGGACTTGGCTTCCTTTGTCCAGCCAGGGGTCTGGATCAAAGGTGTGAAAAGGTGGGGAACTGGTTTCTGACTGACATGAAATCAGCACGGCTACCGCAGAGATGAATAAGATGAAGAGATTGCGCATAGTGAATATTAACTGCGAAGATATAGAAGGAAGCACAACCGTAGAGTACCTCCTCTACAGGAAGTCTCCCCGGCATTGTTCACCCAAAATCTGAATATGCTACTTCAACGTGCGTCCTGCCAGATAAAAATCTACTTTTTCTAAAGTCTGATCCGCTATTCGAGCGTCCATCTCCTTTAGATTTTTTAGTGGTGGAACGATAACCTGATCACCTTTGACTCAATAAACCGGGAGAGTACAAGCATGTTAATCCGCCGTTTGGAGAACGACCAACACGCACTAGATCTCCTCCAAATTTCGGCCGACATTGAGTGGACAATACATGATCAACCGGATCAGACCCACCGGATCAATAATAAACATCGCCCTTGCTGCTGCTGTGCTACTCGCACGTGGAATCAATATCCCATACAATTGGGCTACATGCATATCCAGGTCGGCAATAATTGGAAAATCCAGGTAAGCGCCTGTCTCCTCTCGCACATTGTTTACCTATGACGTTGGCTGTGAATAGTGTCCATGCTCAGGCCAATCAGTTTTGTTTTGAGAAAACCACTCTTTATCCATCGCAAACGCCGAAAGTTCAACGGAACATACGGTTGTAAAATCAGCGGGATGAGAAAACATAATCACCCAAGAATCTTTATTGTACTCATGGAGTGTAAGATCTCCATGAGTAGTTGGGCGGTATAAAATCGGTCGCTTTATCACCGATTCTAGACATTTTGGAAGTCAGATTTTCAGTTTTATTAAAGCGGGATATTTACGACGACTATATTGGTTTCGGGGTGGTTGTAATGTGTCGATGTAACCGAGCTACGGCCTGCCAACTTCCTCCATTCATTGCTTCGATGCCGGATTGGCGCAGCATATCTGCTGCCAGTCCACTGCGACGACCTGTTGCACAACACGCAACGATCGGCTTATTTTGCTTTTTCAATTTCGACAGTTGTCCACGCAATTGGTCAAGTGGAATATTCACTGATCCCTGGACATGGCCTTGTTTGAATTCGCCAACAGTACGTACATCAAGAATAGTCGCTTGTTGTCTAAGCAGTTCAAGAGTTTTCTCCTGAATACCGTTACCGAAAAGTTTTTTCAGAAAAGTGAACATTGGATCAGACCTTTTTTTTCATAAGTGCGATCATATCATCCAGCCCTCCGCCATTATAAATATCGCGAACACCAAGCCCTTCCAAAAAGGAAACTGCCTGACCGGATCGCATGCCTGACCGGCAATAAAAAATGATCGGCTTTTCCTGTGCCCTGAATTCATCGATATGCGCGGGTATTTGCCCTAATGGAATATTTGTTGCATCATCGACATGACCCATTGAAAATTCAAATGGCTCTCTGACATCAATGATGAGTGGTGCGGCTTGCTTGAGTAATTGGTTCAAATTCATTTTTGGTTATAATCAATGTTGTGGTAAAGCATACAGAATTTAAAATCGGGAATAAAGTTCACGGTTTTTAGATGGAGTGTCAGAGATAGCAATCTCGTTATGTCAGGTAATGACTTGAGATGAAACGTGTAAGCAGGGGCGATTACACATGGAGTTGCTGTCGATTGTACAATCGAAACCAATGCAATACAGTGATAAACTGAAAAAAGAAGACATAGACGATGGCTGAATAACGTGATCGCAAAGGTAACGGGCCTCTGAACTTTCCTGTGCAACTTGGATCACATAAGTGGAGGAGGGGCGTAGGATGGAGTCGTTGAGGAAAAAGATCGCGACTAAGTAGTTCACTTCGTGTTGAAGACGTTTCTGAACGGTCAATTTATGGGCTGGGCTGGCCTGGTAGAAAGCTCATCAGTTGTGACCAGCGCCAGCGAAGCAAGACAAGACAGCACCCCAGGACTGTGCAAGCGAGGCCAAATAGCAATCCTCCATCTCCCTTAACGACAATACCCAATGGCCCCAGGTGAGAGCCTATCGCACCCAGCATCACCAAGACACCTAAGAGTGCCCCAATGGGAACAGTGCGGGGGGAGAGGAGGAGAATGGCTGAAATCAATTCTGCGAATCCTGATCCATATCGACCAATGGGTTCCAGACCAAGGGTTTCAAAGATGTAGATGCTTTCTGGTGCTCCGGTAAATTTGAAGTACAAGGTTTGCAACAGGATAGCGGAAGCAACAATGCGGAGAATCCAGTCGATGGTTTTCATTGGAGGGGAAATTTTGTCGAATATAGTAAAGTGAATTAAACGCGAAGACGCGAAGGGGTTAATATTCAACTGGCAACGGCAGATAAGTATGGGATTATAGAGTATACCGGGTATTCGGCAAACAGGGATACCCAACTCCGAGTTCTCGGAGTTGAATTTATTCTATTCAGGGCTTTAACTTGCTGACAAAGGGAAAGGTGGAATTGCGCTGAATTGTTCACGTCACGAACGGCGTCGGTTTTGCGCCAAAAAAAACCCACTCATTGAGTGGGTTCTTTAGTTGTAGCTGTACCGGAGCATAGCTAACGTTCTTAACCAGTTAATCTATCCTCCAAATATCGTTCCAATTCAGCTGGATCGTAGATCAGGACCTCGCGAGGTTTACTTCCTTCACTTGCGCCAACAATACCCATCGCCTCCAATTGATCCATAATTCGTCCGGCACGGTTGTAGCCTAATTTAAGACGACGCTGGATCATACTGGTTGAACCATGTTGATTTGAAACGACCAATCTGGCGGCTTCGGAAAAGAGTGTATCGAGGTCTTTCGGGTCGAGCGGGCCACTTCCATTCGGATTGTCCGGATTGAATTCAGGCAGGAAATACGGCTCCGGAAAACCCTGTTGTTTGCCGATAAAATCGATTACCCGTTCGACTTCCGAGGTGTCCACAAAGGCGCCTTGTAAGCGGATCATATCGCCACCGACGCTCAAAAGCATATCTCCTTGTCCAATCAATTGATCAGCCCCACCGCCGTCGAGGATGGTCCGTGAGTCAACCTTGGATGCGACTTTGAATGCAATTCGTGCCGGGAAGTTGGCCTTAATGCTACCCGTGATGATATTTACAGATGGGCGCTGTGTAGCAATGATGAGGTGGATACCCACTGCACGTGCCAGCTGTGCCAATCGTGCCAGTGGTTGTTCGACTTCGCGACCTGCTGTCAAAATGAGGTCGGCAAACTCGTCGATGACTAGTACGATGAACGGCATGAAGCGATGTCCATCATTCGGATTCAATCGCCGTTCGGTAAATTTGTCATTGTATTCCCGCAGGTTCCTGGTTTTTGCCCTCTTCAGTAATTCATAACGAGCATCCATCTCGATACACAGCGAATTGAGGGTATAAATTACCTGGTTGTTATCTGTGACAATCGGTTCAGTTTGTTCTGGTAGAAATGCCAGGAAATGGTTTTCCAAAAACCCGTAAGGATAAAGCTCAACCTTCTTCGGGTCGATCAGTACCAATTTGAGTTGAGAAGGGTGTTTGCGATATAAAAGGGATATCAGAACAGAATTGATGCCAACTGACTTTCCCTGGCCTGTAGCGCCTGCGATAAGCAGATGGGGCATCTTGGCCAGGTCGGCAACAAATACCTCATTTGAAATCGTCTTCCCGATGGCAATAGGCAAGTCCATTTTTGCATGCTTGAACTTGTCAGAAGCAACCACTTCTCTCAAGCCAACAATTTGCTTTTTCTTATTAGGTACCTCTATTCCGATGGTTCCTTTGCCCGGGATAGGAGCGATAATGCGGATGCCCAGTGCAGACATGCTCAGGGCAATGTCATCCTCCAGGCTCCTGATCTTTGAGATTTTAATGCCAGGTGCCGGAACAATTTCGAATAAAGTCACTGTTGGTCCGATCGTCGCCCGGATTTTAGTGATTTCAATCTTGTAGTTAAGCAGAGTCTCAATAATCTGGTTCTTGTGCAGTTCCAGTTCGGCCCGGTCGATTTCCACTTGTGATTCGCTATAATCGTGTAAGAGGTCTATCTCTGGGTGCTTGTAGCGAGATAGTTCTTTTTTCGGATCGTAAGGTTCCAGGTTGGCGGCTTCATCATCTGTGACTACCGGGTGGTTGCCGTCCTGGAGGGACACGGGAGTAGTCGGTAAGTCCGGAACTGGCGATGTAGTGGTTTTTTGTTCGGGTTGCTCAATGGTTTCAAGTTCAAGATCTGGACGATAGTTTGGTTTGGTTGTCTCTTGGGAGGTGCCATTTAATTCCAGGTCCATCGCTTCACCCAATGTTGAAGTCAAGACGGTTTCCTTTCCTTTTTTCTTGGCTTTAACGATGACATCATCCAAATCGTCACCCTCTTCCAGGTCGCGGGAATTACTGAACAAATTCAGATTCTGAAGCCAACGAAATGGGGCTGTCATCCAGGATGGAATGCCCAGATTATTAAAATCGGGATTAAAAAACCAGACTAATGTGCCAATTATCGTAGCGACTAATAGAAGGGTCATACCGATCTGACCAATCAGTCCGATGAGCCAACCACTGACTGTGCTTCCAAAAGCACCGCCATAAGGGAATCCTGCTTGTTGAAAAATAAAGGCACAATACACAGAAATGACAACCATGAGGAGGATGGCCTTCCTGAAATTCTTCCAATAGGCGGTTAGTTTTTGCTCCAGGATAAGGAATAGACCCATCCGGAACAGAAGATAGACCAGGATGAATGATCCAATGCCGAATCCCCAATAGATGAAAAAGTTGGATATGATGGCGCCGAGTTTGCCGAGCCAGTTGTCAATCTCGACATCACTTTCAAAAAGGAGGGACCAGGAATAGAATAGGACATGATTCTGGTCGCGATACCATGTAAATAGATATGAAACGAAGGCGATTCCGAGATACGAAGACAACAAAAGCGCAATCAGACCTCCGATTTTCGGATGTCGCTGATCTTTTTTCATCTTTAGATCGAGAGCTAACTGCTGACTCGACTTTTTCTTTTTGGCCATGTCCTGTGGGAATTACGAACGTCTCGATTACGGAAGTGAGTACCTGATGGAGACAGACTTACACATAACCGGAAATGAGCATGGCAAAAGTACAATTTTAAGTTTGGGCAACACAGTTCAGGTAGACCTAGTGCGGTTGAAGACCCTGTAAAATGGATAATATTGCCGATTGATGATGTCTGAGTAAACTAAATACATTGTCGGCGAAACCATCGTTTTCCCTAAATTTATGCGTAAAAACCGTTCAACTATGGATTTGCATCAAGTAGATCGCCGGGTTGGTCTCGATCGGGAATCGTTCAAACAAGAATACCTTGATACTTGTCGCCCTGTCGTGTTTACTGATCTGATGGATACTTGGCCAGCAAAGACAAAATGGAGCATTGACTACCTCAAAACGAATTATGGACATATCAGGGTGCCCATTTATTCAGAGAATTATCGGAAGCCAGGAAAAAAATATTTGGAACCAGACAAGAACTTGCCGTTTCGGGAGTATCTGCAAATGCTGGAATCCGGGCCCACAAAATATCGTCTTTTCCTTTTTAATATATTTCGGCATGCACCTGCAATGTGTAAGGACTTTACAATTCCTACCATAACAAATGGATTCTATAAAGAATTTCCATTTATGTTCTTTGGAGGTCAGGGATCGTCAGTGGACCTTCATTATGACATCGATATGTCACATGTCTTTCTGAATCAGTTTCACGGGCGCAAGCGGGTGGTCTTGTTTGCACCAGAAGAATCTCGTCATCTTTACCAAATGCCGTTTAGTGTTGCAAGTTATGTTGATATCAATCATCCAGACTATCAAGTCTATCCAGCTCTAAGAAAAGTGACAGGCTTTGAAACTATCCTGGAACCGGGAGAGACGATTTTTATGCCATCCGGGTATTGGCATTACATTGAATACATTGACGGAGGATATTCGATGGCCTTACGATGCAGTAATTCCTATGCTCAACGTGCGAAGGGTCTGCTCAATATTGCTAAAATGTTCGTTGTGGACAAAGGAATGAACAAGCTGATGGGAGAAAACTGGCGGACAATGAAGGCTGAAATCGCAAAGCGAAGAGCAGAGGGGGAGTTGGTGTAGTTACTTTTAGGTCAGTCAATTTTTACAATTAAGTCTGGGATGGATCATGCTTAACCCCGAATTTTCGGTGTTGTGTCATAACCATATAAGTCCTTGGACTGCACTCGGGATATACATGTTTAATCTTTCCAGGATTGGCATGCATCTTTACAATCTTCTTCCAGGTATACACATTTCGTTCTCATCCTAGACAGCTCGAAGAATATATTCAGGCAAGGCGTGGCAGAATTTTTTCCAAGTTGTGGAATACAAGGGGGCCAATTTTTAACATCCTAGCTCCTTGTCGTTCAGCTCATCATAACCTCATAACCGCATAACCTTACACGACCATTCCAAAACTCCTTCACTTTTTCAGGCCCAGATCCTCCGGTCTTATCGCATTCTCATCCAGCTCTACTGAAGAGCTAGTATCTTTGGACCTATCATTCAGATCGTCTTCTTCCATTACCCCGGACTAAGGGTATGGCACAGGGCATAAAATAATATAAGCCGGCTTCCATGGTCAAGAATGTTATGAAAAGGATATTCAATAAACTCTTCTCCACCTCCGCTGCAGGATTGTACATGATCCTCTTTGCAGCGGCTATCGGGGTAGCGACCTTCATTGAAAATGACTTTGGAACGAGTGCCGCTCAAAAGGTGATTTTTAAAACCAAGTGGTTTGAATTACTGCTGGTCCTTTTTTCGATCACGCTGATTGTCAACATCTTTCGATTCCGGATGATCCAGCAGAAGAAATGGGCTGTGCTCACCTTCCACGCCTCTATGGTGATCATTTTAATAGGAGCTGGAGTGACACGGTATGTCGGTAGTGAAGGCATGATGCATATTCGGGAAGGAAATGCAGCCAATACATATATTTCAACGGAGACATACCTTCTTTTTGACGCTCGAGTGGGTGAACAGGCGTTTCAATTCGAGGAGCCTGTGTTATTTGCTTCACGGGGCGACAATCATTTTGAACAAACCTACCAACTGGGCGGTAAGGAAGTCAAGATTGAAGTGACGGATTTCATGCCCAATCCATCCGAAGTTATAGTGGATGATCCTGTCAATGGTGTTCCCATTCTCAAGATTGTAATTGGTGGGATGAATGGACGGCAGGAGTATTACCTCCGCTTCGGGGAATCAAGCACCATTAATGGTACCCGATTTACCTTTGGCACATCCACCGATGAATCGGCGTTTTCAATTCAGTACAACAATTCAGAACTCTCGTTTATTGCCCCGGTGGCGTACACACAAATGGTAATGGCCACGCAGACCCGGGATTCTATTGCGCCCGGTGTGATGTATCCGTTGCGATTGAGGAGTTTGTATTCCAGCGGAGCAGATGGGTTCGTTTTTGGGGATTTCAACCCGCAGGCCCGAGTAGATATCGTGTCCTCTTCTCCCAAAATGCTCAGCAGCAGTATGGGCGGCGCCCTGGTCACAGTGTCGTCAGGTGGGGAACATCAAACCCAATATGTTTTTGGCCAGCAAGGCGTTGAAGGACGCCGTCGTGGGTTCAAGGCAAATGGTGTTGACCTGGCCATCAGCTATGGCGCCAAACAGATGGAATTACCTTTTTCCCTCCAATTGCACGACTTTATCCTGGAACGATACCCGGGCACCAACAGTGCATCGTCCTATGCCAGTGAGGTGACGCTGATTGATCCACGAACAGGGTTGAACAGAGATCAGCGTATCTACATGAATCATATCCTGGATCACGATGGCTATCGGTTCTTCCAATCTTCATTTGACCAGGACGAACTGGGTACCTATCTCAGCGTAAATCACGATGCTCCCGGCACATGGATTACATATATCGGATACATCCTCCTCACGTTGGGGATGATCATGACCTTCTTTACAGCGAGTAGCCGGTTTCGAAAACTGGGGGAACAGATCAAGTCGATTCGTCAGTCAAGAGTAGCGATTATCCTCTTTCTGCTCGGTCTGAATGGAATGTCCACAAGCGTCAATGCCTTTACCTCACCTGATCCAGGCCATACTGCGCATTTTGGCGAATTACTGGTCCAGGATCAGAATGGCCGTTTCAAACCAATGAATACACTGAGCAGTGAGGTGCTTCGCAAGCTCTCCCGTCAGGAAAGTTATCAAGGTGCATCAGCAGATCAGGTGATGCTATCCATGGCAGTGAATCCACCTGATTGGTATCAAGAACCGATGATCAAAATCGGTAGCCATGAACGAGTGCTGGAATTGTTGGGCGTGAGTGGTTCTTTTGCATCCTATAATGACTTTTTCCATGCCGATGGCTCCTATAAACTCAAGGATGAGATAAGGGCAGCCTTCAATGCCGAGCCCCGTGATCGTGGAGTATTTGAAAAGGAATTGATCAAAATCGATGAGCGGGTGAATATCATGAACATGATCTTCTCGGGCCGCTTTTTCCGTGTCTTCCCCACACCTGGCGATTCAAGCCACACCTGGCAGTCGCCAGCAGACCTGCACCAACAGCATCAGGGCCATGCGGATGACTCATTCATGGCTCGGTTTTATCCGGCATATATCCAGACAGTCCAACAGGCCATGCAGGATGGCGACTGGACGCTGGCCAATCGCTTAATTGAGGAACTGGGCAACTATCAAAAGAAATTCTCAGGAGAGGTAATGCCTTCTTCTACCCAGGTTAAGGCCGAGTTGTTGCTCAATAAAATGAATGTGTTCAGCAGGTTGGGTTCCTTGTATGGATTGCTTGCATTAGCGTTTTTGATCCTCCTCTTTACATCGGTATTCAAACACGAACTCAATATGATCTGGCCCATCCGGATCGCAACTGGCTTATTGGCATTCGGCTTTCTGATGCATACCGTTGGACTGGGCTTGCGCTGGTATGTTTCCGAACGAGCGCCCTGGAGTAACGGGTATGAGTCGATGATCTATATCGGCTGGACAACTGTGTTGGCGGGTCTGCTCTTCTCCAGAAAATCAGTTGGCGGGTTGACCGCCACTGCTGCCTTGGCTGCGACGATTATGATGGTTGCCGGGTTGAGTTATCTCGATCCAGAGATCACCCCGTTGGTGCCTGTGTTGAAGTCCTATTGGCTGACGATCCACGTCTCCCTGGAGGCGGGCAGCTATGGCTTCCTGATGCTCGGGGCAATTATTGGCGTTTTGAATTTGATCTTCATGATCACACTCACCGAGGGGAACAAAGACAAGGTGTACCGCATGATCAAGGAGATGACAATGATCAGCGAGATGACATTGATTGGTGGATTGTTTATGGTCAGTATTGGCACTTATCTCGGTGGTGTCTGGGCGAATGAATCCTGGGGCCGATATTGGGGCTGGGATGCCAAGGAGACATGGGCGTTGGTGACGATATTGGTGTATGCCTTTATTCTGCACATGCGGTTTATTCCTGGATTGCGGGGTGTGTATGCATTTAGTGTGGCCTCTCTTTTTGGTTGGGCTTCCGTAGTGATGACTTATTTCGGTGTGAACTATTATTTGTCCGGTTTACATTCCTATGCGGCTGGTGATCCGGTGCCGATTCCTGATTTTGTTTATTACACGGTAGCGGTATTGATAGTGATCAGTTTGCTGGCGATGTGGCGGCATCGGAAGGTACCGCAAAGCTGACGCTGCTATTATTGTTTGTACTGGGCTTTTTTGGTGACTTGGGATCGACCCGATTCACGGGGTGTTTTTTGGCAGGTGCAGGTTTTTACTTTGTGTTCCGAGTCATAAAATCCGGGGAATTGTATTTTATTCTTGGCACGCCTTACGCCGGCGCCCCGAGTACTCGGGGCTACTTTTTGTCTTGGCAAAAAGTAGGCAAAAACCGTTCGTCGCCAAAATTCTCGCTGTTTTTCAGGTTGAATATTGGGTGTGAATAATAGGTTCGTATCCACTTCTGGCTTTAGTATACATAGAGGGCCTGCGCTGGTTTTCATGGAAACAGGACAAAGTCCCGCTAAACATCCCCCGGATGTTTAGCGGGATGCTATCATGCGGGGCACGATAGCAAAAAAGGCGCACCCAAGGGTCGGCCCCCTATGTGCTTGTGGCGAGCTGTTCGGCGACGATGAATAGGTATAACCGTATAAACCTTCTCCATAACTCCTCCACTCCATAACTCCATAACAAACTGTCTCTGGTTTGGCAACGGAAGCGAATAAACTTATAAACCCATAAACGAATAAACGCCCTCCATACCTCCATAACTCTACAACTCCATAACAAATAGGATCTGGAGCCAAACATGGAAAATCTCACCCAAAAAACCATTTCAAAAGCATTACTTTTAAAGAACAGATAATAGTCGATGTCCAACCACACTCGCCTCCTGGCCATAAAGCTGATCCACACGATCATTTGGGTATTTTTTGTTGCAGTAATATTCTACATCCTCTACTGCGGCATTGTGAATGACATCCAGATATATACCTGGATCGGGATTGGTCTTGTTTTCAGCGAGGGACTGATTTTGTTACTATTTAGAATGTCTTGTCCGCTGACTGTCTTAGCTCGACGATATTCCGATTCCGATCGTGCCAACTTTGATATCTTCCTCCCCAACTGGCTGGCCAAGTATAACAAAGAGATCTTTACAACCCTCTTTTTGATTGGAGTGGGGTTAGTAGTATGGAGGGTTTGGTAGAAACTTCAATGCGAATTGGCTTGATATCCATCAAAGCAGCCAGCTTCTCTTTTTTAGATTCAATTCGTCATATGGCTAAGTATGCTGGGTATTGTGCTTCTTCGAAATGGAAATTTGTCGACTCTGCATATGGCCTATTCGGATCGGGCACCCAGTAGATAAAATAGCTTAAATTATTCAGATTTAACCAATTACTTGCAGACTATCTTGGGTGAATTTCATGGCAATGCGGATCTTAAATAGATAAAATTTATTCGCCTTACTAGTTGAATATCTATATGTTATAATCAATAAACTGAATTTTTTTAATTCTACAAGAAGAAAAAATCATACGAAAATTATAATTTTTATATTTTTGACCCCGAATTAAAGGAGGATGCCGAAAATCCATCCAAAGAGTAGGCGACATTTTTATATCTTATTTATGAATAAATTAAATGTATTGATTTTGCTTTTAAGCATGTTTGCAGTGGCAACGATTACGGAGTCTTGTAAAAAGGATTCAGATACGGATTCTTGTTCTGATATAAAGACAAATCTTGTTGGTACTTGGAATGTGAGCGGTGATGTTACGGGTATGTTGACTTTTAATAGCGATGGTACTTTTTCTGAAACGCCGAATAATTTATTGATCGGTGATTTTCCAAATAAAACTTGGACATATGGTTCCACCGGCTTTCTTTCTTTAGAAGGAAATGACGGTACAGGTGGTGAAGGAACCATTTCTGCGACGGTTGAGTCAAATGAATGCAATAAGATCGAACTTGATTTCTTTCTTTTTAATGCGACTCTTACAAGAAAATAGAACTTCTTGTTAACGGTATAGACCGACTAATTTTATTGCTTATTGCAATAAGGTTAGTCGGTTTTTTATTGAGTCTGATTCGATATTGTGTAGATTTGATGCAGTGAATATTTTACAGGGGTTTGATCCCGGACTTGTACCAGAACTGAGTATGGTTGATAGAGATGATCAATATCGTATTAAAGTTAGAAATTGATAAATGTATTCCTTGTAATTTGTGTACTGTGAAAAGACAACTATGTGCTAGAATTGGATTGTTTCAAAGCATCCTATTTACTTGTGTATTCCTGTGTTCTTGTCGTTCACCTAATAAGATATTTCACACTTCCGAAGACATACAACAACTTCCATTGGATGCTTACATTGAAGCCTTGCAAGGGGATCCAAATCACTATCTAATTGATGTACGTACACCCTTCGAACACAGATCACAACATCTTGAAGGCGCGACCAATATAAGTTTTATTGGATTTAAATTTGGAAAAGAAATAGATAAGCTGGATAGAGATAAGACAGTCTTCATTTATTGCGAAACCGCACATCGGAGTCCCTATGCAGCAAAGCGGTTGAAGAAAATGGGGTTTACAAGGATAATTGATTTGGCTGGCGGCTATAGGACTTATCGCAAACTTGTAGAGTGAGCCTTAAATTAATATTAAATTAGAAATTGGAGTTTACTTTTTTGCTTTCTTTCTCTGACCCCATATCAAATAATTTGTGTCGGGAATGATGTTAAAGGGAGGTTTCGTGTTTCAATTTTATATTGAAGGAAGAATTAGTGACTAATAGTGATAGGCCTGCAATTTGAATTTTTCTATAAATTATTATTTTTAGCTTTCTAATAATGATGCATGAGCAATCTACCAACAATGATCATGCGTACTATTGTAAAGATTATATAGTATGAATTACGTTCAACAAACAAATGGTCTGATTGCTGGGGTTTCTCTACTTCTCATGGCAGTGGCGGCTGCTTTTTCCTTCGGATATGTTTATAGTGGTATGGTCATCCCTGATCAGGACACCCTGACGGTCGAGAATATCACCAATGCGACGGGGTTATTTCTTGCAGGGGCGTGGGTTTGGATTTTGGTTTTGATTCTTGACGTGGTTGTCGCTATTGTACTATATCGATATTTTAAACCCGTTCACCCATCATTGTCAGCCGTGACTTCAGGCATTCGTATGGTCTATTCGGCTTTCCTGGGTTTTGCTATTAGTCATCTTTTTACAGCAATTGATCAGGTCACTTCCGGAGGAGATATATCTGTGATCGGCGCTTCCCTGCAATCGTTCGAAAGGATCTGGTCAGGGAGTCTGACGCTATTCGGCCTTCATCTGATGGGATTAGGTTTGTTGAGTCTTCGATCAGATGTTGTACCACGAATGTGGGGGTGGCTGCTGATGGTTGCCGGAACAGGTTATATTGCAGTACATGGGGCAAAAGTCCTTTTGCCATCCATGAAGGAGGTGGTTCATCAGGCGGAAATGATCTTGAGTCTGCCCATGGCCCTTGGTGAGTTGGGTTTTGCCATCTGGCTTATTTACGCATTTATTCGTTCGAATTTGACCTCCCGCTCTTAAACTGGTCTTATTCAAATTGGAGAATTAATAACAAGATATCTTGTCATTCGAAGGTCCAGACATACAACGGCACAGATTGTATTTGGGTTCACTCTGTTTTATTTGGGAGGCGTAGTCAATCATGTGTCCAAGGAGATTGTAATTAGTGATGTGACCTTATGGTTTTAACACAGTGTCTGTGGAGAAAAAACAAACTGCTTCTATTTCAATATATATTGAAAATAGATCTGCAATAAGGATATTGAGGATTTGTGTACTTGTTTCAGAGGGTCTAGATTGCATATTATAGGCGGCGATTATAACCATCAATCGATGGAGATTTGAGTGAAGATTCGAATTCTGCCGTACATTGTGGCTGTGTATTTCAAGTAATTCCAAGAGATTCATGAATCGAACCAGATTGCAGTCAAAGCATCTGATATATGCTTTTCTTTTTTTGCTGATAGGATTCAGCGCTTGTCAATCGAAAGAGGATCCTATCAATCCTGTGATACAACCAATCACGGAGTCAGTATATGCTTCAGGAGTAGTCGTCAGCCAAAATCAATACCAGGTCTACACATCAGTAAGTGGTATTGTTGAAAACGTGTTTGTGGAGGAAGGATCGACCGTTGATATCGGATCTCCTCTACTGTCGATTGAGAATGATGCGCAGAAATTGTCGTCAGATAATGCGAAGTTATCAGCCCAATTCAATTCCTTGGAGTTAAATCAAGGTAAAATTGAAGAAGCCAGGTCTGAAGTTGAACTTTCTAAACGAAGGTTGGAACATGATGCATCCCTGCTGGCCAGGCAAAATAAACTATGGTCGCAACGTATTGGCTCCAAAGTGGAATTGGAGCAAAGGGAACTTACTTATAAAAGTTCAGAACGCAATTATTCATCTGCAAAGGAGAAGCTGGAGGAACTGCAACGAGAACTGGATTATCTTTCCAAACAAGCTCAAAATAATCTACTGATCAGTAGTAAAAATTCTGACAACTTCCTTGTTACGAGTAAAGTCAAGGGTAAGGTATACCAGATGAATCTCTCCAAAGGGGAAATGGTCACACCACAAATTCCCATTGCTGTTATTGGAGATAGTGAAAAGTATTTTCTTGAAATGCAAATTGATGAATATGATATTGTGAGTATCCAATTGGGTATGCCGGTATTGGTTATGTTGAATAGTTATCGGGATTCTGTATTCAATGCTGTTGTGACCAAAATTAATCCGATCATGAATACACAAACCAGAGCCTTCACTATTGAGGCAGAGTTTGTTCGGGCGCCAAATGTGCTTTATCCTAATATTTCCTTTGAAGCCAATGTGTTGATTCATACGAAGGATGATGCCCTGCTCATACCAAGAAATTACCTGCTGGACGATTCCATTGTCGTGAACAAATTCGGGCAACGACTGACTGTAAGAACGGGATTGAAGGATTTTCAAATGGTGGAAATTCTGTCTGGTATTGGTATAAATGAAGAACTCATTCTCCCTGTGAAATGAAGGTCAAGCTCATAGCTCGGATTTCAATGGCTTTGTTAACGGCGAGATTAAGGCAAACAATCGTCGCTGCTTCTGGAGTCACCTTCAGTATTACCATGTTTATTTCTCTTCTCAGTTTTATGGGAGGGTTGAATGACCTGCTCGATAATCTGATTTTGAACAGAACCCCCCATGTAAGACTTTACAATGAAGTATTGCCGACTAGAATTCAGCCTATTGCTGGATCAACGTACTATTCGGGAGCTTACCATTTTGTACGGCATGTGAAGCCCAAAAATCAATTACTCGAAATCCGGAATAGTGATGCTATCATCAAAGCACTGAAGAAGGATCCGAATGTTCGCGGTGTTGCACCAAAAAACATGGTACCTATTTTTTACAATATTGGCGCGATTTATTTAACTGGTGTCATCAATGGTATCGATGTTGATGCCGAGAACAAACTCTTTACATTTCAGGATTATGTAGTCGAGGGTAAATCCAGTGATTTGAAGAACATTCCCAATAGTATCATCCTGGGCATAGGCGCTGCCAGAAAAATGCTTGTACAAATTGGTGATAACATTCAGATAACAACAAGCTCTGGTGAGCGCTTCCCTTTGAAAGTGGTTGG
Source organism: Lewinellaceae bacterium (assembly GCA_024642625.1). GTDB lineage: Bacteria > Bacteroidota > Bacteroidia > Chitinophagales > Saprospiraceae > JAGNXB01. The sequence goes on from JAHEAU010000014.1 coordinate 24,270, forward strand.
TTTTTATCAGTCCGGGATTGAAGAGGCTGACAAGGTTCAAAGCTATACCACACTTAGTACCTCTCAAAAAATTCTTGGCAAACCGGTAAGTTATGTAACCGATATTCAGATTAAGTTATTTGATATTTTGATGGCTCCTTTGCTTGCAAAGCGTTATAACTCTGTATTCGGGGCAGAAGCAATTGATATTCAAACCGCAAATGCGCAGTTCAATACGGGTAGTTCAGTGCGAACCTTGATCTCTTATGCAGTGGGCATTACATTGTTAATTGTGGCCGGATTCGGGATTTATAATATTCTGAATATGATGATTTATGAAAAAATGGACTCAATTGCTATTCTCAAAGCCACTGGATTTTCTGGCCGCGACGTTAATGCCATATTTATCACAATAGCCTTAACCATTGGTCTTGTGGGAGGAGCTCTTGGTTTAATCTTTGGGTTCGGGCTCTCTGCGTTGATTGGTGAGATTCCATTTAATTCGTCCTCATTGCCAACTGTAAAAACGTATCCCATTAATTATAATCCAAAGTTCTATCTTATTGGAGCTGTGTTTTCAATTATTACGACATATTTGGCTGGGTACTTTCCTTCCAGGAAAGCAAGTAGAATAGATCCGGTAGATATCATACGAGGGAAATAGCTATGGAACATAAGGTTATTGAATCTATAGGAATTAGTAAGTCATTTCATGATCCTATTACGGTAAAGGTGCTGTCAGAAATAAGTTTTTCTATTCAAGCAGGTGAGTTTGTTTCCATTGTAGGTAAGTCGGGTTGTGGCAAATCCACATTGCTTTATATTTTGTCAACTATGGATTCGAATTATGAAGGGAAGCTTTATTTGGATGGTATGAATATGGAAAACAAAGTAGACCGGGAACGTGCCAGGGTTCGAAATGAAAAGATTGGTTTTGTTTTTCAGTTTCACTACCTTCTCAATGAATTCAATAACCTGCAAAACGTAATGTTGCCCGGGTTAAAATTAGGAAAATTCGCTGCCGATAAAGTGGAACATGATGCCTATGAAAAATTAAAAATTCTCGGGATTGAAGATGCAGCTTTAAAGTATCCTAATCAGTTGAGTGGAGGTCAAAAGCAACGTGTAGCTATTGCCAGGGCATTGATCAATGAACCATTGATCATTATGGGGGATGAGCCTACCGGGAATTTGGATAAAAAGAACAGCGATAACGTGTTCAATATATTTAAAGAATTGGCAGAGGAATACCACCAGTCTTTATTAATTGTTACACATGACATGGATTTTGCGGCCAACACACAACGAACCATTACGATGGAAGATGGGAAGATAATAAGTCACGGGTAACAAGGGATAATTATAGATTCATTCTTCGTGTCTTGAAAGGCTTATATTATAAATTTTCGGGCTTATTAGAGTGGGATTGTATTCAGAAACTATTCCAAATGATGGATTCAAAAATAGCTTTTTGATCTGAGTAGAGTTTTATTTGATTGGATAGACGCATGCAGGCAATATACTTGCTAGTAAAATGACCAAACCGATTTGCCCGTGACCTTGGATTGAGGTTTATTGAGTCAATTTGGGAAGGAAAAGACCGTATTGTTTAAGTTGATCTTGGGTTGGTCTTTATTGTCTTCTACTTGGAAGATGTAGTAAAGAAGTCTTATTGACTGTTTTGGATTTATACTTACTTCACCACTACAGCCCCCTCCATGATCAAATCGTACCGATAACCAGCCCCGAAGTCTTTGTTTAGTGCTATAGTTCCTTCCACAGTAATGATGGCACCAAGCGGGATGTTTTCGGCAGTGGTCACAGTGAGGTCGTAATTGTCTGCAGTGCCGTCCTGGAGGTGGATCCAATTACGGTTCATGATCATCGGGTTTACCTTGACGCATTTGCCAGTGACTTTGATGGTTTTGGCGTCGTACTTTTTAGGATTTGCAACCAATTCAGCAATACGAATTGCACCAGCGACAGGGGTGACCTTGGTAGGCGCATCAATTGGTGGATGTCCATCGGGAATTCCGCCACCTGAAGGAGCTGCACCTTCCGGTCCCATTTTTCTGATGTCAGATACCAAGTATAATGTCTCGAATACACGGTTGTACTCCCGACTGAGGAAGTTTTGCTTTTTTAGGCCGCCTTTGTAAATTAAC
>JAHEAU010000198.1 GCA_024642625.1 Lewinellaceae bacterium
GCAGCTGTCAACGCCGTTGCGGTGAGACACCGCACAATAACCGGTTCGAGTGAGACACTCGAACCAACAAAGTGAGGTTATGAGGTTATGAGGTTATGAGTTTGGAGGTGAAGAGGTTATTTCGAATGCCAGATGAACCCTGGAGGGGTTCAATACAATAGCCCTGGGTGAAACCCGGGGTAACTTATGACACTCCGTCTCAACCCTGAATGGGTTGAAGAATTATCCAACCCGGAGATTAACTGTTTGATTCGAGCAACAACTTGAGTGCCTGCAGATCTTTGTTATTCGCCCGGCGCATTGCCCAGCTCATGAACGGTGCTGCCCAACGAGAAAAACCTGAAGGCTGACCCTGATTTTGCAATGTCATCCGGGTATGTCCGTCGGCAGTCGACTCCCACTGATACGTTGTGACCATGGGGAAAGGCCCTTCAGCCGTTTTCATGACAAATCGTTCACCTGGCACCCATTCTTCGACCTGATAGGTATAGGCCATTTTTCGTCCAAGAAAATGCGCCACAAAGGCTATCTGTGATCCGATCTGAAGTGGAGGTTCTGTCATCCATTCAACTGATTTGATATTGACATACCAGAATGGGGCATTATCCGGATCAGCAGCATAGGCTGCAACTGCCTCAATTTGGCGTTTGATCACAATGCAGGTCTGAACGTCTACAGAATGGGCCATATCGCGAAATAATAGGTGAGACTAAATATACTTCATGCGTTGGATCGAAAAAAATAGCACTCCCTGATCATTCATCACTCTACAATCATCAACTTCGCAAACTTGAGCATGATCCGACGCTCCGGATTGTCGATTTCTTTGAAAAAGATGGTTGCTACCCGATTATCACGAGCACCGTCAACCATCATGACTTCGCCTTCTCCAAACTTCATGTGGAGGACCTTCATGCCAGCCTCAATCTCATTGGACGGACTCGGACGGAAGGTAGCAGGATCAATTGCTCGCACGGAGGCCGCCACCTGTACTGAGGGCCTGGGTGCTCCACCAACCCTCGCCTTTGGTGTCGAGGCGGCTTCCAGTTCCTGGACCATTCCGCCTGTATCTTCCAGATTATCCGTATCGATTTCTTCCAGAAAACGGCTCGGTTCATTATACCGCATTTGCCCATAACGATACCGACTTTGTGCAAATGTCAACCACAAATGCGCCTTGGCCCGGGTGATCGCCACATAGAATAATCGACGTTCCTCATCGATCTCATCCTGGCTGTTCATCGACATGAAGGAAGGAAACAATTGCTCCTCCAACCCAACCAGGAAAATAGCCAGAAACTCCAGACCCTTTGCTGCATGGACTGACATCAGCGAGACAAAATCAGTCTCGTCGACACCTTCATCCGCATCCGTCAACAAGGCTATATTTTGGAGATATGAGGCCAGGGACTTGTCCTTCACCTCACCAGTGTATTCCTCCTCATCGCTCTCGGTGAATTCTTGAATACCATCCAGCAAAGCCTGAATGTTTTCCTTCCGACTGATCCCTTCGATGGTATGATCCGAAGCGTACTCATCGTACAAACGCGACTCCTTGGCCACCCACAATGCCAGATCATAGGCATTCAGGGTTTCGGTTTTCTCTCGAAACCCGTTCATCATCTCGATAAACTTGACGATCGACTTTCCGGAGCGAGTCAGTGGCCCTGCTTTGACCAAAGCATCCCACAAGGTGATTGATTCAGCTGCCGCCAATTCGGCCATCTGGCTCATAGTCGAATTGCCAATACCCCGTTTGGGAAAATTGATCACTCGCTTTAAGGCCTCCTCATCGCGATAGTTAACCACAGTTCGCAGGTAGGCGATCAAATCCTTGACCTCTTTTCGTTGATAGAAAGACTGCCCACCAAAAATCTTGTATGGAATATTATGACGACGCAGATGCTCTTCAAAGATCCTGCTCTGTGCATTGGTCCGATAGAGGATCGCCATCTCATGATTAGGCAAATGATCCCGGGTCTTTAATTCCATAATGGCGTCGATCACTCGTCGGCCCTCCTCTGTATCATTGATCGCTTTGATGATCTTGATCTTCTGCCCCTCATCCTGATCGGTCCAGATGGTTTTCCGGATCTGCCGTTTGTTGTAACCGATCACCTTGTTGGCCGCTTCGACAATGTGTTTTGTCGAACGATAGTTCTGCTCGAGTTTAAACGTCTGCAATCCGGCGAAATCCTTTTCAAAATCAAGAATATTATCGATGGTTGCTCCGCGGAAGGCATAGATACTCTGGGCATCATCGCCCACCGCACAAATATTTCGTGGGCTACCATTATACAGGGTCAATTTTTTCAGGATGCCATACTGAAGGAAGTTGGTATCCTGAAACTCATCCACCATGACATACTGAAACCGCTCTCGATATTTCTTTGCTATCTCAGGTTTTTCCTGGAGCAAGCGAAAAAACTGGAGTAACAAGTCATCAAAATCCATGGCGCCAGCCTTTCGGCATCGGGCTACATATTCGGTGTAAATTTTATAAAACTGCGGAATGCGACTGGCTGCATCATTAGCCATTTGTTCGGCATTCATTTCATAGGCCTTCGGTGTCAGCAAATTGCTTTTTGCCGATGAAATCCGATTGCGAATTCCGTTGGTAGGATATGCCTCCTTATCCATATTCCACTCCTTGATGATCGAACCGATCAGGCTTTTGGAGTCTTCTGTGTCGTATATGGTAAAGTCAGCTGGGTATCCGATCTCCTCAGCCTCAATGCGAAGGATACGAGAGAAAAGAGAGTGAAACGTACCTGCCCAAACGCGACTTGCATTGGAACCAGCCACATGACCAATCCGCTCTTTCATTTCTCTTGCCGCTTTGTTTGTAAACGTCAATGCCAATATAGAGGAAGGCTTGACACCTTGAGACAGCAAATAGGCAATACGGAAGGTCAATACCCGGGTCTTGCCAGAGCCCGGGCCAGCGATAACCAAAACGGGACCAGCAATCGTGGTGACAGCCTGATGTTGAACGGGATTAAGGCCTTTTAAAAAGTCGGTCATGCGGCGAAGATAAGGCAGTGAAGAAAAGGTATCGTCTCCGTGTGGAAGAAATGAACAAGGAAAGAAGATTCCTTCAAGAATTCAATGAAGGAATTGAATGAATTACCCCCCTATTCAAGACTGATCAAGAAGGGTTACCGAAAGTGGGCTACCCTTTATCGGGTTCTGGCAAAACAATCCATATACGTATCGTAATTGGCTGTTTCAATGACCCGTCCCAGTGAATCCATAACTGCGATTTGGATACCTCTTTCCCGATCGGCCACGTCCTTACCGTCAATCTCCAACATCGGTATAACCTGGTTTAACGCGCCACCTGAAGCCATCCGCAAGGTGACCGGGGCCGTCCAGGTACCAATGGGTGCTTCCTTAGGGATTGCCCACTCCAGAGGTTCTTCCATTGCATAGGATTCCTGTACGATAATTCCCTGATCAATGATGGCCAACCAACTTCCTCGAAATTGGAGCTTTTCTATGTGACATTTTGCATGCACAAACCAGTCGAACACTTCAGGACATAATTTATAACTCGCCTCATCATGAACTGCGAGCAGGATGGTATTGGGTTTGTTTCGCTCAAGAAATTCATATATGCTTTCTCCCAGATCCAGCTGTTGAACACGTCCACCAAAAGGTTCGGGATGATCCACTGGAAAAACATGATCCATCGGAAGAACGACTAGATAATCATTCAGATTCCAGACTTTGACTTTACCAGCGATCAGCAACCGGGATATTTGATGACTACTGTTTTTGCCAACAATAAACAAGGCTCCCGGGTGAGCTGAAAAATCGCCCGTCTCCAGAATGTGCGTGCCATCTGCGTAAATCTGTTGGCGCAATGCATCATCATACCGAGACAAATAACCCACTGAAACAGGGATGTGGTATGGAGCAAAGAGCATACCTAAGGTGACAAAATCATTAGGGTGAACTGTTTTCAGTTCAAAGGGTGGATGAACCAGCACCTTATCAACATTGACCAGAAGCGAATCCCATTGCGGTGCATTAGGCCAGGTCAAGTATGATGTTGTTATTCGTTGATCACGTTGCCAAAATGACTCCAAGTCCCCAATCTGCAAGAACAGAGCGAGAATTAGCAGAATATATTTTGCTCGCTTATCCACTTCAAGACGATATATGCCAATTACCGCTGCCAAAGCCAGAGCATAAGCAGCAGGCCAGATAAAACGACCTGAAGAACGGAACATTCCTGTAAAGCGATCTTCAAATTCAGGCTTGAATAAATAGTCAGATCCAAATGTCCATTGATGAGTCAAGGCCAACAACGTCAAAGCCCCGACAGAAAACCACATCCCCAGGTTCGCTCTAAATTTTGGAAAAAACCTGAATTGGTGAAAGACCAACCCTTGAAAAAAGAGGAGTAATAAACCAGCACCCAAATACGCGAATCCTTCATATTGATTGGGATGAGCCAGCGGTAACGTCGGCAATAACCAGCTATGCCCGAGCGGATTAAAGAAAGTGTTCAGATTTGAAGAAAACTCTCCGAAACCGATTGTTTTTGCATCATCAGAAGAAATTTGAAAATAACCGATAAGTGCCCAACTGACAAAGATCCCTGCCAGTAACCCGCCGAGGGTAAACAACCGGATTCTCCATGACGTCCCACCTGCCTTCCAATGTCCCATCCAGGCCGGGAACGACAATACAAATACCATCAGTGTCATATATGGGTGAACAAAAGCAGATACAATGGTTAGAGTGGCCAATGATTGCCCAGTTCGTTCGGGGCGTCTCCGATTTCGGAGGTAGATCAGATACACTGCAAGAATTAACCATTGAGCACTCAGTGCATCATGGCCCCAACGAAAGAGTAAAAAAGGGGTGAGCCCGATCAGTATACTGCCTGTAAGCAATGTCACAATGCTTCGAATGCCCAGCTCTTTAAGGATCAGCCATGAAAAATAAACACCGAGTGAATAACAGGCCAGATACCACCAACCAAAATACTGAAAGGGTGTTTCAACCCATCCAAACAGAAGACGAAACGGAATTGCCAATAATGGAATGGAATCTGTGTACCCAATGTTGGTGACTTGAGGCCATGCATAGTTGGCGATCGTACCTAACGGAAAGGTCAGTGGAGAAAGATGGTAATAATGCCACCCGAGGTAATGTGCAGCGAGGTCACCACCGGCAATGGCCATCCATTGGATATTGAATGGGTCAAGAACCTCCAGACCCATTTTACTCATCACCAACGCCAGGCCAATAAGCAGAGACCAAACTGCAGCCGTCCATGGATGATCAGCATTCAAACGCATAAGGCTGTTTAGGCTTGGATTAATTCTTCCCAAAATTCTGCTGCTCTCCGTGTATGGGGAATACAAATAGATCCGCCTACAAGATTGGCTACACTAAACACTTCATAAATCTCTTCGGTTGTACAGCCCAATTCGTGGCAGGTTCCCAAATGGTATTTGATACAATCATCACAACGCAAAACCATTGATGCTACCAGCCCCATGAGCTCTTTGGTTTTGACCGGCAAGGCTCCATCCTGATAGGTCTGGTTATCCAGACTCCAAAACCGTTTCAGCACCTTATTCTCTTTAGAAAGAATAACATCATTCATTCGCTGCCGGTACTCATTGAATTCGTTGATCTGATCTGACATTGATACTAGTTTGAGTTAGGGATCAGGCTTTGCCGCGATTGTGCCAACTCCAGACCGAAATCACCAGACGAATGGCCAAAATAGAGACAGCAAGAATGCTTCCTGTTCCAAAAAAAATCATTTCCGATTTGATGAATTTGCTCAGGCTGGTATTATCAGCATTCGGGAGATGACCCAAGAAAGTTGCCATGCCATCTTCATCAGCAAACAACTGAAAATCATGCATTGTATCGACGAGATAAAACACGCCCCAGATACACAGGAAGAACAATGCAATCTTGATGATCTGTTGACTGGCCAACCAGGAATGCCGAAGAAAGAAGAGATAGCGAATTGCCAACAGAAAGACAACAATGAAGAGTGAATGTGCCCACCAGAAGGGAAAGTCTACATCATTCAGCAAGATCGGTGCACTGAATGCCCCCAGAATAAGGGCAATCATCAACAGCCAAATCAGCGTAATTTTCCAATGTCCGGAAGAAGGTAATGTGCGGGTTTCCATGGCAAGGACGAAAGTAGGAGAATCCATTGGAATGCACATGACTTTAACCGTGATGCAAACATCTATCGAATTCCTGTTTCAAGTCAAGATGTTCATGCTCACTTTAATCACCATCTCGCATTGAGATATATTTCCCTTTTCCAGCATCAGGATCATCCTAAGCGTCACATCAGGGATTGTACCTTCGCGAAAACTCGTTGTCATGACTACTATCGACCTGGCTGCTATGCGCAGAAGCTACAGTTTACTCGAACTGGACGAATCGAATGTGGCAAAAAGCCCTATCGAGCAGCTTCGCAAATGGATGGCCGAGGCTATTCAGAGTCAGTTGTTGGAACCGAATGCCATGACCCTGGCCACGGTGAACAAGTCAGGCCAACCATCCACCAGGGTCGTTTTGCTCAAGGACATTCGTGAAGAGGGACTTGTGTTTTACACCAACTATGAAAGCCGGAAAGGCAGCGAAATCAATCACAACCCTCGAGTTTCACTCAACTTCATGTGGTTGGAATTGCAACGACAAGTAA
>JAHEAU010000199.1 GCA_024642625.1 Lewinellaceae bacterium
ACAAAACCATTGATGCGTTATTGATGGGCCGGACCACGTACGATTTTGTGGCACAAATGTCGCCCTATCCACACGAGGATCGAATGAATTATGTGTTCACCCGTACGCTCACGAGCGCACCAACCGATTATTTGCGTTTTGTCGCTGGTGATCCAATAGAATTTACAAAAAAGCTCAAAGCTGAATCGGGTAAACCAATTTGGCTGGTTGGAGGAGGGCAAATAAATGCCATCTTGTTTGAAGCGGGATTGGTAGATGAAATCATTCTATCCATTCATCCTGTGGTCCTGGGAAAGGGGATCCATCTATTCACTGGACCTGTTTCTCAAACCGGATTCAAGACCTTGAGCGCCAAGACGTTTCCCTCAGGGCTGGTCCAGTGGCATGGAGAACGGATTGTCTGATGGCAACACCATTATTGAAAAAACTCGAATACAAAGAGGGTATGGCAGTTGGCCATTGGCCCGAACAAATTGTATATGTAGATCTGCTTCAAAATGAGTGGACTCCTTACACTCAGATCCCGGGCCCAGAAATGTTGGATTTGATCCATATCTTTTGTCCTGATCAGGCGACATTGGAAGCCCTGTTCCTGTCCTGGAAAACAGCCTTGAAAAAGGATGGCCGACTATGGGTCAGCTGGCCGAAGAAAAGCTCGGGAGTTACTTCCGATCTGGATGAAAATATTCTTCGCGACTATGGGTTGGCCAATGGGCTTGTGGATGTCAAAGTAGCGTCAGTTGATGATGTTTGGAGTGCATTGAAATTTGTTTATCGGCTCAAGGATAGATCATAAGATTCAAGCGGGCCTCAACAAGCGCGCATCCAGCGGAAATGGTTCCTCCGAAAGAAGCTCGATTTGTGAAAATCCGGGCAAATGCGGATTGATCAATAGGTTCCATTCATCCTGTACAATTGTAGAAGGAGCCTGGACCAACAGATTGTTCTTGAGCAATAAGGATCCATATCGTTGCGATTCGGGTCCAGGAGGTACCCGATTCCACCCAGGCATAAGGTCATCCGGAGTGATCGTGTGAACAGAGAGTGAATTTGGAATATGAATGGTCTGGAGCTGGATATCCTGTGGGATGATCGACCTGGGTAAATGAACCAGAATTTCCACCAAGGCAAGCGATCGGCTCATGGTTGTATAAATGATTTCTTGCCCTTCACGATTCCACCGACCAGGATACAATGCCGCCCCTTTCCCGGAGAGGGCGCCAGCATATTTCTGCCGTATCAACCTATAGGCCTGCATCAGGAAAACAGGCCATATTCTATACGACCTAATTCGTCACATAGGAGACTGCAACCATGCGAATCACTTAGCATGTCAATGGGCTTTTGCCCTCGGAATTGATAATTCGGGGTGTCCAGCCATTGGCGATATGCTTCGGTGGTATCAAAGAAGGAGAGACCCAAATCAGTGACTTGCGCCACATCGAGAATTTTTTCAGATTGGTATCTGCGAAATCGAAATTCAGGCCCTTCTTTACTATATCGACTGAGTGTTTTTTCGGAGATATCCAGAATGTGGCTCCACTCTTTTTCGGTGAGCAAGGCCTTTTGGAAGATAACCTCGAAAAGGGGGTATGGCAATCCTGCCTGAATGATCTGTGAGAGCTCAAGGGGATTGGTGAACAGGCGCCCCTGGATATCAGCTTGACTTTGCTTTCGTTTGTGGGTGGGAGGGACAGTAAGAACCATTGCGGCCTCCATGACTTGGCTGATTTTGGCCTCTAATGTGGGATACTTTGCCATCTCGGAAATTTGTCTACAATATATGGACAAATTTCCAGATCATTTAGTTCCCTCTTTCCCCATTTTTAATGTTATCGAGAGCGGCCATATTTGCTTCCTCATCAGATCAACCGGGCTGGCCCGGAAACTTCGTTATTTCAACCGTCGTAGAAGCCATTTGAACGCGTCCTTCACTTGCCTCCACTTCCTTGAGCATGGCACGCATCAATTTGTCTTTTGTGACACGTCTGCGTTTAAAATCCACAGTGTAGCGAAGTGTAAATTCCACCCAATTGTCATTAGCTAGTAGTGTGATCATTGGTTGGGTAATGGCATCCTCAATCATATATTTTTTTACCATAACAGCCCAGGTCTGTTTCGCCAATTCGGCACTTTCCAGAAGGTAGGTATTGGCTATGCGCTGAAGGATGTCTTCCATTTCTTGGTAATCACTGCCATACCGAATTGGCAAGTTGATTTCATCCCAGATGAAAGGAAAATCGGCCGAATAATTAAAAACAGGTTCCTTGAATACAAAACTGTTCGCGATCCGGACGATTCGGCCATTATACTGATCTGCATTGACCCACTGACCCATTTCCATCAATGTCGTTCGAAGTACTCCGATATCGATGACATCACCTTTGATACCACCCAATTGTACGCGGTCTCCTGTTTGGTAGAATCCACCAAAGACGATAGTTAACCAACCAGCTACACTTGTTATAACTTCTTGCAAAGCAAAGGCAATACCTGCACCAGCAACACCAAGTGCCAGACCAAGACCACTCATCTTTACCTGAAACGTCATTAAAGTCACAACAAGGATGATCAGGTAACCTAAAAAAGTGACACCTTTTCGAAACCGATATCGGTTTTCCGTATCATGGATCCTGGAAAAGATCCGCTGCCTTAACAAAGCCATCATTCCTGAAATGAAGACCACCCAAATGACTGCGATAACAAGTTTTCTTATGAACGGGTCCGTGAGCCAGGTTTCCAGGAAATGATTCATTTTAATTGTTCTAAATCAAGATGAATAAATATTCGCTCAATCATCTTTTTATTACCAATAGTTCGTACAAGATACGGAACAAGTGGTGCTTATCCCCGTTTGCGATAATTCCAGATCGCTACACCATTTAATGCAATCGCAAGGAGTGCGATTGAGCCGAATTGGTGTCCTAAATCAATGAATCCACTTCCTTTAATGACGACCATCCGCATAACAGATACAAAATAGGTGACAGGATTAAATCTTGTGATCACCTGGGCCCAATCGGGCATGCTTTCAATTGGCGTATAAAGGCCACTCATTAATATGAAGATGAGCATGAAAAAGAAACCGACCAGCATTGCCTGTTGCTGAGTATCGACAATAGTTGAAATCAGCAAACCAAAACCGAGAACAGCAAGGAGAAAGACGGCTGCAAACGAGTAAATCACAACTAATGACCCAACTGGTACAATTCCATAAAAGAGGTAACCGATAATCATGCCCAGGGTGAGGATGATTAATCCGAGCACCCAAAATGGGATTAACTTGCCAAGGACTACATGTGATTTTTTCAATGGGGTTACATTCAATTGCTCAATTGTCCCGACTTCCTTTTCAACAACAATATTCAGAGCGGCTAAAAATCCTCCGACCATGGTCAGCAATAATGTCAAGATGCCAGGAACCATAAATAACGGATAAGATAAATGCGGATTAAACCAAATGGATGGGACAACCTCTATTCGGGGCTCTGGAAAAAATCGTGGAAATTGAATCCATTCTGTTCGGATGTCATTATTGAAATTGCGAATAGACTGATTCAAATACGCACTCCCCAAATTGGCTTTTACACCATTAATTGCATTTACAGCCATATATAATGTTGACTCATTGTTTCTGACCAGATCTCGTTCAAAGCCATCGGGAATTTGAAGTACCAAGTCAGCTTGATCTTCTTCGACAGCATCCAAAGCCTGCATAAATGAGCTACTCATGGTATTCAACCTGAAATAGGGAGAACCGTCGATCATGCTGATCAGTTGCCGGCTGTAAGTGGAGTGATCCTGATCCACAATTGCTACATTCACATTTTTCACCTCGTAGTCCGCCGCCATTGGCAAGACGATCAGCTGGACGGCTGGCATTAAAAACATGATTCGCAATATGGATGGATTGCGAAAGATTTGCCTGAATTCCTTTTCGAGAATAAATCGAAGTACGCGCATAAGAATTTAGCTAGTAGGTCAGGTCAGTCGGATGTCAAATTTTCGCCAGCTTAGAACGAACAGAAATACAGTCATGACCAAAAGAATCAATGTTTCCTTCCAGATGGCCATAAATCCAAGCCCCTTGATCATCACATCCTTGACAATCAGAAAGTACCATTTGGCTGGTACCAGATTGGATAGTAACTGTAATGGCATCGGCATATTCTCAATCGGAAACATAAATCCACTGAACATAAGGGTGGGTAAAAGCATACCCACTAATGAAATAAACATGGCCAACATCTGACTGTTAGTGGACGTAGAAATCAACATGCCCAAGGCCAAGGCAGTCATGATAAATAATCCGGATTCAGCATAGAGGAGAAGCAGGCTTCCGGCAATTGGCAACTCCAGTAACCAGACACTCAAGATCAGAATGGTGGTCAGATTGACCAGAGATAGGGCAAGATAAGGCACCGTTTTTGCCAGAATTAAAACCATGGGTTTTAAAGGGGATACCAACAAAACCTCCATATTGCCTTGTTCTTTTTCACGTACTATTGCAATGGATGTCATCATGGAACAAATGAGCATCATGACCATCGCCATCACACCTGGTACAAAATTGAAAGCTCCTTTTTGCTGTGGATTATACAGCATGCGCACTTCTGTTGTTATGGTATAGGGTAGCTTCCTGTCCTGCCATAATTCCATTTGGTGATCCTGGATAATAGCCCCTGCATAATTTAATAAAGATGTACCTAAATTTGGATCAGAGGCATCCGCAATCAGCTGGATTTGAGCATGATGAGACTGGTTCAAATCTTTACTGAATGAAGCTGGAAAGACGACAACCAAATTGGACTTTCCGGCTTGAAAGCTGTGTTCTATTTCATCTTGACTTGTCAGGTTTTCTGAAAGATTAAAAAACTGACTTGCATTTAATCGGTCAATGATCTGTTGAGTTTCCTCGTCCTTACTAAAATCAAGGACAGAAAATTTGCTGTTTTTTACTTCATTGGTCAAAGCAAATCCAAAAAGCAGAATTTGAGCGATGGGTATGCCCAAGAGAACAAAAAGCGTCCGCCAGTCACGGAGGATATGCTTGAATTCTTTGATGACGTATGTCCAGAATTGAATCATCTTGTCGTTGTTCTTCGGGTAAGTTTTTGCAATTGCATCGTATTTATTCGTCTCTTGTAGCTTTGCGAGCTAGCTGAAGGAATACCTCATCCATACTGTTAGCATGGAATTGATGCTTTAAATTGGTTGGGGTATCCAGGGCATCAATGCGGCCATCGACCATGATTGATACCCGATCACAATATTCAGCCTCATCCATATAATGTGTTGTAACAAATACAGTGATCCCGGTTGATGCAGCTTCATAAATCATTTCCCAAAATGCACGTCTTGTCACCGGATCGACGCCACCGGTAGGTTCATCGAGAAAAACAATACGGGGGCGATGAAGAATAGCGACGGAAAAGGCCAGTTTCTGTTTCCAGCCCAGTGGAAGACTGCCCACCAATTGGCCTGCTTCAGAACCCAGCTCCAGACGTTCAAGTAATTCTCTGGTCCGGTTGTCCAGGTCATGATCACTCAGGCCATAGATCCCACCGTAAAAGCGGATATTCTCTTTGACAGTTAAATCCTGGTAGAGTGAAAACCGCTGGCTCATATAGCCGATATTTCGTTTGATTTGTTCCGGTTGACGCAGGAGGTCAAAGCCTGCCACTTTAGCTGTTCCAGATGTTGGAAAAGACAAGGCGATCAACATCCGCATTGCCGTGGTTTTACCGGCTCCATTCGCGCCTAGAAAACCAAATATTTCACCTTCAGATACATTAAAAGTGACATGATCAACGGCAGTAAATTGACCAAAATTTTTGGTCAAATCTTGGGCTTCTATGGCAAATTCAGACATGGGAGTGAGTTGTAAATGCCATGAATCGATCTTCGATGGTCGGAGAAATTCGTTTCCAAGTGATTTCCGGATGACCGCACTGGGTCAACCATTGAATCACATTCTGTTCATTCGTTGGCGTTGGATCTGTGAGTGTAACATGGTGGCTATCGCCAAAGGCATAAGCTGTAGCCACCTCCTTTGTCTGACGAAGATCTTTCAACAAGGGATACATCCGTTTACTGCTGACCGCCCACAACGGAGCAGTGAATTCATTGCATATGCCCTCCGGCGTATCTACAGAAAATAATTCCCCGTCCTGGATCAATCCAACCTTATCACAACGTGCAGCCTCATCCATGTAGGGGGTGGAAACGAGGATCGTCAAACCCTGCATCTTTAGCCGGTCAAGCATATCCCAGAATTCTTTTCTGCTCACTGCATCAACCCCGGTCGTCGGTTCATCCAACAGCAATATTCTGGGCTGATGAATCAACGCGCAAGAAAGTGCCAGCTTCTGTTTCATACCTCCTGACAGTTGACCTGCCCGACGGTGTTTGAACGGTTCGATCTGCTGGTAAATCTCCTTAACCAGGTGGTAGTTTTCTTTGACTGTCGTATTGAAAATGGATGCAAAGAGGTTCATATTCTCTTCTACAGTCAAATCCTGATAGAGCGAAAATCGACCCGGCATATACCCGACTCGCTTCCGGATCTCCTTGTAATCTTGAATGATGTCCAACCCATCCATGATGGCTTTTCCGCTATCCGGAAAGATCAGGGTTGTCAGGATTCGAAACAGAGATGTTTTACCCGCACCATCAGGTCCGA
>JAHEAU010000015.1 GCA_024642625.1 Lewinellaceae bacterium
TTGAATGCCCTCGGCAACCCGGTTATTACCATCAATCTGTTGAAAGGATTAACACAAGCAACTATTGTCGTAACAGACGAGCATAGTCTGAGTGCTTCTTGCAATTTTACGATCACGATTGTCGATAATGAAAACCCGGTTATCACTTGCGCTGCTTCTGGATCACGGAATACATCTGCAGATGGTACAGGTGATTGTGAATACACCATTAACGGGAATGAATTTGATCCAACCAGCTTCAATGATAATTGCCCAGGAACATTCGTGACGAATAACATGAATGGATTATCAACTTTGGCTGGAGTTACGCTTACCACTGGATCTTATCCAGTTACATGGACAGTCACTGATGCTGTTGGTCGGACTGCAACCTGTACGCAAGTCATCACCATTATTGATGATGAGGCGCCCATTATCAACTTCTGCCAGCCTAATAAGACGCAAAATGTAACAGCTGGCACATGCAATGCATTGGTGACATGGGCACCTACATTTGGAGTCGGTACAGGACATGTTCAAGATAATTGCGGGATCAACACGATCACCCAATCCATCTCAGACCCTAATGTTGTTCCAGTTTATCCATACAACCAGAATGGTCCTTACCCGCCATTCCAGATCAATCAGGCCCTCTTCCCGATCGGTATAACAACGATCAGCTACACTGTTACGGATATCAACAATAATACGTCTACATGTAGCTTCACAATTGACGTGATCGACAACATTGCTCCTTCAGTTGTTTGTCCACCAAACCAGACCATGAGCACCATTTGTGCAAATGGTACAGTTCAGAATTATTTGGGCTTGATCCAGAACGTGTCTGACAATTGCCCAGGCAAGTTGGTTTACACGCAGTCTCCTGCTTCAGGTACGCCATTGGCCAACGTACCTGGTTTGACTCCTGCAGATGGCGAATCCTTCATCGTGACCATTACTGTTACCGATCCAAATCCTTTGGGACTCTCAGGCAATTGTTCATTTTCAGTAACATTGGATGACGTCAATTTGCCTGTTCCAAATCAAGCTCAGTTGCCAAAGGATAGTACAGATTGTAATGTCTTGACATTAAGCCCACCAACTGCGAACGATTGTGGAAATGTATTGTATGGTATTCCGGATAAAGGAAACCAGATCAGTTTCAGTCCACCACTTTATGAATTTACAGCTGGATTGTACACCGTAATCTGGACATATGTCGGTACCAATGGCTCCGTTCAACAGACTCAGCAACTCATTGTACAAAATGACCTGGTACCGCCAGTTATGGATTGCAATGATATTACTATCAATCTGGACGCAGCTGGTAATGCAAGCATTTCCCCGGCACAAATAGATGGTGGCTCAAAAGACAATTGTGGTATAGCCAATCTGTCTTTGAACAAGTCTGCATTTACATGTTCAGATGTTGGTAATAATACCGTCATCTTAACTGCAGTTGACATTCATGGCAACAGCAATACCTGTTCTGCAAATGTTCTGGTTAAAGACGTTACGCCTCCAACCTTCAACATTTCTAATTCAACAATTACGGTCGACTGTCAAAGTGTGCCAAATTTGCCAACAGTACTGACCAATGATGCTTGTGGCGTATTGTCAAATATCCTGGCTGAGACTTCCACAAAAGGTCCAAATGCAAGTAACTGCAATTATTACACCTACACGATTACTCGGAAGTGGACAGCTACTGATGTGAACAACAATACCAACACTGTGCAACAAGTCATCAATGTGCACGATATTTCTGCACCTGTATGGACAACTGCAATGCCTGATACTATTTATGGTGTCACAAACCAGTTTAATTGCATGGGACAGATTTTCCTTGTTGTGGATGCATTCAAGGTGACAGACAATTGCGCGGATTTCTCACATATTACAGTTACATACACTGGATCGAATGGATCAAGTGGTGGCAAGATTGCTTCCGGGCAATATCCTATTGGTGAAACAACATTGACCTTCATTGCAGTGGACCCTTGTGGCAATGACGCCGTGAAAGAGGTCGTCATCATCATTGAAGACAAGACACCTCCTACGGCGGTTTGTGTCAACAGTATCACCTTGCCATTAAACCCGCAAGGGAATCTGATCATTCCGCCATTCATTGTCGATAATGGCAGCTATGACAACTGTTTAACGCCATTCTCAACCAATAATGTTACACTGGCAGTAATGCCTGATACGTTTAATTGCGATGATGCTGGAAAAACATTCACGATTACGTTGACGGTCACTGACCTGGCTGGAAATACCTCTACATGCCCTGCTACGCTTAAAGTGATTGACAACACGATTCCAACACTGATCAGTTGTGCCCCAGATGTCACCGTAGATTGTCAAGATGCAATTGATCCTTTGGTTCTTGGTTTCCCGATGGTATCCGATGCATGCGGCACAACATTCAACTTTACAGATACCAAGGTATTCGTGGGTGGAACAATTTGCTATAATATTGTCCGTAATTGGTCCATTCTTGATGGTTCAGGTAATAATCTGAATTGTGTCCAGACCATTTCTGTGACAGATAATCAGGCGCCGAATTTCACTTCAGTGTTGCCTTTGGATGTGACTATTTCTTGCGGTGTTCCAGTACCAACACCCTCAATACTGGCAGCAACAGACAATTGTGGAACCCCCGTTACAGTGGCCATTTCTGAAAACTCCACTCAGACAAACAACCATACTTGCACTGATTATGCATACATCGTAACAAGAACCTGGACTGCTACCGATCAATGTGGCAATGCCACTTTCCACACTCAAACAATAAGCGTGGTAGACATTCAGGCTCCGGTAATTTTTGGATTGCCATTACAGACAGATACAGTAACGTATTATACAAATGACTTCAACGCCGACAGCTGTACCGTACCTGTGACTTTGCAAGCTCAGTTTATCGATTGTCAGGATCCTTTTGATATTACAATCGTGAATGATTCCCCAGTAGGTAGTGGTGGTATTAGTGCCAGTGGAAAGTACTCTGCTGATCAATTGTATACGATCACCTTTACGGCGACAGACAAGTGTGGTAATCAAAGCCAGCGCAAAGTACATATACGGGTCATTGACAATTCGATACCGAATGCCTACTGTATTGCTCAAGTGAATGTGGCCTTGAATTCGGATGGATTGGCAGTAATTACGCCTGTCCAGATCGATGATGTAAGTAAGGATAACTGTACAGCCTATCCTAATCTGAATTTCTCCTTGAGTAAAGACTCGTTTGATTGTAAAAATCTGGGCGTGAATGTCATTCAGATGACCGTTACCGATGAACAGGGCAATAGCAACACCTGTTCCTCAACTGTGAATGTAACCGCTGATCCCGCTCTGACAATCAATACAGCTGTTCTGGTGACACCAGAGACATTCATGAATGCGAATGATGGTGCTATCAATGTTGTTGTAACTGGCGGTTCTGGTCAATTCACATACTTGTGGACACCAGGTAATGCAGTTACGCCTTCGATCAGTAATCTGGCCTCAGGAACATACACGTTGATGATCACAGATGTGAATACTGGATGTATGAAAACATTGAATGTTTTTGTCCAGATTGCAGGTGTACCATTTGATACAATTTCCGGTAAAATCATTACGCCTCTTGGAAAACCTGTGTCAAAGGTCCATGTTAATATGACTGGATCACAATCAGGTACTTACTTAACAGGGCTTGATGGATACTATCAGTTCATCGTACCATCCGGTAGTACCGTGACCATTCGTCCATTCAAGGACACTTTGCCTGCAAACGGAGTAACAGCTCTCGACTTCTCAATCATCCAACAGCACATTCTTGCACCACCAAATCTGAAACCTTTGACGACACCGTATCAATTGATCGCGGCAGACGAAAATGGCAACAATCAGATCAATGGTATTGATATTGCACAATTCAACTTCACGATCCTAAATAACAAGAAGACCTTCCCCAATGTAGATTCTTGGGTCTTTGTTGATTCTGCGTTTGTTTTCCCGATGCCAACAGCACCGTGGGCAACAGGCTGGAATGACGAAATTACCTATGCTGTGATTTCCGGAAACAAACCTAACAGCACATTCATAGCTGTAAAGATGGGTGATGTGAATGGTGATGTAAATGTTACAAAACTGACTGGGGATCCTACAGGTAGCGATACACGTGGAAATGACGATCTGATTTTCTCCTTCCAGAATGTAAATCTTCAGGCTGGAGAACAAATCACTGTTCCTGTGACTTCATTAAACTTCGATCAAATACTGGCATATCAATTTGCATGGGGATTTGATCCTGCAGTCTTGAAATTCACTGGCAGCGTTGGCAATTCTCTAACAGGTTTGACAACGGGTAATTTTGGATCAGCTCATTTAAACGATGGTTTATTGACTCATTTGTGGGCATCCAATGAGCCCGTGAATGTTGATCCAAATGCTGTGTTGTACACCTTATACTTCACTGTATTACAAGATGGATACCAACTTGCTGATGTGCTCGAATTGCGAAATAGCTACATGGGTAAATTAGCTTACACCAATCCCAATCTGACCAATGGTGTAGATTTAGAGATCAAGCCGATCCCGAATGACCCAAGTTCCCCAACAACTTTCGCATTATTGGGCAACCGACCAAATCCATTCAGTGATCAGACGTTGATCACTTATACCCTACCCGAAAAGGCTGTAGTCAAATTGACAATTCTTGATTTGACAGGCCGACCAATAGTTGTTAGACAAATGGAAGGTGTCGCTGGAATGAATATAATTCCAGTCCACCAATCTGAAATCTCTGCACCTGGATTGTATCACTACATTTTGGAATCAAATGGCTCCAGAATATTGGGTAAAATGATCCATCAGGATTAATGGAATCTCCCCGGGGAAGTGCATTCCTTCCCCGGGGTTTCCCTTTCCAGCTTGTCGGGCGAAAGGGACTTTGTATTATAGCCTGTTGCATGTTAATTCCTACTCATGGATAAGTACTTAAAAGACTTAAGTAAAGCTACCTGGATCATGATGTTGTTCTTGCTGAGCAGCATCTCAGCTTTCAGCCAAAATGAACTCACTCTTTTTGTTGAGGACATTCAGGCTGAATGTGGTGATGTGATCACTGTTCCCGTGAAAGTGCTCAATTTCAACCAGGTAGTTGCTTTGGATTTCAGTATGACCTGGAATGCCAACACTCTTGAATTTGCAGGTCCTCCTCCTGGAAATCTGAATCCAACAGTGGGATTGAATGCACTTAATTTTGGGCCTTACTCCCCAGCATTGGATAACGATACATTGACGTTTCAGTGGTTCAATGCTAATGGTGTGACTATACCAGATAGCTCCGTATTATTTACGTTGAAATTTACTGTTAAAGGTGATGGTGGCCTCTTGGGTGCATTGGATTTTTCAAATCAATACACTGCTATTGCTTGTGGTAAATTAATCAATGGATCTATAGAAGAAGTAAACGTCGACACCCTGAATGCGGACATTTTTATCAGTGATGCTGAATTTCCAATTCTGAAATGTCCTTCCGATACGGTCATTATTACTGGCCCAAATGTTACGCAGGTAATTGTGGGCAATATTGATCCGGATGGTTCAGATAATTGTGCTATTGCCATACTTGAGTATACGCTTTCGGGTGCAACAACTAAAATCGGATTAGGATCCGCCAGCGGACAATCTTTTTCCGCCGGATTAACAACTGTCAATTACAGTGCATCTGACTACGCTGGAAATCAAGTTGATTGTTCCTTCACTGTTGAGGTAATGGATACCATCCTTCGGCTATTTGCCATTGCTGGTACTGCTTCCTGTGACGACACATCCTTTACGGTCAATGTAACTGCTCAGAATTTTAATAATCTGGCCAGTTTGCAATTCGGCATGTTCTGGAATCCATCATTAATCCAATATCTCACGATTGGAAATTTCCATCCTCTTCTCAATTTGAATTCGGGGAATTTTGGACCAAGTGGAGGAATTGTTGACACTCTGACATTTGGCTGGTTTAACCCAGCTGGTGTAACTATCCCGGATGATTCGATCCTGTTTTCATTGACATTTAACATTATCAGTAACCCTGGCACAAATGCAATCATCCAATTTGCGAACATGCCATCAGTTCCGATACAGGCATCAATTGCTGTTCCACCACCAAACTTTCCAATTATAATCGGTGTAGAAACCTTTTTGGGAATTATCACTGTCGTGGATACGGTACCGCCAATTGTGATGTGTCCAAATGACATCACAATTACAATTCCTCAAACAACTGCTCCTGCACAGGTCAGTAATATTGACCCGATCGGGAGTGACAATTGCGGTATTGTCGACACAACGTGGATCCTCACAGGAGCGACGATAAATGGTGGTTCGGGGACAGCAAGTGGTAACAATTTTAATCTTGGCACTACAAACGCACAGTACATAGTAACCGATCAGGGTAACAACAAAGACACTTGCCAATTTCATGTAACTGTGTTGGAAGATACCCTTCAGATTATCGTGGATGCTCCGAATGTCTACTGTACAGATACGATAGTTGAAGTCTGTATTCGAACAACAGGTTTTAATCATCTTGCCAGCTTGCAGTTTGCGCTTGCCTGGGATGGTGCTATCCTTGGATTTGATACGATTATTTCAACGCATCCAGACCTCTTTTTAACCAGTGGCAACTTTGGTCCTGTCATCCTCAATGATACGTTGACGTTTACCTGGTTCAATCCAGCTGGTGTGAGTATTGTTGATGGAGAATCAATGTTTTGTATCCGCTTTAAAATTATCGGTGGCCTTAATTCTGAATCGGACTTGATTCTAATGGATTATCCATCCTTGCCAATTCAAGCATCAGTTGCTCAACAGCCACCACAATTCCCTGTTGTTGTGCCGGTTGATACCATTAATGGGAAGGTTCAGATTATCGACAATATTCCACCTGTCATTTTTGGCTGTCCGAATGATATTACAGTAGATACCGAACCAAAATTGTGTTCAGCAATTGTCACCTGGACAGATCCAATGGCCTTGGACGATTGTGATCTTGACGTATTGGTGGTTTGTGATTTTCCTTCTGGAACAAGTTTCCCTGGTGGCGAAACTACTGTTACCTGTGTTGCTTATGATGATGCAGGATTAACAGACTCCTGTAGTTTTACTGTCACTGTCGTTGACGTAGAAAAACCTGTCATTATTTGTCCTGGTGATATCATTGTTGATTCCGATCCGGATACTTGTGGAACAGACGTAGTCTGGTCCCTTCCACAAGCTTCAGATAACTGCGATTTGGTTGTTTCCATTTCAGGACCACCGACCTTCGGATTTATTACTCCAGGGCAAAACATCGTCACCTATATCGGGGTTGATGACGCTGGAAATGCCGACACATGTTCCTTTATGATCTATATCATAGATCAGACTCCTCCTGTTTTTACAAATTGTCCTGGAGATCTCACTGTTGATGCGACAACCGACTCTTGTACGGCAATATTCGAACTACCTGTTCCAGAAGTGGATGACAATTGTGGCGTCATCGCTGACTTTTCATATCGAATTGGCGAATCACCCATTTTCATTCCATCGACAGACAATACAGTCGAACTACCTGAAGGCACGACTGTCATTACTTGGTATGCATTTGACGACTTGGCGAATGTTGATTCCTGCCTCTATTCTGTTACAGTTGATGGCGGCGGTGACATAGTCATTTTCTGCTCAACGAGTCTTGAAGCATTCTCTTCAGCGGATAGTTGTGGAGCGACAGTTTATTGGAATGCACCCAGTTTTACTGGAGGCTGTGGCAATACATCGAATTGGGAATTGATAACAGATATTCCATCTGGAAGTTTCTTCCCTGTAGGTGTCAACTTTGTCACTGTCTATCTCGTGGATCCGTCTGGACCAGATACATTGGGTAGTTGCTCATTTGATGTGACTGTCCTGGATGTCACCGCGCCTGTATTTGATTGTCCCGGAAATATTAATATCAATTCCGACCCTGACAGCTGTGGCATTTCTTTCTTCTGGGATGCTCCACTTGCTTCTGACAATTGCAGTAGTACATTAATCTATACAGTTGACGGTCCCGATCCCGGATTTTTCCCAAATGGCGTCTATACTATAGAATATACAGCTGAAGATGAATCTGGCAATATTAGTATATGTCAAATCTTTCTATCTGTTTGTGACACGGTACCACCGGTCGTCGTAAATTGCCCAACTGATACGATCGTTCTCCTGCCCGCAGATATTGCAATTTGTAGTGCACAAGTTGATTGGGCGGAACCAGGATTTTCTGATAACTGTACAACTGATGTCACAGTTATTCGTCTGGGCCAACCAGGTAACTTTCCTACTGGTATTCATCCAATTTCCTATACAGGAATAGATGATTGTGGCAACACTACCGTTTGTTCATTTACTGTTTCAGTTCTGGATCAATTCGCTCCAGTTGCCAACTGTCCAGAAGACGTGACTGTCAGCGCAAATTCTGGTGTTATTTCTGATGTTGATTACTTTATTGACAGCTTGGTGCTGAATGATTGTAAAGAAGTTCAGGTCTATTATAGAGACATTGGAGGATCTGACAATTGCAGTGGTGTTTTCAGTACACTGATCTCTCCACTGGGTGCATTTAAAGGGTCTGTTTTCCCCGCTGGTAAACACACACTTGTCTTCCGGATAACTGATGCATCCGGAAATTCAGATACCTGTTCGGTTGATTTGACTGTACTTCCATATGAAGTGACTGTTACTGCAAATAAAGACGTGCTCTGTGAAGGTGATGCACTTCAATTGTTTGCTGAAACAATTGCAAATGCCACTTATTCCTGGACTGGACCTAGTGGGTTTACTTCTTCTTTACAAAACCCGACAATTCCACTTGTGACGACGGATCAAGAAGGAACATATTCCGTTTCTGTAATGATTGATTTATGTCCCAATTTGCTCCTGGGTAGTATAGATATTTTTGTGCTTGATCTCCCTGATGTCAATCCTGATTCCTTCTTCATCTTTGATGATGAGGTGATTGACAATGGATTGTTGATTGGCAATGATTTGATCAATTTTGGAGCGAATGCAAATATCACGTTCCTGACACAACCTTCTTCCGGGACTTTGGTCAACAATTTTGACGGGACATTTGATTACACGCCTGATGTAGGATTTATTGGCACAGTAGAATTTGTCTACGAAGTGTGCTATGAAGAGTGTCCTGATTATTGTGATCAAGCGGTGGTGAAGATCACAGTTGACCTTCGGGATGATTCCTGTAAGCCGAACAATCTGATCACGCCCAACAACGATGCGCGAAACGATGTGGTTGTCATTGACTGTCTCAAAAGTGGGAAGTATCCTAATAACGGATTGAAAATTTATAATCAATGGGGGGATCTGGTTTACCAATCGGCCCCATACAATAATAACTGGTCTGGTGATTACCTCGGAAATGCGTCACAACCTTTGCCAGATGGCACATACTATTATGTGTTTACCAGGGGTGATGACACAGATGCCGTCACCGGATTTATCACCATACTTCGATAATGCAGAGGATCATGAAGATAAAGTACCTGCTCTTGATCGTGTTGCTTGGCTTCGGTGCCAGCACACTCCATGCTCAACAGGAGAGTCATTATACACAGTTCATGTATAATAAGCTCTATTGGAATCCCGCCTTTGCCGGAGCTGAAGGATTTGGGAGTTTTGTTGGTATTTACCGCAATCAATGGATGGGATTTGAAGGTGCCCCTGTTTCTCAGCTGGTCAGCTATAATACGCCATTCTTTGGTCAACGAGTTGGATTCGGGGTTGTCCTGAATCATGACAATATTGGCATCATGAATAAATGGAATGGTGCGTTGAGCTATTCATACGATCTGTTCAACAGACCTAATGCCATGTTGCGCATTGGATTCCAAGGTAGTGCCAAGTACTATCAAATGGATTTTGCAGACCCAAATCTGATCATTTCTGATCCAGCAGATCCTTCGATTCAGTACAATATGATGACCAGTGATGTCTACTGGAACGTTGGAGCCGGATTGTATTTGTCCGTCAACAACTTCTTCTTTGGCGTTTCTGCTCCTGGATTAATTGAGAATGTGATCGGTTATAATCCCAATGCCAACGTCGAAACAGCCGCAGAAATCAGGCATTTCTATGCCATGACCGGATTTGCATTACCTGTGAGTAGTGATTTGACTATGAAGTCGTCATTGTTGGCGAAATATGTCACTAACGCCCCGATCGATGTTGATATTAATCTAAGTTTTGAATTCAATAAACGATTCACAACCGGATTAACTTATCGGGTTGGTGGCGACGGCTATGGTGATTCAGTCGACATTTTATTATTCGGTCAGTTGACACGAATGTTTGGCCTGGGGCTGGCTTATGATTATACGCTTTCTGATATCATGGATTCATCTGGTGGTAGTGCTGAAGTCCTACTGCGCGTTGATCTTGTTAAGGGCAGCGATAATCTCAAGAACCCGCGTTTCTTCTACTAATTTCCGAAAGACCCGATTATGACCCGGTATATACTTGCTTTTATAGGCCTGTTTGGCGGTATGTCCCTCAGTGCGCAGGATGCCATTGATGTATTTGATGTAACTGTCAAGAATGAGACGAATATCAATTCTGATGAATTGGAGTTCAGTGCGGCATTCTTTGAAGATGGCATTTTGTTTATTTCATCAAGAGAGGATGTTTTCAAATACATTGATCGCAGATTGCGCGATAATACCATGGGTATTTATTCGGCAAAACGCGGATCAGATGGGCAATTGCAAAAGCCCGAGATGTTTTCTAATCGTTTGAATACCAAGTATCATGAAGGGCCATTGTGTTTCGACATGTCAGGCAATGATCTTTATTTCACGCGGAGTAACTATCTCAAAGGGAAGTTGAAGAAATCTGAAGATGGTTGGGTCAAACTCAGAATTTTAAAGGCACAACGCAATGGTGATACCTGGGGAGATGCCACTGACCTGCCCTTCAATGGTGATGATTTTGATACTTGCCATCCTTCGCTCAGTCCAGATGGTGACAGATTGTATTTCGCATCCAATCGTCCTGGCGGTTTAGGTGGGTTAGACATTTATTACGTCGACAAGAAGGGTGACGATTGGGGAGAACCAATCAATTTGGGCGCCTCAGTCAATACATCAAGCGACGATGTCTTTCCATTTATTCACGCAGATGGCCATCTCTTTTTCAGTACGCAGGGATGGAATGGATTGGGTGGTCTAGACATTCTCTACACCATCCAAAATGAAGATGGTTCCTGGCGACAAGCTGAGAATCTAAATGCCCCATTCAATAGTGACAAAGATGATTTCGGGTTTATTCTGGATCTTGAAACTAAAAATGGATATTTCTCATCTGATCGCGCTGGAGGTCAGGGCAAGGATGATATTTACAGTTTCTATGCAAGCCAAGGCCTGAATAAGCTCCTCAAAGATCGGGAGATGGCTACAGCTGCAAAACCCCGTCCATTCAGTGTTTTTGTTGCTGATAATGCCAGTGGTGCAGAATTGGCTGGTGCAGATGTTGCATTCCTGAATTTAGAGGAAATGAACTTGTCCAACATCCTGACCATCACAGATGATAATGGCAATTTGATTCGCATACAAGCTCCAGATCCAAATTCCAATGAATTGATTTTATTAGTCGAAATGGCTGATTCCGAAATCAAAGGCAAAACCAATGCTGATGGTCAATTTGCAACACAGGCTTCACCCAGTAATTATGTCATTGCAGTGAATGCAGAAGGCTACTTCCCAAAACAAGTACCCGTTGAAAAGGCCACCTGGCCAGAGGAGATTATGGTACTGCTGGAACCGATAGGCGATGTCATTCCATTTCAGGGAGTGGTTCTGGATCCAAGGTATAACACCCCAATAGCCGGAGCGAAAGTGACGATCAAGGAAGAAGGTACTAACGAAGAAGTAGTGCTTTATACGGATCAAAATGGTCAGTTCAATTACTACTTGCCTCGTGGTAAAGACTTTGATATCAGTATTGAGAAGGACGATATGAAGGCGACCAGAAAAGTATCGACCAAGGATATGGAACCTGGTAGTGAATTGGCTATTGCTTTTGACATTACTGATCCAAATGGACGTAATCCGTTCGCATCCGGGAATATCATTACGCTACCAAATATTTACTACAACTTCAATGATGCAAGCATCCGACCAGATGCCAAAAAAGACCTGAACGGATTGGCAACTATTTTAAAGCAATTCCCAAAGATTCAGATCGAATTGGCATCACATACAGATTCACGAGGTAGCAGCTCATATAATGAAGGACTCTCACAACGCCGCGCTGAAAGTGCTTTGAAATACCTGAAAACGCAAGGTATCGATGAGGCTCGGTTGTCGGCCAAGGGCTATGGCGAAAGTAAGTTGAAGAACCAATGCAGTGATGGCGTGAAATGTAGCGAAGCCGATCATCAAGTCAACCGCCGCACTGAATTCCAAATCTTGGGTGATGCTCCTGTCGATGTGAAGTATGCGAATAACACCCCAAAAGTAATCGATACATCCGGCAGCAAGTCTACTACTGGTTCACAGCCGGCATCTACCCCATCGAGTACCAATGAATCAGGTTCTTTTGATGTGATCGCAGGTACCTTCAAAGTATTGGCAAATGCCGAAAATCGTTTGGCTCAAGTTAAAGAATTGGGCTTTACAAAAGCGGCTATCCAATCCACAGCTAGTGGAATGAGTGCCATTCTGGTAGGCTCTTATACGTCTTCATCAGATGCAAATGCAACACTGAATAAGCTTGAAGGGCAACATAAAATTAATGCTTACGTCCGCCGGAAGTAAGATTTTTGCAAGGAATAAAAGAGGCAGCTTGAATATCAAGCTGCCTCTTTTTTATACTGTACATAAGGCCCAGGATAGGTTAAGATGTGCTGAATTACTTCTTCTAACTTTCTGCTTTCACGTTTAAGGCAATAGCCCAATCACCAATACCTATGGTTCTTTTCCATTTGAACTGTACAAGTGATGAAGAAATTCAAAATTGCTTATTCAATCAGCTGAATCGTATCACGGGTGGGATTGAACCCACCGAAAAACCCGACGCCACCAATCACGTTTGAATATAAGGGTGTTGGCTCAATAACAGGACTGCCTCCATTGCTTACCTGAATTGCCTGTGTTCGATGAAACTGATAATAATGCAATGAAGCATGACGAAACTCTGCCTGGACATTTCGAATTTCCTCGCCTGGTTCAAGTTCAGCCTGACAGGTTAGTCGAAGTGTTTTCAATTCCCCGTTAAAAAGCCGTCCATCTAGAAGGATGGACTGATTCAATAAATAAGGCGTAATCGCTGGGTCATTGTTTTCAGCATTGGTCACCTGAAAAAACCGTCTGAACCCCGGATCAGATTCCAACCTGTATTCGATAAACAAATGATAATAATTGTCTTCGATTGGTCGATCCTTCAATTGGACATCCAATGTGAATACAACTTTTCTTTTTCCTTCTGGAAGATCTGTATATACAAGATTCTCAAATCCATTAATTCTAGCTTCAATCAAGGAGGGCAACCGATCTGATGCCTCTACATACCCGTAATCAGGATGATAAATTTGAAGTGTATACAACTTCCCGATCTCTGGTTGTGTAAATGACGCGTACACATTCCGATTCCCAATCTTACCCGTAATAAATGATTCCAAGTGATGATTACCCTCAAACAAATCCACCTCAGCATCTGAAATCAAAGCATTGTTTGGGACTTCCGAAAAAGGAACGATTGGACTTAAAAAAACTAAAAACCCCAGTCCCGGATTTGCGACATCGACTAGGGGTGAAAACGTGGCGGAAACAGCTAATCTCTTTTCTTCATCTCCAATAGGCTCGAAAATCTGTTCACAAGACGTGAAACACAGACTTGCGACCACTATAGACAAAAGAGTAGATTGTCGGAATCTAGAAAATCTTGAGAAGAATGAATACCTCATCGAAAGGAGATTTGGTAACGAAGAATTGGCATCAACGGCATCAATGAAACCTCGACCAATTGGCGTTCCTGAGGATTATAAATGTTCGCCCGGATGCGAACAAAAAGAGGATTCTTCCGATTATACAAATTGAAGACACCAATCTGAAATAAGTGTGTAAATCGGCCCTGGACATACTGATACTGTAGATTGAGATCAAGTCGGTGATAATCCCTCATTCGATACCCATTTCGCTTCGAGTAAATGATACCCGGAATATCTGTGTAATACGGTGATTCACCATTAAACGTTTGGGTTGGAAGCGTTATTGGGTTCCCACTAGCATATGTCCAGACTGTACTCAAGGACAAACCAGGATTTATCTGCCATTGGCCCGTGAGATTGAGGACATGCCTCCGATCATATCTGAATGGAAATGGATTGCCCTGATTGGCTTCTTCAAACTTCCGTTTGGTGGCGGCCAGAGAATATCCCACAGAGCCATTTAATACACCCGTTGTTTTTGCCAAACTGAATTCAATACCCTCAGAATGGCCTGTTCCTGTTGTCACAAAAGCTTCCCAATAATCAGGCAGTACTCCGCCTTGTATAACATTTCCATTCACAAGGAAATTCGCCCCATCCTTGAATCCAAGCAGATTTCTCATGTTTTTCGTGTAGGCAGCCAAATCCATATCCCACCCGGAACGCAACGAAACTGAAATACCTGCTTCATATTGAATCGCTTCCAGAGGCCTGATATTTTCAGTAACCGGAACCCAAAGGTCTGTAGGCAAACCCAATCCAGAATTCGTTAGGAGGTGTAAATTTTGGGTCATCATAGAATAGCTCAAATGAACGCCGACTTCCTGTATAGGTTGATATAAGAGAAACAACCTTGGCTGGAGGGAGAAATAACCCGTCTTCTGCACGTAGAAGTAGTTGCCATAGACACCGATGTTAGCTGACCAGGACGGTGATAATTGAATTTGATCTTCCAGATATGCGTCAATTTCCAACGATCGAATTACTGGATAGGCCGATAAGGAATCCAGGTTTTTGACCTGACCTCCACTGACAACAATGTCTGAATCTACACTATTCTCATTCAGTCCAAGAACACCCGGTTGAAACCGATGCCGTACCAGAGATGCCCCAAATCGAATTGTATGATCTGAAGATGGATGGTATTCTCCGACTGTCTTCAACGACAGATCCTGGATCAATGAACTGAAGGATACAAGGTCGTATTGTCTGCTGCTTATGTCGTCATCTCGCTCCTCGTATTCATAAAAGTCAAGGAGACTAAAGCGAAACGTGCTGGAATGAACTGTAGTATTGATAAACCATTGTGGGTGAATAAGCCAGTTCCAGCGAAAGGAAGCAATAGTGTTTCCCCAAACCAGATCTTGTTGGGCTTTGTCATTGACTTCCAACACTGAAAATTTAACGGATCTTGCCTCTTCTCGATGGTAGGAATCATTGCCTGTATACAGACTTACATAGAACCTATGTTTGTTCCCACTTCGAAAATTCATTTTGCCATTCAAATCATAAAACTTGTAATCGGAAAATCCCGTTTTTCCGGCTTCTTGGTTGACATAACTTGTAAAACTTTTTATCCATGGATCGACCAGTGTCCGCCGACCACTGATGAAAAAAGAGCTTGACTCTTTGTCAATAGGGCCTTCCAGGGCAAGTTTTGCTGAA
Source organism: Lewinellaceae bacterium (assembly GCA_024642625.1). Taxonomy (GTDB): domain Bacteria; phylum Bacteroidota; class Bacteroidia; order Chitinophagales; family Saprospiraceae; genus JAGNXB01. The sequence continues at coordinate 15,650 of JAHEAU010000015.1, forward strand.
AGTAATCCCAACCCAGCCTCAGCTTGAAAGTCCTTGCTGTTTCCCTCTTTCATCCGAATATCAAATACAGATGATAATCGCCCTCCATATCGTGCAGGAAATCCACCTTTATAAACACTTGCACTCCGAATAGCCGGACTGTCAAAAATGGATAACATACCAACTGCGTGGCTTGGGCTGTAGACCGGCACACCATCCAGAAGAAAAAGATTTTGATCTGCATTGCCACCTCTGACATGAACTCCGCCAAACCCGTCTGTACCTGTTTGAATTCCCGGCTGTAGCGCTGCAAAACGGATGAGGTCAGGTTCACCACCAAGCGATGGCAATGAATTCATCATGCTTAAATCCAGGGGTGTCTCAGGTGATGCTTTTCGCGTCAAAAAGGAATCCGTTGTTGCAGTAACGACCACAGGCTCAAGTAATCCATCCACCTGCATCGAAATGTCCAAGGTGATATTACTCTGGAGTAGAACCGCTGTTTCTACTTGCTGATAGCCTAGATAAGAATAGACCAACAGGTGTCTGCCTTCCGGAATAGTCAAGCTATAAAAACCATAGTCATTGCTAGATGTACCGGTTAAAGAAAAAGGCAAATAGATATTGGCAGCAATCATTGGCTCTCCAGTCAACCGATCCTCAATGGTTCCACTAATGGTGAACATTTTGGGAGGCGGAACGACCCGTACCAGGATGATTTGTTTTTCAATGACCTGGTACGTGAGTCCTGTACCTTTTAGAAGGTCACTCAGCAACTCTCGAATAGGAGTGGTCGAATAGGTATTGCCTTTACTTTTTAACCCGACAACAAGATCATTACTAAAGCTTAAATTAACCCGGCCCTCCTGGATTAATTGAAATAATGCGTGTTCCAGATCACCTTGTTCGATCGAAATAGATATCCGACGGTCTAGAATGTCCTGAGCCATAACCTGAATGTTCAGGAAGGCAAAAAAGAGAATTATGGTATAACGGCCTGGCATGGTTTACTGCGTACCGTTCGAGTTTATACCCCAATAGGTATTAACGGCACTTCCCGTCTGTAAGGTAATAAATCCCTTGGCCCGATGTCCTTACTTCCATGCTAAAAGCTCCAGCAATGCTCTGAAGGACCGTAGAGGCATCTGCTTGCTGGAATCTGGAGGTAAACCGACACGATTCGTTGGCCGGGTTTGCCAGATTGATCCGGATATGATAATGTCGTTCTATGGTACGAAGGACTTCATTGAGCGGTGTGGCCTGAAATTGAAGAATTCCTGTTTGCCAAGACCATGCATTTTCTGTAGGGTCTCGATCAACGACTACTTTTCCCGTCGACCGATCTAGAACAAATCGTTGGTGATCTGTCAATTCAATCCGATCAGAACCATCAAGATGCGCGACGGCAACTTTACCCTCTCGCACCACGACTTCCATCCCGGCATCATTTGAGCGAACATGAAATGAGGTCCCCAGGACTTGCACATTCATCCCGTCAACCTCAATGATAAACGGACGGGATGGATCTTTATTTATTTCGAAAAAAGCCTCTCCTTCCAATTTGACCTTCCGTTGGACACCTGAAGACAGATCTCCAATCACAGTTAGTTTTGAGGACCTGTTGAGGTAAACTGTCGACCCATCTGAAAGACGTTTGTTTAAGGATTCCTGATCAGCAGTATATACCGTGGTGGTATCCAAACTGGTCCGGTCAGGCCTCAGAAAAATCCAAACGCTTAGACCGATGGCGAATACTAGCACCGCCGCAATGCGCATCCATCTGAATGATTTATTCGTTTTGGCTGGCTTCGTTTTGTGGATTTGCTGAGTTGACTCAAATCGTTCCCAGGCCGTTGTGATATCCGGGGTCCAGGACGGGCTGACCGAATCGCTCTGAGACCAGATCAACCTGTTGGTTTGATAAAACTGTTCGTTCTGAGGATCCTCCTCTCGCCATAAACGCAATTGATTTTGCTCCTGTTTAGAGAGCGCGTTACTGGACTCAAGTATGATCCACTGTATTACCTTTTCCTCCACGTTATTGGATTAATACCAAGCAAAGGACAATCATTACAGAGAATACCCCTATTCTGAAGTTGATGAATGTCAAATATCCGACAATCTTTATCCATTTACTAGCGTCTTAAATGCGCCAGATTCTCTCGTAAGAGTCTAAACGCCTTGGTCATTTGATTTTCAACAGTTTTAATACTGATCTCTAAAAGATCGGCAATTTCCTGATTACTGAGTAGTTCATATCGACTGAAGACGAAAACCAATCGACAGCGGTCCGGTAGGGTTTGGATCGCCTGTTCGATAGATTTTTGAATAAACGAAGGGTCTGAAGCGGCCTGTAAAGGAAATTGATCTGCATGGTCAGGTTCTTCATCCAATATCCATCGCTTTCGCTCTTTAATTTTATTGAGACTCTGGTTGATTACAGACCGATGCAGATATCCGCCCAGATTGGTGCGTACATGGTCCAAACTATCCATTTGCCAGAGTTTAGCCATCACCTCCTGGACCATATCTTCAGCCAAAGACCGATCAGCCAGCATGCGATAGGATGCGATCCACAATGGTTGATAAAAGGTCTTGAAGATGTCCTTCATGGCCACTTCTTTTTGGGTAGACCAGATCTCTATCCAATGTTGATCCCGAAGTGATATGACCTGTTCTTCCACGATCAGGCGCGATATTTGAGCCGTACAGAATTACCGATGACAACGAGATCAGAAAAGGCCATAAACAAAGCACCCCACATCGGATTGAGGAATCCCATGAATGCCATTGGAATAGCGACAATATTATAGGCGAACGCCCAGAACAAGTTTTCCCTGATTGTCTTTACAGTCAACTTACTGAGGTGGAAAAGACTGGTGAGGTCATGAAGGTCCGGGCGGATCATTGCCACGTTGGCGGATTGCATTGCTGTGTGTGTCGCACCTGCCATAGCGATACCGACACTCGCCTTTTCCAGAGCGGGTGCATCATTGATCCCATCCCCAACCATCGCCAAGGGCTGATCTTTTTGAAGGTCTTCGATCAATGTATATTTATCCTGAGGTAATTGAGCGGAAACAATATGTTCAATTCCCGCACGCATACCTACTCGCTGGACGTTTTCTTCCCTGTCACCGGAAACAAGCCAACAGGTATATCCATTGGATTTGAGTTCAGAAATTACGCTCGAAGCTTCGGGACGTAATTCATCTTCTAAAGCAATATGACCAATTTTTTCACCCGCTCTAGACAATGCCAGATGATACCCTTCTTGTGCATCCAGGTCATCTCTTTGTAGAATGAGTTCCCGGCCCTGATTGTCTCGTGCTCTCATCCCCTTTCCAGCTACCTCTTCAATCGCTGTAATCTGCTGTGCAGAATCAATATGTGTATTGCCTAAATAGTTCACTAATGCACGAGCCACTGGGTGATTTGATCGAAGCTCCATCTGGAAAACGGCACTACGAACAGTGGCGTCAAGTCCAGACTTTGATTTGATCTGTCGGACTTTCAGTTGGCCTGTCGTCAATGTCCCTGTTTTATCGAACAGAATTGTTTTAATACGAGCCAATTGCTCAATCGTAGCTGCACCCTTGATCATTAATCCATTTCTGGTCATCCGGCCCATCCCCACTGTTATTGCCGTAGGCGTTGCCAGGCCCATCGCGCAAGGACATGAAATGACCAGCACAGCAATTGCATTCATGATGGATTGTCCGACCGAAAAATCGAACAGATAATAACCTGCAAAAAAGGCAAGAACGGCTATACTAATTACGACAGGCACAAACACAGCACTGATTTGATCCGCCAAACGCTGGATAGGTGGTTTATCAGATTGAGCAGCCTTGACCAACCGGATAATTTGGCGAAACACGGTTTCAGAAGGATCAACACTGGCCCGAACAATAACATGACCGATGATCATCGTTGAACCGGCAAACACATTCATCCCGGCTGCCTTTAAAATTGGCGCAGCTTCTCCTGTCAAATGAGCTTCACTTGCTTCTCCAGAACCCTCTATGACAATTCCATCAACCGGAATAGCCTCACCCATTCGAACCATCACCTTGTCGCCAGCTCGCAGGTCATCAGGTAAAATATCCATAAATTTCCCTTCACCCATCCAAAGACGAGCTTGTTGGGGTTGGAGTTTTTCAAGCTCATCCAATGCCGTAGTTGTCCCTCGAAGCGCGCGATCTTCGAGCAAATTTCCCAACAAAACAAGGGTGATAATCGAAGCTGCCGTTTCAAAAAAATAGTATTCTGGCTGATTCCGCCACAGGCCAATGCAACTGTATATAAATGCGGCTGAACTTCCCAGGATGATCAACACGTCCATATTGGTGGTTCCGTGTCGCAATGCGGACCATGCACTGCGCCCAAAATGTTCAATACCAATAATGAAGACTGGAACAGTCAATCCAAACTGCACCCAGGGATTCATCAGAAATGGCAAACCAAATCCGAACAAATGAAGGATATGATCCACGATCATCGGTGCGGTCAGCGTGGCAACAAGAAGAAATTTTATTTGAATAGTGAACCAGGAGCCCTTGGAATCATGGTGGATGACTTTATAGCCCAATTTGTCTATACCATCGGAAATCTCAGACATTCGGTCGTCTGATTCAACCATACGGAATGAAACCTTGTTTTTGGGAACATCCACGAAAACTTCAGTCATACCTTCGCCTTCCAGATACTGTCGCACTGTCCGTGCACAGGAAGCACAGGTCATCCCTTCTACCCTCAACTCCTTTTCCTTCAATTCTGGCGTTGTCATGTCAAAGTTCTACCCCTTTCAATTGTGAATCTATTCATCTTTTCGTTGAAATAGATATCCAAAGATAACAACGGTGGAGGATGAGATTGGTTAAATCCCGAATCCCCCAGGGAATGAATCACTTTGACCCAAAATCACAATTAGTTTTGATTCATCCGTAAAAAGGGCAGAAAAGTGTTTCCGATTCATCAGGAACTTCTTAATTTTGCGTCTCAATAATCTGGTGGCTATAGCTCAGTTGGTTAGAGCATCGGTTTGTGGTACCGAGGGTCGCCGGTTCGAATCCGGTTAGCCACCCAAAGCCCGGCTCTTGCCGGGCTTTCTTTTTTTATGTTCAGATTGATTCAACTCCTTCTCTATTATTGGCATGCACGCACTGCATACAGCATGCATTCACCGATGTTATATTCTTTTTGCAGACAGGTTCTGGATGACACACGAACATTCTATGCCTTTATCGAAATGGAACTATGGCGGAAGAAGCTTCTGGTCAATCAAACAGAGATTCAAAGAGTAGATCTTGGTGCAGGAAACACCAACCAAAGCGGAGGCGCCCTAACCATTTCACATATTGCCCAAACCAGTTTGAGCCAACCCTGGAAATGCCGATATCTCTTTCGAATTGTTCTGTGGTGGAAACCCGATCTGATTCTGGAACTCGGAACATCACTTGGTGTTTCGGCAGGCTATTTGGCTTCGGCAGATAAACGATGTCCCTTGATCACCTTGGATGGCGATCCATCATTTCACCAACAAGCAAGACATGGGTGGCAAATTTTTGGATTGGATCATATTCAAAGCCAGAATTGTGCTTTTGAAGATGGGTTGAACAACATAACCTGGAAGGACACCAGGCGGTTATTGGTTTTCCTGGATGGTGACCATCGTCCTGAAAAGGTAGAAGCCATTCTCGACCACATTTATTTGCGTGCTACCAAGCCGTTCATTGTTATTCTAGACGATATTCGGTGGTCACCTGCAATGTGGGCTGGTTGGCAACGCTGGCAAAAAAAGTGGTCCGTTGGTGCTTGGTTGGATCTGTTTCAAGGTGGCATCTGGATATGTGATCCTATCTTTCGGGAAGTACAATATCAAACCTTAATCCCATCCCGCTTCAAACCGCTCCGAACTGGATGGATTTAGTCATCAGGTGTGAAACCCTATCCCAGATTTGGACCAGGTTGACTCCCCTGCTTTTTCCTGAACCAGCCGAATAAGTTCAGCACCGATAACATCCGGGTTTTGCTGACCGCCCGATTCAAATGCTTTGGCCTGTTCTGTCCTGTGCATTTTGATGACTTCTTCCAGTATCTGACGAATGGTTCGGGCATTTCCAAAAAACCTGTCTCGCTGTTTGTAAAGTTGATTGATCCAGTCCTGCATGGATGACGCCCCCGCCTCGTTTAAAGAATAACCTTGCTGGTGAAGGATGGATTTGCAGATGGCCATCAGTTCATCCTCGTCAAAATCCGAGAAGACCAAGGTGCGATCAAATCGAGATTTCAATCCTGGATTTGCTTTCAAAAACAAATCCATGTTATCGGGATACCCCGCAACAAAAACATAGAACTGGCCACGCTGATCTTCCATGCGTTTCAACAGTGTTTGGATGACCTCATCACCAAAATCGCCAGCACGTCCTGAACCCGGTTGTGTCAACGAGTATGCCTCGTCAATGAACAAAACACCACCCATTGCTTCATCAATGCGTTCAGCGGTCTTAATCGCTGTTTGACCGACGTATCCAGCCACCAGTCCAGCACGATCTGTTTCGACAACATGCCCTCGATCCAATAAACCGAGAGCCTTATACACTTTCGCCAGGATGCGGGCTATGGTGGTTTTGCCAGTGCCCGGGTTGCCAATAAATATAGTATGCATTGAAAACGGTTCAGTCCGTTTATCCATTTTAGTTAATTCATATTTGATCAACAAGACCAGATCATGAATTTCCTTCTTAATCGTAGACAACCCAATCAACAGTTCGAGTTCGTGTAATGCTTCAGCGAGCAGCTCTTCATCCACTGGAAGACGAACGGCAACCTGAGATGCCGGATTTGTCGCCAGCAGGACATCCTCGGGAAGAATAACAGATAATGTTTCTTTGGGTATCTCATTTTGAAATTCAGCACGCATCACACGCAATCCAAGTTGAATTTTCGAACGTTCGATCAAGTCATAAACATACCTGGCGTTTCCGAACGTCTTGTCGCGGTCGCGATAAGCTCTGACAATCAACTGCCCCAATAGACGATATGCCTCCTCAGTTGGAACGACCTCCATATGTTCAGCGGCCAAAGCAGCAATATTTTGCAATTCATCCGGTTGATAATCCGGAAAATCTAATACCATTTTAAATCGTGATCGCAGACCTGGATTGCTCGTTATAAAATGGTCCATTTCAGAAGGGTAACCTGCGGCTATCACGGCAAGATCACCTGGACCATCTGACATTTCCTTGACTAGAATCTCGATCACCTCTCGTCCAAAATCCTTTGCATCGTCATTCGTTCGAGCCAGAGCATAAGCTTCATCTATCAACAGAACACCACCTCTGGCTTGTTCCAATGCATGTTTGACCTTAGGGGCTGTTTGACCGATATATTCCCCTACCAAATCTGCACGGTCTACAGAGTGAACATGACCCTTCGTCAACAAACCAAGTTGAAAATAAATGGCACCCATCATTCCGGCAACAGTCGTTTTTCCTGTACCTGGATTACCTTTAAAAACGGCATGCATCTGAACAGGATCCCGTTCAATAAAGCCTCGTTGTTCTCGCAAGCGAAGGAATTCCATGTATAACGCATGATCACGTACTTGCTGTTTGACTTGTGCAAGACCCTCCAGTTGATCTAATCTTGCTAGAACTTCGACTAAACCTTCTTCATTTGGTTTGGGCTTACCCAGTATCCTGGCCTCCTTTTGTCCTGGCAACCACACCAATGGGAATCCCTGTTCATGTTCAAATCCAAATGGAATATGGACTGTAGCAACCAACCGATCCATGAAGACCAATTCAGCTGAATAGGTGCCTTCACGCCAGGATCCTTTGGAGGACGTGCCCCACCCAACTGAAAGTCGGATTGTCGACTGATCGGGGCTGATTTTCATCAATTTTACGACCTGTCCTTTTAGCTCCCTACTCTCATTGAAGAATCTGGTAATCAGCTCCATATGCCAAGTTGCATCGGGCACCTGATTCATAAATTCGAGATCCAGATAGACATATCGCGTATCTGTATAGCTCAATTCACTCAGATACGTCCGCTCATCCTCGAGCTGGTCTTCAACAGAGGCCTCATAAAGTTTAACGGACTGCAGCGCAATATAATCGTCCGGAATATCTACTGGTCGTTGTCCTGCACTTTGGACATAAAAGTATCGTGTACCGACTTTTTCACCATCCACCCAAGCCTCCCAGAGATATGCACCTGATTTCCAAAAAACGCCAATTTTCTTATTGCCCCACCCCTCTCGAATAAATGCGACTGGACTTGTGGAAGAAATCTTACGTTGAAGGACAAGGTGACAAATTTCTTTGGACCGTTTCTCAGCTCTGTAGCATTTGAGTTCGACAGTTGCATCCCAATCCTCCCCATCGTAGGCTTTATTGATAAGACTAAGTTCGGCATAGATATAAGAAACCTCTGCTTCATCAAAGACCTGACGATACCGCTTACGATTGTCTGCCAGCCATTCTGTATCCGAATACGTTTTCAGATCCTGAAAAGCATATCTGGGCTCCTGGCCTGTTTTCCCAATAGACTCCGACTCCATCACCACAAATTTTCTTGGCTAAAGATACAACCCTTCAGTTCCAAACGCGAGTGGTCAGGATATCGTATCTTATCGAAATGGATGGTCCAATTTTATAAAATGAACCTGCATGTAAACTTGATTTTAAGGGTTGAATTGAACTTTTTTTCAAGGAAAGATGCTTCTAGGGTGAAAATAACGAACAATGAAAATAAATTTACCCCCGAACACCAAATTGTTGACAAGACGGAATTCCGGCTTATGAACCCAAAAAAAAGGATCGTAAAAGATTACGAGAACCTCCCAGAGGACATTCTGAATAGGATCAAATTGCAGTACCCACGCGGGTTTGCACAGCATTTGATCAGTTATACCAATATGGAAGGGAAAAAGGTTTCAGCCTTACCTTTCGATACAGAAGAGATCTATTATCTCGTCCGTATGACTATCCAGGAGGCCCGCCAAATCATTGCTGAAGACGATGATTATGATGCATCTGGTAATCTTCGTGAGGACTTTGGAGAAGATGAGGACTTTGACAACAATGATGATTCCGACAACTTCGAAGAACCCGGAGAAGAGGATAATCATAATGTAGACTCCGAGGAAGAATATTGAACCTTCAGAAATCGTATTGATTGATGAACATCTTTAAGGGACTGTTAAGGCTATGCCTATGGACTGCTCTTATCCTTTGAAGGTCGTACATTCGCATCCTCGAAAAAACTCTGCCTTTATGAAACGTATCATTGTGTGGTCATTTATCCTGTTCATCAGCTTTCCTGCATGGACAAATGCCCAATCTGCCAAGAAAGCCCCAGAAAACTGGTTCAATCTCGATTGGAAACAAGATGGTGTCCCTGGAGTCAGTACAGAACGTGCCTACCAGACTCTTCTCAAAGGAAAGAAAGCCTCCCCGGTCATTGTCGCTGTCATTGATGGTGGTGTCGATCCATTTCATGAAGATTTGGATGATATCATGTGGGTTAATCCAGGTGAAATAGCTGGAAATGGTATCGATGACGATAAAAATGGTTACATCGATGATGTCTATGGGTGGAATTTCATTGGCAATCCCAATGGTGAAAATATTGGCGGTGATGCATTGGAAGTGACGCGGTTGTATGCACATTATGACAAAAAATACAAAAACGTCAATCCAGCAACGCTGAAGAAGAAGGAGAAGAAGGAATATGAGTTATACCAGAATCTTGGGAAGACAGTCAATGAAGCCTTTGAAAAGGCAAAAAAGAACTTGACTTACTATCAAGATTTAAAAACAACATTTCTTGAATCGGAGGCGCTATTAAAAAAGCACCTCAAGACAGAAACATTGACGATGGGTGCGTTGAACAGTATTCAATCAGCCGACGAGGACCTTGTTAACGCCGTAAATGTTGTCGGCAAGTTGCTTGAAAACGGCATGGACGAAACTTATTTCGATGACGCACTCGGCTATTTTGAAGGTCAAACCCAATATTACGATCCATCTTTTGACCCTC
>JAHEAU010000016.1 GCA_024642625.1 Lewinellaceae bacterium
TACCTTATCCGATCGTTTACTACAATCTACCCACACGATTTCTGATCGGAATCTGGTCGCTCAAACACTGGACAATATGGATCTGGAACGGGAGATGGGAATAACGATCAAAAGCCACGCTATCCAGATGGAATATAACCATACGGATGGGGAAAAGTACATACTGAATCTGATCGACACGCCCGGTCACGTGGATTTTTCCTACGAGGTCTCTCGATCGATTGCCGCCTGTGAAGGTGCCTTATTGTTAGTCGATGCAACCCAGGGTATTCAGGCGCAGACAATCTCCAATCTGTATCTGGCTTTGGAACATGACCTGGAGATAATTCCAGTGATTAACAAGATCGATATGGACAATGCCATGATCGAAGAGGTCGTCGATCAAATTGTGGATTTAATTGGCTGTGACAAGGAAGATGTCATCATGGCGAGTGGTAAGACGGGCAAAGGTGTCGATGATATTCTTACAGCCATTGTCGATAAAATTCCTGCTCCGACTGGAGACGAAGAAGCACCACTGCAAGCACTGATTTTTGATTCTATTTTCAACTCATTCCGAGGTGTTGTTGCCAACGTCAGGATCATGAATGGCACGTTGAAAAAAGGCGACAAGATCCATTTTGTCAACACAGACAATGACTATTCAGCAGATGAGATCGGTGTCTTGAAAATGGACTATTCGCCTTGCGACGAATTGAGAGCCGGCAATGTAGGCTACGTCATGACAGGAGTCAAGACGTCCAGAGAAATTAAAGTAGGGGATACGATCACACATGTCAACAGGCCTTGTGACAAAGCCTTGACTGGATTTCAATTGGTCAAACCCATGGTCTTTGCCGGCGTGTTCCCGATTGACAATGACGATTTTGAAGATCTTCGGGAAGCACTCGAAAAACTTCAGTTAAATGACGCTTCCTTGGTCTTCGAACCCGAAACTTCAACAGCTCTCGGCTTCGGTTTCCGTTGTGGGTTCCTTGGAATGTTGCATTTGGAAATCGTTCAGGAACGGTTGTCAAGAGAATTTAACCAGGAAGTAATTACTACGGTCCCCAACGTATCCTATTATGCGACATCGATGAAGGGCGAACGAATCCTGGTCAATACGCCCAGTGAGCTACCAGATCCAACCACAATGAAATTTGTGGAGGAACCCTATATCCATGCTCAGATCATCTCCAAGCCGGAATTTATCGGGGCTATCATGACGCTTTGTCTTGAAAAACGGGGTATTCTAAAGAAACAAACCTATCTCACCCAGGAGCGAGTCGAACTGACGTTTGAATTGCCCTTAGCAGAGATCGTCTTTGATTTTTACGACAGACTGAAATCCGTCTCCAAAGGATATGCCTCCTTTGATTACCATCCACTGGATTATCGACAAGCAGACCTGGTGAAGCTGGATCTCAAGTTGAATATGGAAGATGTCGATGCGCTTTCGGCATTGGTTCACCGCAGTAAAGCAGAGTATATTGGTCGGAAGATTTGTAAAAAGCTGAAGGAGCTGTTGCCTCGTCAGCAGTTCGTTATTGCTATACAGGCGGCAATCGGAGCCAAGATTATTGCCAGGGAAACCATCTCCGCCATGCGTAAAGATGTGACTGCCAAATGTTATGGTGGTGATATCTCACGTAAACGCAAACTTTTGGAGAAGCAAAAGGAGGGGAAAAAGAAGATGCGTCAGATTGGAACAGTAGAAGTGCCGCAAAAGACCTTCTTACAGGTTTTAAAATTGGATTAATCTATCCATCAGCACATTGGATCGAATTCCTTGTAGTGTGGATTCTTCTTACTGAAGAAACAGAAAAGGCCCAGTCATCGACCGGGCCTTTTGCTGTTTTATGTAATGAAAAGCGTGTTACTTGATAAGAGAGCGTACAATAAATGCGCCATTAACATCCTGAATGACGAGCCAATAGGCACCTTGTGGGAGGTGTTGAACAGGAATGCTCGAATTGACTGTCTGATTGGTGATGGATTGTTGAATCGTACCACGACTGTCAAGTAGGCGTAATGTATAATTGCCGTCTTTAGGCAAATGTATCTGAATTATGTCCTTCATTGGTACGGGGAACACATCAACCTGATCTGACCAGGAAGGTTTATTCAAAGATGATGGATCCTGGATTTCGATTTCTGTCAATGAAACAATACATCCATCGCCATCCGTTACTTGTACCGTGTAACTTCCTGCTCCTACATCCATCAAATCCTTTGTTGATCCCACTTCAAGTCCATTGTATAACCAAACGTATGTGAATGAGTTTGATCCGCCACTAACTGAAATATAAATGGAGCCATCGGTAGCTCCCATCCCAGAAGTATGGTGGATGGAGTCAACGAGTATGATGATTTCAGGAGCCTGATCGATGATGACTGTATCCGAAAAAGTACAATTCCCTTCATCTGTGAGGTTGACAATATATTCACCTGCTGGCAAATTATCGACTTGCGCTGTAGTGTCCCCGGTGGACCACTCAATCATGACATTCCCATTCTCATTCATCCATGAAACGGTAACAGAGCCAGTTGAGTCGCCAAAACATATGATAGAATTAGTTGTGGAAACGCCAACCAATGCACAACCAAAAGCCTGCACCGTAGTGCTTTTGATAATGGTACAGCCATTTTGATCTGTAACTGTCGCGAAGTATGTTCCAGGTGCAAGTGGGGATATTGTGTCTGTCGTTTCGCCATTTCCCCACAAAACAGTATAACCTGGAGTACCACCTGTAGGGGCCACCCACGCTGCTCCATCATTGGAACCAAGGCCACTCTCAGCCATTGAACCAATATTAGCCAATAGAGGAGTAGGTTGACCGATGATGACAACGAGTGTATCAACGCAGCCTAGACTATCAGAGAGAGCAACAGAATAAGTTCCAGCTGCCAGGTCATTTCGGATTTGCAAGAGGCTACTGTCTGGCCACAGGAAGACAAGTGGTGGCAAACCACCGTTTGAACTTAGTTTAGCGTATCCATTGGGTTGTCCGAAACACAATGGCATTGCTGTACTATCAATTGTACCAAGTAAGGCATTGATTTCCTCAACTTGAAAATCAAGGGTATTGGTACAACCATTGATCGTATTGGTCAGAATAACGGTGTAGATTGCCCCTTGACTAACTCCGACAATTGCCTCATTCTTTCCATATTCTATTGTGCCATTCACTGTGGACCATGAATAAGTCACATTCGCCAGGACTTCCAAATCAATTTCAATAATTGGCTGCAAGCAAGTAATTGTGTCTAAAGAACCGTTAAGTGAGATCGATGGAACGGCATTATCTATCGTAACAGTTGCTGATGCACTTTCCGTACAACCATTGCAAACATCAGTAACAACTACAGTATAGATTCCTGGAGAAACAACAGATGGCGCTGAATCGCTGGAGAAAAAATTTCCTCCGGGGTCAGTCCATTCGTACGTAAATATTCCACAGGGGCTGTTTGCTGTCAATTGAAGTGTAATTGATGGTTCATTACATGTAAGTACACCTCCAGAAACAGATATTGATGGTGGATTTATATTTACTTCTGGTGTTATATCAATAGAAGCAACACAACCTTTACTGTCTGTGACGGACACGGTAACAGTATTTGCATTATCCAGAATTTCAGTTGGTCCCGGAGTGCCTGTACTCCAGAGGTAGGAATACCCTGGGGTTCCTCCTTGTCCATCCACAGTGATGCTGGCGGAACTGGTACATGTCAAAGGTGACTCAGACACGATATTCAGGAATAGTTGTGAAGGTTGGCTAATTGTGACCATGATATTCGCAGTTACGCCAAGTGCATCCATTGCGGTTGCTGTGTAAGTACCTGCTGTCAAATTAATTGCTGTTGGACCGGATTGTCCATTTGACCAGTTGACTGTTACAGGTGGAGTTCCTCCGGTAGTTGAGACTGTAGCTGTGCCGTCATTCCCACCAAAGCAACTGACATCCATTTTGGTATCCAGATTAATGAAAAGTGGATCCGGCGCACCAAAAATGGTTCCTGTCTGGGTTTGCATCAAGACATTATCCCCACTATTCTGGCCGTTATTATTGGCCATAACGGAAACGAACCAAAAGGTAATATTTTCATCGTTTGGGCCATTTGGTGCCTGCCAGTCAAATGTCCAGGATACAGAGTTGCCCGAGTAGTTTTTCGCACCGCGGTGCTCCATGTATTCACGGCCACCCTGGGAGTTGGTTCCAGTCTCAGCTCCATTGGTGACGATCATATCACCGACGTTCGAATTTGATTCATCCAAAGCCAGGATTTGAAATCCTCCTACAACAGGACTGCCAACAGTTGCCGTCGCTGTCAGGGTGACAGTGTAGGTTTGGCCAGCTTGAATATTCGTCGGTATCCCTGAGATACTTAAGTTTCCTTGATAGCTGCCGCCACCATGGCATCCTGTAGCGCATGTGCCGTCATCCCCGGGCGCACCAGTTCGCGCGTTTGGTGGATTGGACGAATTACTCAGAAATAAGACAGTACAAAATAATACCCCGAGCAGAGTGTAGAGGGAACGGTAACGCATAAGTGTTGTAGGTTGTGTTGGTATTCTTCTTCGATTTGATCCCAAGAACGAAAATTTCGCTGTCCTGGACAAGGGTTCGAAGTGCTGAACCGGAATATATCAGCGCTGAAACAGCGATTCGACAAAGGCCCGACGATTGAATACCTGCAATTGTTCCATGGATTCGCCCAGCCCGATGTATTTGATCGGGATCTGAAACTGGTCACTGATGCCCAGAGCAACACCTCCTTTTGCCGTGCCATCAAGTTTGGTCAAAGCAAGTGATTGGACTTCAGTAGCGGCCATGAATTGCTTGCATTGTTCGATGGCATTCTGACCCGTCGTCGCATCCAGTACAAGAACAACATCATGTGGTGCACCATCCAATGCTTTGCCAATCGATCTGCGAATTTTGGTCAACTCATTCATCAGGTTGATCTTGGTATGGAGTCTTCCGGCTGTATCGATAATGACCACGTCATATCCCTCTTTCATTCCTTTTGCGGTCGCTTCATACGCCACAGCAGCGGGATCGGTATTCATGCCTTTACTGAAAAAATCTGCACCAGATCGTTCAGACCAAATCTGCAATTGGTCGACAGCTGCGGCACGGAATGTGTCCCCAGCACCCAACAGGACTTTGTGACCACGTTGTATGAATTGATAAGCCAACTTGCCGATGGTAGTCGTTTTGCCAACGCCATTGACGCCGACGACCATAATGACATACGGTTTGGCCCCTTCCGGAATGATAAAATCAGGGAGATCAGTTGTCTTGTTTTCTTCAAGTAATGTTGCGATTTCATCTTGCAACATTTGATAAACCTCGGCTTCGTTGGCGTATTTTTCCTTGGAAACTCGCGTTTCCAGTCGATCGATGATCTTGATTACGGTGTCCAAACCAATATCAGAGGAGACAAGGGCAGCCTCAATCTCATCCAGGACATTGATATCGACCTGCGATTTTCCCGCAATCGCTTTAGTTATCTTTTCAAAGAAACTGGATTTGGTTTTTTCGAGACCCTGGTCCAGATCTTCCTTTTTCTCCCGGGTAAATAACTTCTTGAAAAAACTCATATGTGGAGGTTTGGGGAAACAGAAAAGGCTTTCCGTGAAGAAAAGCCTTTTCTGAGAAACAAGTGATTGAGGTGGTGACTACTTCTTCTCAGCGAAGAAATCAGCAACCTTGTCTTTGTGGATCATCAATTCCTTGTATGTATACTTTCCGGTAACCGGATCTTTGACACTTTTAACCACTTTTACAAAATCCTTACCGGATCCTGCGTTGGCCGCCCGTTGGGCTACCCGTGCGTTTTTAGAAACCTTTGCCATGGGTGAGCTACTTTATGGGTTAATAATTATTTGATCTCCCGATGAACGGTGACCTTTTTCAGGATAGGGTTATACTTCTTCAACTCCAAACGATCAGGTGTGTTTTTCCTGTTCTTTTGGGTGATATACCGACTTGTGCCGGGCATACCCGTCGTCTTGTGTTCGGTACATTCCAGAATGATCTGGTTCCGGTTACCTTTTGATTTCTTGGCCATGATCTATTGGGATTACAGCTTGATGCCTGTGTCTACGCCACTGGCTTCCAGCTTTTTAATGTAAGAATAGGCCCCCAATTTATTAATTGTGCGTAGGGCTTTTGCGCTGACCTTCAAGGTGATAAAATCACCCAATTCAGGAACAAATACACGTTTCTTCTGAATGTTCGGAACAAAGCGTCGCTTCGTCTTCCGGTTTGAGTGGGAAACGTGGTTACCTGTAACAGGTCTCTTTCCAGTAAGTTGACAGATCTTGGACATGTCTTGGTGTATTACAAATCTCGTGCCTAGTGACTTCGGAAGGACTCGAACCTTCAACCTCCTGATCCGTAGTCAGGTGCTCTATCCAATTAAGCTACGAAGCCTCAGTTTTCAAATCACAATGCTACGAATCGATCATGCGTTCATGGATCGAGGTCATAAAATTGCGAGTGCAAAGATACATAGTTGGCATGGATTGGCCAATAGTATCTGAAAATTAATGTTGAACGATTATTTTCATGCTGTCACAATGATCCTTTTCTCCAACGACAACAACGTAAAGACCTGGCGACCAAGCCCAGGTTGGGATGACCTGCTGTTTATCCGAAAAGGCAATTGAAGTATACATCTTTTCCCAAACTAACTGACCAACTGCGTTAAACACCCGAATCGGAAAGGTTTCACCTCCCAGACTCCGAAAACACAACGTCAACTCCAGATCGACTGGAACAGGTTGAGCAGTTAGTATTGTCAAATTACCTTCCTTACTGCCACAGAGTCCGGCCAACGCATTGACAGCTCCACCTCCCTCATCATTCCATAACGAAAGGCGGCCACCTGTTACTGTGATGTTTTTAAGGAAATCAATTTCTTCTGTTCCTTCCAAAACAGCAGATCGCAAAAGCTCAGAAGCAGCGGCTGGATCAGAGAATATCCGTTCATTCATAAGCGAACAGGGCATACTTGCAAGTAATCCAATAGCCCCTGTTACCATTGGCGTTGCAGCAGATGTGCCTGAAAATACACCATAGTTATTTTGACTGTTCAACTTGACAGTGTATGAATTATAACCCGGAGCACTCAGGTGGATATATTGTTTACTGTAGCCTGCATTTGATACCAAATCGTCGTCAATCGTCGTGTTTGTCACACAAATTTGATGTTGTGATCCACATAAACAAGGCATATCTCCCACATTCCCAATGTCTACCGCCTGGTTGGGGGCTGCTCCAACTATGATCACACCAACGGATCCCAAACTGTCCACCAGCGGGCACATCCACGGGAGATCTTCAGGGAAAACACTGTCAAACCCTAGTGACAAATTCAATGAAACAATATATGCCCCATCCAGTCCGCCACTTTCGTTGAAGCGTTTTCTCCAGTCATAAACAAACCGGAAACCAGCAATAAATTCATCTGCATAGGTCGTTGGACCTATCAACATCATTTGAACGTCCCAATTCAATCCTGCAATACCAAGTTCGTTGTCACCTTTAGCCCCAATATAGCCACTGACAGAATGTCCATGATGATGAACGGGAACAAGGCCATTATTCAATCGAGGGTTGTAACCACTATAATCATCGATAAAGCCATTCAGATCATTGTCAAGATTATCACCAGGTATTTCCAATGGATTTATCCACACATTCGGTTGAATGTCTTCATGTGTTCCATCGAAACCGGCGTCCATAATAGCGACTACGATCTTATACCCATTGGGACTTTGGCCACCTGTTGAAATATCCCATGCTCGTTCGGAACCGAGTAATTGATGATATTCTTGTTGACTGTATTCAGGGTCATTGGGTATTTTATTTCGAAGTTGGGCCTCATAATTCAATCCTATATGTCGGACTACAGGTGACTGAGCAAGGATTTCCAAAGCTTTGGTAAATGATGTGCCAGTCCCGCGAATACTGTAAAGATCAAATCCAAGAGACCGAATTGATACTTCAGAGGTGATATCCTGACTCAATAAGGCACGAAGATCATATTCAGATGTGCCAGCCTTCATCCAGATAATTCTGGATTCCACCCCAGGATCTGATTCGTTGTGCATTTCTGAATAAGCCTGAAGCATTGTCGAAAAACAGAGGAACAGGACAAGAAATGCGGTTTGTCGAAGGTGCAATGGCTTCATAGAAGAAAGATAATCCAGAAGTGTGAAAAATGACCCAATTGATTCGTCAAAAATAGCCTCTCATCCGAAAGCGAACGTTTGAAGAAAGAAAAAGTTATGATTTCAAGAACGACGAGGGAGTGTCAATGTTCTGAAATAGTCTGGTACGAACGCCAATCTACTGCCGTACCAGGAAAACATCTCTCCATCTACATCGACAATAGTAGACACAGGCAGTAGAATACGGAGTTCATCTTTATGTTTTGTCTGGAAAGGATATGGTTCTGAGCTGAGCATGATCAGGTCTGGAGCTAGTGCCTTCAATTCAGCAGGCACTAGCATTGGATATCGTGTATACTGATCAAGCACATTGACCGTACCAGCAAAGTCCATCATAGAATCTATAAATGTTGATTTAGCAGCTGCCATCCAGGGGTTGGCCCAAATGAGGTAAAGTGCTGTCCGCCGTTCCTTGGGCTGATCTGCTAACCATTGGTCACAGGCCACCTTGATTTCATGTACGATTTGATTTGCCAACATTCGTTTTTGCACAAGTGCTCCAATTTGCTCCATCATATGATAAGCGTCGGCTAATGTATAGATGTCTGACATCCAAACTGGAACATGAGCTTCAAGTGCGTGGATTGAATCAGCATCATTTTCCTCCTTATTACCAATGACCAAGTCTGGTTTCAAAAGAAGCAATCGATCGACATCAAGTTGTTTTGTACCTCCGATAACAATAGCCGTTTTGCGCGCATCTTCTGGATGGACACAAAACTTTGTGACACCGACTATTCGATCTGCAAGTCCCAATGAAAAGAGAAATTCAGTTTGGGACGGTACCAGAGATATGATACGCTGAGGTATCCGCGGCATGACAACCGTCCGCCCCATCATATCTACTACTGAATGGTTCATCAATGCTCTCTGGACTTATGGGGCCCAGTATACATTCGCTCTCCAACATAAATAGGGACAGTTAAACTATTCTCACGAGGAGGTATTGGACAATTATAACCATCACTATAGGCACACCATGGGTTGTAAGCCAGATTGAAATCAATCCAGATGACATCCTCGTTCAGAGCTTGTCGCGATAAATCAATATATCGGCCTCCTCCATATGACTCTACACCATTAGTTGGGTCAGTAAACGGAAGAAAGAGATGATCTTGGAGTTCGGGTAAATGTGCTAGTGTGTTGTTTTGATAAACGTGCAACGTACAAACTGTATTCATCAAGACAAACGTCAATACCCCGACATCCTGGAATGACTTGATTCGACCACTGGAGGTAGGTACGTCGATGGGCTCTTGATTGGTTAACCTGGTGAATTGGCACTTGACTTTAAATGAGTCATTTGGTATAAACCACCGTAAAAATTGAAAATCATCTTGTTCTAGCGGTGCCCGTTCATCTTCGAGCATCTCTTTTTTGAATGCCTCCCTGTAGGCCAGAATCTCTTCATTGAATGTCTGTGCATTCATTTGGGCAATGCAGGAAATAAGAAGGGTGTACAAGATCAGATTCTTCATCGAATGACAGGTTGGTTGACAATTGCTATCTGACGACTCTCCTGGTTTGCCAAACGCGTGATATTCATTAAGCCATAAGCTGAGAGGTCAGCAAAAATCCGCCAGGTAATGTCTTTGGATGGATGATATCGGTAAATGATAGAACCCTCGGCCATAAGCAGGCTTCCATCGGGGAGCAGGCAAAAATCTTCTGCTCCAGATCTCGACTTAACGATTATTTCAGTTCGTTCAAAGGCGGGGTCGTACTGTTTGATATACCAATCTGTTTCAGTGACCTTTTGAAGGAATAGGAGTCTGCCTTGGGGATCTCGAATCAAACATCGACCTATTCGAGAGACAAAAAAGGTGGATTGATCATGGGAATTTGATGCAAAATCCAGGCGGTGTGGCTCACCGACAATAAAGAGCGCAGCACTGTCTTTAGAAAGCCAACAATGATATCCAACCCCGGTTACATCAGGAAATAAGGGTGTGGGCAGGCTGCCTGCCGTCATGGGATATTGCCACAATCGCTGGGTGTCGTTTCCATCTGTTTCGACAACAACTGTACTGAAATGTTTCCCTCCAAACATTGGTGTCGGACTGTATTCGCTGGCTTTCGTCTTTGTTATTTGCCTGCGTTTTCCTGTATCCAAATGAAGTGACCAGATATCAGTTTGGGTAGTGTCTTGATAGTCAGAAGTAAACCAGAGCTCATCCGGTTGAAAAAAAGCAGGTTGATTGTTATAGCCATCCTTGTTGAATCCTGTCAGCATGCGAGGATGAGACAAGGTGTTGGTTGATGTTGCCAGATTCAAATCGAACAAATAAATATTGGTCGATGGCCGCTGGGCAAATAAGTTTGGCAGCATCATGAAAATGCTGAAAAAACAGAATATGGCCTTTAATATAGTGACCAGTAGGGAATTGCTTGACATTCAGGCGTCTTGATTTCAGGTGAAATTAACCAATAAATAGAACTGATATGCCTTGTAGAAATATGAAAATTCCTATCTTAAGCCAAAATCAGGATTTATGATGAATGAACCACTTTCGACGATAATGACCACAGAACTGATTACCATTGGTCCTGAGGAAAATCTGGCCAAGGCACACGAGCTTCTCACGACGCGAAGGTTTCATCACTTGCCAGTTCTGGATGGAAAGAAGCTGGTTGGTTTGATCACCACATATGACTTATTCAAATTAACACAACCACGGTCTGAATACAAGGATGTGAAGGTTAAGGAGATCATGACTAAAAAATTGGCTACTCTGGAGCCTTCTGATCATATTGGTACTGCAGCAGAAATATTCCTCGCTCATTTGTTCCATGCGATCCCAATAGTGACGGGAGGTGAATTGAAGGGTATTGTGACAACTCATGATTTATTGAAATACAGTTTCAAGAAAGAATACTCCTCCATGCCCTGGACAAGCTAAAGGCTTTAAAAGGTCTCCGATTTTCGGAGACCTTTTGTTTTTACAATTCACCTGTTTAGGCTATCTTCGGCCGTTCTTTATAGCCCCAATTCATGGTAGTAGGAATACTCAAGGAGGGAGAAAACCGAGTTTCGGTCATTCCCGGTGATTTAGCCGCCCTAAAAAAGATGGGCGTTGAACATATTCTCGTCGAAGCTGGAGCCGGATTGGCTTCACACCATACCGACCAGGCATATGTCGATCAAGGAGGTAAAACTTCTCAACGATCAGAAATCCTCAAACAATCGGACCTTATTTTATGTATCCAGACACCTTCAGATGAGGAACTGGCTGCAATGAAAAAAAGTGTTGTCCTGATCGGTCAATTCAATCCTCTTCAAGACAACTCGGTCATTGATCGATTTGAGTCAAAAGGATTGACCACATTCAGTCTTGAATTGATCCCACGAACTACTCGTGCTCAATCCATGGATGTCCTGTCTTCAATGGCTATGTTGTCAGGGTACAAAGCTGTCCTCTTGAGTGCCACTCATCTTCCACACATGTTTCCCATGTCAATGACGGCGGCTGGTTCGATAAAACCAGCAAAAGTCCTTGTGCTTGGTGCTGGAGTTGCTGGTTTACAGGCTATTGCCACAGGTCGACGGTTAGGAGCAGTTGTTGAAGCATTCGACGTGCGGACTGCAGCCAGGGAAGAAGTCGAAAGTCTGGGTGCTAAATTTGTTGCTGTTGAAGGTGCTACGGATGATACCAAAGCTGGAGGATACGCTGTAGAACAGACGGATGAATACAAACAACGGCAAGCTGAGTTGATTGCTGATCATGCTGCAAAAGCGGATGTGGTGATATGTACAGCGCAAATTCCAGGTCGCAAAGCACCTCTACTAGTTACAGAAGCAACGATTGCACGAATGATCCCCGGTTCTGTGGTTGTCGATCTTGCAGCCTCTTCGGGAGGTAATTGTGCCCATACAAAGAATGGTGAAACTATTGTGGTAAATGGCATAACCATCCTCGGATACAGCGATATTCCGTCCACTATGGGTGCTGATGCTAGCAAATTGATCAGTAAAAACCTGATCAACTTTGCAACACTCATAATAAAGGAAGGCGAACTCGCACTCAATTTTGATGATGATATTGTGGCTGGCACCTGCCTGAATAATGCTGGTGAACTGGTCAATACGCGTTTGAAACAGATCTTGAATCGTTAAACAAGTCGATCATGTGGCAGGATTTTGCCCAATTTTTTCTGGATTACCGAGATTTCATCTACGTAATCATCCTTTCCATCTTTTTGGGAATTGAAGTCATCAGCAATGTGCCTGCAGTCCTTCACACGCCTTTGATGTCCGGTGCCAATGCTATTCATGGTGTGGTCATTATTGGTGCAATCATCGTGATGGGACATGCTTCACCTGATGATTATTTGTCATTGACTCTGGGTTTTTTAGCTGTGATTCTTGGCACATTGAATGTTGTCGGTGGCTTTGTGGTCACTAACCGCATGCTGGCCATGTTCAAACGCAAGAAATAACCCATTCCTCTCACACACGAATCACCTGACATATGTTTTGGTTAGAAATAGCCTATCTCATTGGATCCCTGTCTTTTATCCTTGGATTAAAGATGCTGAGCAATCCAGATACGGCAAAACGAGGAAATCTATATGCCGCTATCGGTATGGGTATTGCAATCATTGGTACCCTTGTTCTTCACAAGAATGGTGAAGGCGGATCTATCGGAAATATTCCCTGGATCTTGTTGGCGATGGCCATAGGTACTGTCGTCGGCTATCTTCTTGCCATGAAGGTAAAGATGACCGCTATGCCCCAAATGGTTTCACTCTTCAATGGTATGGGAGGTGCCTGTGCAGCAATTATTTCCGTAGTTGAATATCATGAGCATCACAACCAGGATTTCTGGTTAATTCTTGTGATTTATCTTGGACTGGTCATAGGAAGTATCTCATTTGCAGGCAGCATGATTGCGTATGGCAAATTGGACGATCGGATCAAGGATATTCGGGCCAATTGGTTGCGTATTCTAAATCTTTTTATTCTGGCTATCATCGTCATCCTGGTTATTTTGGGTGTGATGGATCCTGCCAATCCTACGTGGCTTTGGGCGACACTCATACTTTCATTAGTCTATGGCGTGTTCTTTGTCATGCCGATCGGCGGTGCGGATATGCCAGTTGTGATTTCTTTACTGAACTCCTTCACGGGTATGGCTGCTGCCTTTGGTGGATTCTTGTACAGCAATCAAGTGATGCTTACAGGTGGTATTCTTGTCGGTTCCGCTGGAACCATCCTGACCATTCTCATGTGTAAGGCCATGAATAGATCACTACTGAACGTTCTGATTGGAGCGTTTGGCGGCGGTGGAACAGCTGGGCCTCGTGAGCTTGGAGACCAATCTGTTCGTGAGATTCAGTGTACTGATGCAGCAATTTTATGTGCATATGCACGTCGGGTGGCGATTATCCCGGGTTATGGACTGGCTGTCGCTCAAGCCCAACATACGTGCCATGATTTCGAAAAGCTGATGGAGGAGAAAGGTGTCGAAGTGTATTATGCAATTCACCCTGTTGCAGGTCGGATGCCTGGACATATGAATGTCCTTCTGGCTGAGGCTGACGTACCCTATCCAAAGTTGTTGGAAATGGAAGAAGCCAATGATTTAATGCCAAATACGGACGTAGCTATTATTATTGGTGCAAACGATGTCGTCAATCCTGCGGCTGAAAATGACCCGGCCAGTCCCATTTATGGCATGCCAATCATTCAGGTTACGAAGGCTGAAAACGTGATCGTAATGAAGCGATCTATGGGTAAAGGGTATGCCGGAATCGAAAATGAACTGTTCTTTGCACCCAAGACCAGAATGCTCTTTGGCGATGCCAAGCAATCTTTGTCAAATCTGGTTTCTGAACTCAAGCAAATCTAGAACTAGATTCTTGACCCAACAAAAAAGCGGACCGGATCATTTCACATGATCCGGTCCGCTTTTTTATTTCTGGATGCCTTAGGATAGTTTTGAAGTCGAGGAATCACTTGGTTTTCGGGTCTATATTCACTCCTTATTCCAAATTTGATCTTTCTTGCTTACAAATTTGTCTCTCTACAAATTGACAATCAACGTCAATTGATAAGCAGATAAAACTCCAGTTTAGTCAACGAATTTATTGGCATTGGTAAATACTCGATCCCATCTAATGCCTTTGAATGGGTTACCTTCTTTTGCAGAAAGCCAGATAAATAAGGGCTTACCAACAATATGATCTTCGGGTACAAATCCCCAGATCCTTGAATCTTCCGAATTGTGACGGTTGTCTCCCATCATCCAGTAGTAATCCATTTTGAATGTGTATGACGTAGCAACTACTCCATTTATAAAGATCTGACCATCACGTTCTTCCAGATCATTGTCCTCGTAGACATCAATAATCCTGCGATAAGGTGCAATGGATAGGGGATTAATGGATACAGTTGCTCCTTTCTTTGGAATATAGACAGGACCATAATTATCTACTGTCCATCCCTGTGTGAGACGAGCATCATTAGGAAAGAGATAGTTCGGGTGGTGAGGTTGGCGGGAAACAACCTCCACTTGAATATCTGGCCCCAATGACTTCAATTTAGCCACCTGATCATTGTTGAGGTTGAAATAGCCCGCTTGCCCATTGGCATCGTTCAGATTGACACCCCATTCATCCAGTTTTCGTGGATTCAATTGGGTCGTAGTAGAAGACACCTGATACAAGAATTGCATGTATTTCGGGTTCTCAGCCTTTTGCCCATTGATGTATACCTGGCGCTCGATTACCTGGAGACTATCACCTGGCATGCCAATGCATCGCTTGATATAATGATCCTTTTTGTCCATTGGCCGGGTTGTCAGCATAGATGGAGAAAAATTGGGAGGTAGGCTATTTGTTCTTCTAAGATCAGGGAAACTATATGTTCGATTGGGTGTAATGACTACGCTATCACCTTCTGGATAGTTGAATACGACAGGGTCATATCGTTTTACCTTGTTCCATCCAGGCAAACGGAAGTAGGGAAGGGATGGGTTGGTCAAATAAGATTCTCTATCAATTTTAGGGATCCTGTTATGGAGCAATGGGATCATGGCAACAGTTTGTGGTATACGAATTCCATAATTCGCTTTGCTAACAAACAGAAAGTCACCCGTCAATAAAGACCCTTCCATGGAGCTTGTCGGTATTACATATGCTTCAATAAGGAACATCCGGATGAAAGCGGCAGCAAACACTGCGAAAATGATGGCTTCGGCCCATTCTCTAAACCAACCTTTAACGAAGGGGTTGTTATGTTCTAGCTTCTTGATCTGATATTGATCATTCTTCTCTCGTGCCTCTTTGAGTTTTGCATGGTATTCGCGTTCCTGTACAAGTATAGGACCGCCATAGTTTCCATTTTTTGCAAGATGCATAAAGTAGAAGGGTGTGGCGACAACAGAAAGGAATGCGTCCAGAAAAGACATCTTTCCGTTGGATCTGGCCATGTCCACACACATTCCGGCATAAATAAACAGATTGACAATGGGGAAAAGCAACCATAAAGCATACGTCGGTTTTCGGCCAATCAGTGTACTCCAGGTACTGAAGTTTATTCCGGGAATAAGACCTTTGGCTGCTTCACTGTCCATTTTGGGAAAAAGCTGATACAGACTGAAGCTCAATAACACATAGCCTACAACCAGAAAGAGTAGAATAGTCATGAAGATGTTGTTTATCCAAAGCCCCAAAGATAGAGCAATTTACCTCCCTAAACGGCCGTATTTAGGCTCATCATATCTACTTGAAATGCAAGATTGAAAAATATCGACCAACGAACCTGATTCGTCGATTATTCGGCCTCAGCTTCGAGCCAAAGAGAATATCCCTTGCGCATGCCGACAATGAAAACTTTCACCTTCTTTTTGTGAAAACCAGTTCGGTTCGGGGTGAACGTTACCTGAATTTGGCCTTTCTCCCCGGGTGAAATCATTCCATTTGGCCACTGAGGATTCGTACAGCCACAGGTTGTTCTGACAGTCTCAATAGCAACTGGTTTTCCAGTGGTATTCAAAAATGGAAATTGAAATGTGGTGTCTTGATGGACGGTCAATTTGCCAAGGTCAATCTCTGTACCGTTCAACCATTGTATGTCCTGGCTGTACAGGTAAGATGTTGAACAAATAAGGAAACAAATCAGGATCAGATTGTTCATAATCCTGGCTCCTGAATGGGAATACGGACAAATCCGATTTCTGTCCGCTGATCGTTGATTGGACCACTAATAGCCAATGAATCCGTTCCGACGAAGAGAATCCGGATTTTTCTTTCCGAACCATTATTAGCGATAATATGCATCCAATTCCCATCTATGGTAATTTTTCCCGATTCAACAGCTCCACCGTACCAATTCAATTTGTATTGCAAGTCCTTACCGATTGACAGTTGGACTGGATCAACTTCCACTTGCCAAATGGAATCAAGCACGTGCAGCGATGTTGCTTGCCATGTTCCGATCAATTCATCTGGAACAGCCTTCATTTGGCAGGAAACAATAACACTGGTACAAAGAACAAAGAGAAGAAGTCTCATTTTGTAAAATGGAAGGTCAAAATATCATGGAAAGCAGGATAAATGCACCAGCACCACCCAGAAATCCTAACGCGGCTATCCAACTGATATTTTTCAGATACCAGATGAAATCAATACGTTCCATCCCCATTGCAGCAACCCCGGCAGCAGAACCAATAATCAGCATACTGCCACCGGTCCCTGCGGAATAAGCAATAAAATGCCACAATCGATCATCCATAGGAAAACTGTACATGCCCATGGAGGCCGCAACAAGGGGTACATTATCAATAATTGCGGAAAAGACGCCTAAGACAATAACCACCAGATCAATGTGAGGTATAGTAGCATCCAGTCTTTCAGCTGCATAGTTCAACAATCCGATCATATGTCCTCCATGCCCCATGACGGCAGCGGATTCCAAAGCAGCTACAGCCGCCAAAATACCTAGGAAGAATATGATGCTACTCATTTCAATTCGACTCAATGCATGCCTTGCACTTAGCACTTCTTTTTCTTCCCGACTGAAATCCTCACCAGGGTGTATGTATTCAGAAATCAACCAGACAATACCCAAACTGAACATGATGCCGATATAGGGTGGCAGATGGGTGATTGATTTGAAAATAGGTACAAAAATCAATCCGCCTAAACCGGCGAACAGGATGAGCTTGCTTGTTCGCAATGGCTTGTCACCCTCGTGTTTTACTTCAATTGATTTGGGTGATATGTTCCCTTTAAATGCTGGGAGAAACATGGCAATAATACCTGGAATGATGATACAAACCAATGAAGGAATCACGATGTGCTCTATCAAACCCAGGGAACTGACTTTTTTCCCGATCCACAACATCGTCGTTGTTACATCCCCAATAGGCGACCAGGCACCTCCTGCATTGGCGCCAATGACAGCCATGGATACAAACCAAAGACGTTCTTCTCGTTGTGGTACAAGTTTGCGTAACAAGGAAACAAGTACGATAGTTGATGCCAGGTTGTCCAATACAGCCGACATGAAAAAGGCAAGGATTAGTATAATCCAAAGCATGGACGACTTTTTCGTCGTATTAATTCGATCCGTGATCACTGAAAAACCGCGATGCAAGTCGATCAATTCAACAATAGTCATCGCACCGATCAGGAACAAGAGTATCTCGGCAATTTTGCCGATATGGTGGAGTAGAACTGGTTCGATTTCACCAATTGCATGGTCGTGAGTGATTACATCCAGGTGACCTAAGGAGATGAGTGCCCAACAAAGTGACCCCATCAAAAGAGCTGGAACGGATTTGTCCAGACGCAGTGGATGTTCAAATACAATCAGGCTGTAACCGATCACAAAACAGAAGACAAGAGCGGTAATCATCTGATGATTTTGTTCGTAAGAAAGCGCAAAGATAGTAGAATATCCAACCGCTGAAAACCATCGTTGGTTGGCGTCGTTTCCTTTGAAGATTTGTGGACTGAGAGACTTCAATGTACTTTTGTACCAAATATATCCATGGTCAGGATTGGCGAGATTGAATTAGGCGAGTTTCCATTTTTATTGGCACCCATGGAGGATGTCAGTGATCCACCTTTTCGAGCTTTGTGCAAAGAACAAGGTTGTGATCTGATGTACACCGAGTTTATCTCGGTGGAAGGTTTGATTCGTGATGCCACTAAATCTGTTCAAAAACTGGACATCTACGAGGAGGAGAGGCCGATTGGTATTCAGATTTTTGGAGCGGAATTAGATTCCATGACACGTGCAGCAGAAATCGTTGAGGAAGCAAAACCTGAAATATTAGATATCAACTTTGGATGTCCTGTACAAAAGGTTGTTTGTAAAATGGCTGGTGCAGGGATCCTGAAGGATATCCCCAAAATGGTCGAGCTCACAGCGGCAATTGTCAAATCGACTGATCTGCCAGTCACAGTAAAGACACGATTGGGATGGGATGATGATACCATATATATTGAGGAAGTTGCAGAACGGCTCCAGGATGTAGGCATAAAAGCAATTTCAATCCATGGCCGTACACGAAAGCAGATGTACAAAGGAAATGCTGATTGGTCTCGAATTGCGAATGTCAAAGCCAATCCAAGAATCCATATTCCTGTTTTTGGAAATGGAGATATTGATACACCCGAAAAGGCGATGGAATATCGTGACAGGTATGGGATTGACGGGATTATGATCGGTCGAGCGAGCATTGGTAATCCCTGGATTTTCAGGGAGATGAAGCACTTTATGCATACTGGTGAACGATTGGCGCCACCTACCCTGGAAGAGCGGATAGACGCTGCAAGAAGGCATCTCCTGAGATCGGTCGAATGGAAGGGCCCCAAACTCGGTGTGTTGGAAATGCGTCGTCATTATACCAATTATTTCAAAGGCCTGGAAGGAATTAAAACCTTTCGTTCACGGTTGGTCACTGAAGAGGATCTATCTATCTTGTTGGCCATTTTGCAGGAGATTGAATACCATTATTCTTCTGCTGATTATGCCGTTCAGCCTGGTTAAAACCGGATATAAATTTGATTTTCCCAATTGACAAAGATGAACAGATCCTCCTGAGGATGATCGGAGGAACAGCTGAAGATATGGGCACTCCCGCCTATATGGTGGGTGGTTATGTCCGAGATAAACTGTTGGGAAGAGATACCAAGGACCTTGATATTGTTTGCTTGGGTAGTGGAATTGCCTTAGCCGAACGCGTCGCGGAGGCGCTGTCGCCAAAACCAAATGTGACTGTGTTCAGGAGGTTTGGTACAGCTATGTTTCGGCATAAAGGACGTGAACTTGAGTTTGTTGGGGCCCGTCGTGAATCCTACAGCAAGGATTCGCGCAAACCAGCAGTTGAAGAAGGCACCCTTGAGGATGATCAATTCCGGCGCGACTTTACGATCAATGCCCTTGCAATCAGTTTGAGCCCAACCCATTTTGGGGAAATCCTTGATCCATTTGATGGCATTGTTCATCTGAGTGAAAAAGTCCTGAAAACACCCCTGGATCCAGGGAAGACATTTTCTGATGATCCTCTTCGAATGATGAGGGCAATTCGGTTTGCCACCCAGCTTGGATTTACAATCGAACCAGAAACACTCGAAGCAATTGGCCGATATAGAGAACGAATTCGTATTGTATCCCAGGAGCGAATTACCACGGAACTCAATAAGATTCTGGAGGCACCCGTCCCGTCAATTGGTTTGAAACTCCTTATGGATACAGATCTCCTTTCGTTGATTCTACCTGAATTGGTCGATCTGAAAGGGGTGGAATTCAAGGAAGGTATCGGCCATAAAGACAATTTCTATCACACCCTTCAAGTGGTCGATAACTTGTCCAGACATTCGAATGATCTCTGGTTGCGCTGGTCTGCATTGTTACATGACATTGCTAAACCTGCCACGAAGCGATTTGAACCTGAAACCGGTTGGACGTTTCATGGTCATGATGCGTTGGGAGCAAATATGGTCGTCAAGATTTTTCGAAGGATGAGATTGCCCCTGGACCATAAGATGAAGTTTGTTCAAAAAATGGTTCGCATGCACTTGCGGCCAATTAGTTTGACTCAGGAGGATATTACAGATTCGGCTGTTCGCCGGTTGCTTTTTGATGCTGGAGAGGATTTGGATGATCTGCTTTCACTTTGTGAAGCAGACATTACATCCAAAAATCCAAAGAAGGTGACCAGGTATCTTGAAAACTATGTGCACCTCCGCAAGAAATTGGAAGAGGTCGAAGAAAGTGATCGATTGCGCAATTGGCAGCCACCTATCTCAGGTGAAATGATCATGGAAACATTCCAGCTTGGACCCTGCAGGGAAGTTGGATTAATCAAGACTCGTATCCGTGAAGCGATCCTTGACGGGGAGATACCGAACCAATTTGAATCTGCATATAGTTTGATGCTCGAAGAGGGCAGAACACTCGGGCTGGAAATCAAACCTTCATCGACAGACATATGATTCATCTCCGTCGACTTTTTGGAACAGCTTGGGCAATTTACGGATTGATGATTTTCTTCTCGCTCTTACTGGCCTTTTTCCCGTTTTACCTGATCATTTTAGGCTTACTTCCGTCAAATCGGTACAAACCTGTGATCTGGTTCAATCATCATGTTTTTCCAAGGTTGTTTTTCACCTTGGTCGGGATCCGAATTCGGGTTCACAACAGTCAGATTCTGGAGAAAAACCAACAGTATATTTTGGTGAGTAACCACCGCACAGCCATTGATTTTATGGCCAACACATTAGCGTTTCCTAACGTGTACAAGTATTTGGCCAAGAAGGAATTGACCAAGGTGCCATTCCTCGGATTTGTCATTAAAAAGTTATGTGTTTTAGTAGACAGGACGAGCACAGCTTCTCGTGCAAAAAGTCTGGAATGGATGAAACGATCTTTTTCAGAGGGATATTCCCTCTTCTTTTATCCGGAGGGCACAAGAAACAGAGGGAACCAGCCTTTGGGCGTGTTTTATTCCGGAGCATTTCGTCTCGCTCAAGAATTGCAGATCCCGATCGCTGTCATGACACTCCAAAATGTGCACCGTCGCAATGGATCTGGCAGTTCACTTCGGCTGTGGCCAGGTATTCTCCACATACGATGGAGTGGCATTATTGTACCCACTTCAGCGACAACGCATGCCATCCTCATGGAGCAAACACGCAATTTAATGTTGCGTGATTTAATGGATGATCGTTCAGGAGATGCTCTGGATCAGATCCCGGTCGGCATGGATAGCTGAGATGATCTGATCATATGTCTCTCGGAATGTTCTTTCGGCTCCTTCCAAATCATTTGTAGCCGATTCAATCTCCGCTGAAGCCGTCGAAACCTTAAGTTCACCTTCAGCAATAGCATGTTCAATACGTGCAATCTCTTTCCGGAATTCATCGATCTTGTTTTGGAGGGTAGAAATTTCCTTTTTCCGAGCATCAATCTTCCGTTTCATGGCTGATTCTAGTGCGCGATCAAAGTCTTGTCGTTCCATTTTCAAGACGTTGAGATACCGATCTAGGGAGTTTAATATATGACCCTTATCAACACCCAATGCAGAGGCCGTAGCAAATGCCGATTTCGCAGCTAACTCCCCTTTAATGTCCATTTTTTCCAATTGGTGGAGAGCCAATTTGAATTCCAGGTAATCAAATCCATTCTGATTATTTCGTTCCAAAGCCTTGCACAGGTAACCCAGACTTTTTTCATCTATCGAAGTGCCAGCCCCTAACGCTTGCTTCAATTTATCCTCCATGTCATAAAATTTCAGCCAAAGGTAAGCCATTCATAAGCAGGGTAGAATGACTTATTCATTGCTTGATGTAATCATGCTACCCCGAACAGGATCGAGTCGAATTTTCAAGAATGCATTGACTTCCTGCTGGAGTTCATCCACATGAGAAATGATCCCGACACTCCGGTTCTCATCACGCAATGCTTTCAACGTATCCAAAACAACCATCAGGCTATCCCTGTCCTGTGTGCCAAATCCTTCATCCAGGAAAAAGAAATCACGGTCACCTTGTCTGTGCTGCCTAATTTGCTCGGACATGGACAGGGCCAATGCCAAAGCAGCTTGAAATAATTGCCCACCGGACAAAGTTTTTACCAGCCGCAAAGCCCCGCTATGATAATAGTCCCTGACCATGATCCTGTTTCCATCACCCAATTCCAACCGAAGTTTGTGGCGAGTCATCTTATAAAATCGCTGGTTTGCATGTTCCAGGATCTGGCGCAAGTAACGAGAAGCTGCAAAGTCGACCATTCCTCGCCCTCGGAACAGGGAATCCAACGTTTTCAGGTTGTTTAATTTATGGGTGACTCGATTGAGTTCTGTCCGAAGGTTAGCAGCTTCCATTTCTCGAGTTTGTGTCTCCTGGATTTGTTGCTGGAGAACAGCTAGTTGATTGGACAATTGACGGGCTATTTGATGGTCGCTGGCTAAATTTGCGGAAGCCTGCTGAATACGTTCATCCAGGCAATCTGGTAGTTCAGCCTCTTCAAGTGCTGGGATCAAGACAAGCAACTGGTCTTTTGCTTCATTCACATGAAGTTTTTGCTTGGATTCAAGTTCATTTGCATGGTCATGTTTGATTTGTATTTGTCGCCATTGATCTTCTGCTTGTCGAATCCTCTCTTGTGACTTTTCATGTGCGATGAGAATGTCGTTGATCTCCCTTTCTAATTGGCTAACGAGCATGTCCAATTCCGAAATGGGCATGTTGAGATAGGTGTCCAGAGATTCAGGGGCACCAGTCTGTTCCTTTAATGTGGAAAATCGACTTTGCAAGGCAACATGTTCGGCTTCCAGGATTTGCAGTTCAATTCCGCCTTCCTGAAGATTAGACTCTAATTTTACCAACTGTTGATGGACTTCTTGTTGCGAATGTTGTTCTTTATTGATCGCAACCGCCAGACTTTCCTGAGCAGATAATTGTGTTTTCAGTTCCTGGAAATTCATGTTCCATTCAGCCAATTGTGCCGTCATCCCTTTTTGCTTTTCAAGATGATTCTGGTAGCTCTCCCTCAGGGAACCCAGTCGTTCTGCTTGCAACAGAATCTGATCCTCCATTTTTCTCACTTCCGTGGAAATGATTTGGCAATGTCTGATTTGATCGCGCAAGGTTTCCCGTTTTTCTTCCAAAGGTTTTGTTGGCTCCTTTTCTTCTTCCCCTTGAACTGGCGCAGGGTGGTGTGTCGCTCCACACAGCGGACAAGGCGAACCCTCTTCTAACATTCGTTTGTAAGGTAATAGCCCAGAAGTAAGCACGACTTCATGTATTTGACGGTCCAGGTGAGACACAGTCTTTTCCAGGACAGCGATTGATTCAGCAAGTCGTTCAGAAGGGTTTTGAGGGAGTTCCTCAGCCAGTGCTTTTGTCTCTTTGTGGGTGATCCAATAATTGGATAAGGCCACTTGCGATTCCTTCAAAGCCAGGTTCAATTGCTTGCCTTCCGTTTCCTGTTGGAGTCTGATTAATTCCAATTGTTCCCATGCTAGATTCCATCTGGACCACATTTGGACCTGTTCAATATGTACTTGGTTTCGCTGCAATTCTTCCAGGTTCTTATTTAATTCTCCTAAACTGGTTTTCGTTTCGAGAATAGCACGTTCTAAAGGTTTGAGATGGTCCTTCCTGGAGAGAACCTTCTCTTGGATTAGTTGAAGCTGTCGTTTGCATTTGACCATTTCGATGGAAACGCGAATCTGAATGGATTGCTGCTGCATGCCAGGCACTTCTTTCGCCTTGGTTTGAATCAAGAGTGCTTCCTTTTTTACGACGTCTAATGCTTCTTTCTGCTTGTCCAACTGGATCTTGAATGCGGAACATTCACGTGTCAATTCCTCTAAAGAGGCATAGCTCAGTTGAACACTTTTTTGGGTGTCCAGTTCAGTTTGGTGGACGGTGATTCGTTTATTGATTACCGATTCATTTTCCAATAGTGAGTGGCGTTCCTGTTCAAGCTGGCTGATTGGGACCTTGAGAATCTGGTCTAATGTAGCCAGTCGACCGGAAAAATGTTGTTCAATGCTTTTTGTTTGACCAAACATGGTTCGAAGTCGGTTACCCAGATCAAACCGATGTAGGTTGAACAAATGTTGCAGCATTGAGGTCCGATCTGCATCTGTCAGTTGAAGAAATTCCTGGAATTTTCCCTGTGGGACGATGACTGTACGTGAAAAATGTTCATATGAAAGGCCAATGGCGGCCAAAAGGTCTGATTCTTGAATGGGAATAGGCGTCTCTCCATCGAGAGCGAAAAACTCGCGTTGAAGCACGGGGCCTTGCTTTTTTCGTTTTCCCGTGGCTAGACATTGATAACGTTTCCCATCGACCAATGAATCAAACGTAAACTGGATGAAAGCTTTATTGGCTTCCAGATTGAATAGATTGGCAGCCAATTTGTCTTGTTTGTTCATCCGTTCTACCTGGCCATAAAGTGCAAATGTGATGGCGTCAAGAAGAGAGGATTTGCCACTACCGACAGCTCCGAAAATACCAAAGAGATGTGCGTCCAATAAAGGTTGGAAGTCGATTCTCGTGCGTTCCCGGTAGGAGTAGATGCCTTCAATGATCAATTCAACCGGAATCATTCGTCTTCCACATTAAGGAGTTCACGAAACAGATCCAGGATGGCCTCGTCAGGCGGCGCACCCATTTTGTGCTTGAAATAGGCTTGAAATACATCATCCATTTTATCCAGATGAAGCGTCGCCAGTCCTTCCTCCGATTCCATTGACACTTCCTGAATATCAGGTATGATGGAAACGCGTGGATGAGCAGATTCCAATCTGTTTTTCCATTCACTGGACAGGAATTCCGGACAAACCATTGTCAATTCGATAAAGGCATCCAAATTGGTATTCAAATAGAAAACAGCTTCGTCAATATCTCGACTTGTATGGCGCAACAGCGGAAATCCGGATGTCAAAGGATGAAAATGCCAGATTGCAGGTTGATTTGGTGTCAGTTCAATGATGACAACTTTCTTTTCTTGATGGGCTTCAGAAAACGAATAGGAAATCGGGCTTCCACTATATATCACTGGCGGTCCATCGCCTTTCACCTGGTGTGGACGGTGCAAATGCCCAATTGCGGCATATTGGGCCGACGCAGGTATAGCCGAGGTGGGCAATGCGGGAACACCACCGGTGTATAAGATGGGTTTTTCATCGTCGGGTTCTGGTTCCGGGTGGTTTGGGTCCTGGGCAAAGTAGAGATGAGAAATGAATACATTGCAACCATCTGCATCAAAGTAGCTATCAGCCAACTGATGCCAATGTGTTGTCAATAAGTCTGTTAACTTATGTTCTGGGTTTTCATAATCCAGTTTTGTCTGCAATCGAATGGCATTCGCGTAGGGCGTTGCGATAATTCGAAGTGGGGGACAATCCCGCAAGCACACTTCACGAAAGCCAGGTGCGGAACGGGTGACTGCCAATCCACTTTCAT
>JAHEAU010000200.1 GCA_024642625.1 Lewinellaceae bacterium
CTGGTGGCTTTCCAGTTCATTTTCCTTACCTAAAAAGGCTTCTAAAACGGCTGTGAATATATCATGCTCATCCTGCATTTGAGGCAAGTGAACGATATCGTCAAAGAGAAGCTCAGAAGCTCTCTTCGGGCTTATACGGGCTATTCCGGCATCGGGCCTATGGATCATGACGCGCTTGAGTAAGCCGATCTCCGAGCTCACGTGGATTTTGGATTGTCCTTCCATAGCGCAAAGTTAACTGAACTCCTGTGAAGAACGATGGTCATCTCGATCGCTGCCTTCCAGAATCAGTACGTTTGACCGATTTCTGCAAGCGTTTGTCTACATTTGTTGAGGTAACTTCATGCGCTCTTTACATTCGCAGAGGATATGGGATTTATAAAAAATTTGAAATCACTCTTCATCGAGGAGTCTTCAACTGCAGAACAAACAGAACCTCAGGAAGAGCTGCTTGAGGCAACATCAGAGTTACCTAAAGATGAGCCTGATTCTACGCCTGTAAGAGCTGTAAATGCTTCATCAGGAGAAGTCGATCAACGGTTTTTAGAGACGTTACTCAACGCACTAGAACGCAATAATCTGGAAGGCTTTGATTATTTGGAATTTCGACAGGCGCTTCGAAATTTGGGTAAGATGAATATGGATGAAGCGACTCGATATAAGTCGGCTTATGCGATGGCTCAGACTATGAATGTCACTCCACGAGACCTGACTCGAACGGCACAAGTTTATCTCGATGTTCTGAACAAAGAGCAAAAAGCTTTTTCCGATGCGCTAAACAACCAGGAAAAGACACAAATTAATTCCAGGAAGGAACGCCTGGAGCAGTTAGATAAAAGTATTGTTCAACATCAGGAGCAAATTGAATCTTTGATGTCTTCGATCAATAAACAACGTCAGGAAGTGGACAAACTGACTTCGGAATTGGCTTCAGTTCACGATAAGATAGTTGATACTCAGGACCGGTTTACGCGTACCCATGCATTCCTGCTGGACGAAATCCAGTCTGACATTAATAAAATGGACCAATACTTAAAATAAGATTTATATATGACAAATTCAGATGCGTTTAAACCCAAAACGTTTTGGAAGCGCCCTGAAGGGGTGACAGGTGCCCTTTTTCTTGGTGGTCTGATCTTGGGTGGAGGTTATTTGCTGTTTACATATTTGCCAGCGATAATTGCCATGACTCAGAACGTGCTTTATCTGGGCATTCTACTGATGGTTCTAGCGGCCGTGATTTACATGGTAGTTGATCCCAAAATGCGTAATTTGATCTGGTATATGTACAAGAGTGTGATGCGATGGGTGACAGGTATATTTGTTCAAATCGATCCCATAGGCATCCTCAAATCATATGTCGAAGATTTGAAAGACAATCTCGGAGAAATGAACAAGCAGATCACGAAACTTCGTGGTCAAATGCACAAATTGAAAGAACTCATTCTGAATAATCAGCGGGACATTCAGACGAACTTGCAAATGGCCAGCCGTGCCAAGGAGACCAATAAGTCTTCAATGGTTGTCTTGAAGTCAAGAAAAGCAGGTCGGTTAAAAGAGTCCAATATGAAACTGGAAGATCTCTATCGAAAGATGGAGATTCTTTACCGGGTGCTTACGAAGATGTATGAGAATTCAGAAATTCTTCTGGAGGATATTCAAGATCAGGTGCAAGTCAAAGAGCAGGAACGCTCGGCAATTCGTGCAAGTCATTCAGCGATGAAATCTGCAATGAATATTATCAGTGGCAATAACGATCAACGCTACATGTTTGACATGGCCCTGGAAGCCATCGCAGATGATGTGTCACAGAAAGTCGGAGAGATGGAGCGATTCATGGAAATGTCTTCCAATTTTATGGATAGTGTTGATCTCCAAAATGGTGTCTTTGAAGAAGAAGGTCTGGCGATGCTCGAAAAATGGGAAAAGGAAGGCGTATCCATGATTCTCGGTAGCGAAAAGGAAACGCTTTTATTGAAGGCATCCAACGAAAAAGACGTACTTGATCTTGATGCACCCATTGCCCGACCTGAACCCCGATCGGAATCTCGCGGCAATCAATATGACAACTTCTTTGAATCCTGATAACCACTAATTTTTGGTGAGCTATGGCTAGACGACTGACAACCTTTTCCAAGCTTTTGATCACGTTGGTGATCGTCGGTGGCTTGGTCTATCTTGGAAATTATCTCCTCAATCAAACCGAGTGGGGTAGGTCTTTGAAATCACAAGCTGAACAAAGTGCTAGTGATGGATCATTTGGTGACAGCTCTTCATCGAAGGGTGGCGACGATGATGTCCTGACCATCCAACTGGTTACATGGGGTGGATATGCGCCAGGTTTATACTTTAATCATGGGGCCGAACCAAGCGAGGATTCCAGGTTTTATAAGGACTATGGTATTAAGGTCCGGTTTGTTAAAAACGACGATCTGCAAAGTGCACTCAATGCATGGATAGCAGATGAGTATGATGTTTTGGTACAAACAGCTGATGCTTTTCCCTTATACACATTTCCAGATGATATCAATCAATACAAGCCGCAGGTATTCATGCAGGTGGACTGGTCGAGAGGCGGTGATGTTATCGTTGCAAAACGGGGGATCAATTCGATTAATGATTTGAAAGGTAAGCGTATTGCTGTAACCGAACCGGCACCTTCGCAAACACTCCTGATCTCTGCTCTGGAAGCTGCTGGATTGAAATATACGGATGTGACAATTGCTGCAGCACAAGATCCTGTTGTAGCGTCCCAAATGTTCAAAGCTCCAGACGTGGACGCCGCGGTTGTTTGGAGTCCATTTGATATTGAAGCTATCCGGGAGGTTGCTGGTTCAAAAGTACTTGTGACCACGAAAGAACAATCAAATATCATTGCGGACATCTTTTTTGCAAAGGAGAGTTATATCCGGAATCATCGAAATCAGATCAATGCTTTTTATGAAGGGTGGATGAAAGCAGTAGCGGAATTAAATAATGAGCCATCCAAACAGGAGGAAGCGGCTGCGTATTTGGCTACCTTCCTGGACTTTCCTAAAGAAGATGCAATGGGTGCAATGTCCGTCGTTCGATGGAGTACCCATGGAGACAATAAAGACTTTTTTGGGTTGACTCCTTCCTTTCAAGGCGTGAAAGGTGGTGATCTATACGATAAAATGGCCCGGACATTTTTTGAACTTGGACAGGCCGAAAAATTGGCTCCACCTTGGCGGAATGTAATCAACACGGGAGCTATACAGGCAGCTGATCGCAAGCTGACTGGTAAGGGTTATGAATCTGAATCAGCTCCTGAATTCACGCCTCCTACTGAGGCGGAAAAAACAAAACCGGCTCTGGCCAATAAGCCGGTCAGTATCAATTTTGAAAGCGGAAAGTTCACTCTGACTGAAAATGCCAAGACTATTATCGATCTTCAATTTGCGGATGTAGCTCGCTCTTTCGCGACCATGCGGATTCGAATCGAGGGCAATACTGACAATGTTGGCAGTCGGAGTATGAATATGGACTTATCCAAGAAAAGGGCGAATGCCGTATCCAAGTATTTGCAAGAGACCTACAACATGGACAAGAACCGTTTTGTGATTGTTGGAAATGGTCCTGACAAACCTGTTTCTGGATGTGAGGCGAATCAAAATGACGCTTGTAAAGCCAAGAACCGGAGAACCGATTTTCAATTAATCGGATCTTGATAAGACAATGTCATTATTTAAAATCCATGACACTCTGAATGCTCGCCTTACGCTGTTGCTGGGGATAGGAGGCGTGTTGTTAGTCATTGGGTTTTGGACATTGTTGACCTTGGGTGCTACGCCGATTGTGAGCAGTGCAATTTTACCTCATCCTCTACGTGTACTGACTTCTTTTGCGGATTTATATCGCGACAATGAGCTGTT
This sequence comes from Lewinellaceae bacterium, assembly GCA_024642625.1. Classification (GTDB taxonomy): domain Bacteria; phylum Bacteroidota; class Bacteroidia; order Chitinophagales; family Saprospiraceae; genus JAGNXB01. The sequence continues at coordinate 3,894 of JAHEAU010000200.1, forward strand.
AAAAAATACGTTTCGGTCGCTGGGAATCAATCTGGCTGGTTATCTAGAGGCTATTTTGATCGCTATTCCGTTGGGTTTCACAATCGGTTTGATTCCATTATTTCGAGGCGGATTTCAGCGACAAGTTGAATCCATTCGATATATCCCATTGACTGCGGTGACTGGATTGTTCATTGTCTGGTTTGGGGTTGGCACGGATATGAAAGTCCACTTTTTGGCATTTGGTATCCTGATTTATCTCTTGCCAGTTGTGATCCAACGGATTGATGAAGTAGAGGATGTGTATTTAAAAACGGTATACACTCTTGGTGCAAATGCGTGGCAAACCATCCGTTCGGTCTACATACCTTCAGTTCTTTCAAGATTATCCGATGATATTCGGGTATTGACTGCTATTTCCTGGACATATATTATTGTAGCTGAAAATATTGACAGCAGCCAGGGGGGTATAGGTGCACTGATTTGGCGAGTTGGCCAGCGCCAGGGACGCATGGACAAGGTCTTTGCCTTACTGTTTTTAATCATCATTATTGGCGTGGTTCAGGATCGGTTGTTTGCCCGGGCGGATCGGTTGCTTTTTCCGTTCAAGGCAGTCGCAATGCAGGTAAACAAAGATCGACTTGAGTCTGCTACGACGACGTTCCGGATGATCTGGCAATTTGTTACTCAGATGAGCTTATGGATATTGTTGGGTCTCTATGTTTTTCTGGCTATCAATGATTGGACGCAACTGTTTTTCCAGGGCCGTGTTTTGGCAGATTTGTTTGGAGATACACTTTGGGCTGTGCACGTCATCATTGTTTCATTGATTGGCTATCAGGTATATCAATGGCAGGCTAAACGCAATTCTGGTTATTATCCGCAAACCGCCTGATCGGGTTCAAACTACCAATTTATGGCGATTTCCTTCAACGATGATCCAAATCAGGCTAATATTGTCAGCTTACGCGGTATTGACCAAAGTTACGATGGAGGTAAAACCGAGATCATCAAAGGTCTTGACTTGCTCGTGGAGGATAAGCCTGCTCAGGGTCAGTTTGTAGTCATCCTGGGCATGTCAGGTTGTGGGAAATCTACCTTGCTCCGATATATTGCCGGCTTACAAAAACCAACAAAAGGGGAAGTGTTATTGCAAGGGAAACCAGTTGGACCTGATAACCGGGCCAGTATGGTATTTCAGCAATATTCTTCGCTACCCTGGATGACTGTTTTGGAAAATGTAGCCTTGCCACTGCAGTTTTCAGGATTATCAAAGAAATCCAGGGAGGAAAAAGCCATGGACATGATTCGACTGGTCGGTCTGACTGGCCATGAACACAAGTTTGCCCAATATCCAACTCTCTCAGGTGGCCAATTGCAACGTATTGCCATAGCGCGGAGCTTGTTGGCCAATGCATCAATCATCTTGATGGACGAACCATTTGGTGCTTTGGATATTCATACCCGGTTGCAAATGCAAGAATTATTGGGTAAGATTTGGAATGAAATTCACCCAACAGTCATTTTTGTTACTCACGATATTGCCGAAGCCGTTTATCTGGGTGACGAGATATTAATCATGAAGGCTCCTCCTTCCACGTTTGTAGAACATATTCAAATTGATCTGCCGTTATATCGAAATAAGGAGATCAAGCGAGATCAGAAATTTGTTGAAATGGTTTACCACGTAGAGGACCTGATGGTCAAGGTGGCTGATATGAAATAATGGATTATGATTCAGTTTGTTCGTTTGCCTATCCGCCTACTGGTGTGTGTGTTATTGCTTTTTGGTTTACAACATGCTGGAGCCCAGGAAAGGCCAGCTTCTAATGGTTATCCAGCGAATGATTTTTCACTATCCTTTCAATGGGGAGATCTTTCCTACCAATTGGAAAGGTGGGCTACACCATACTATTTCAGGGGAGAGGTGAAAATCAAGAAGGAACAATTGCCATCGTTGCTTCAATCGCCAATGCAGTTTTTTCGCAATGGGAAACCCTTCTGGATTAAAGGTTTGGACGTCCAGGCGATCGTCAACAGCGAGAACCAAATGATCATGACCCAAGATACCACAGGGAACTTTCCAACTCATTTGATGGATATTATGGGAAGTAAAAACGTTGTACTCGACTCCTTTGTCGAACAGCGTGCGTTGATGTTTACATTTGAAACGCAGAGTTATTTACTCGAACATATGGCTGAGGGAGACCACTTCTCCATTTCAAATTTTGCAGATCGCAGTTCGGGATTGGTGATCAATAGTTTAAACGTGAACATTGAGAATCCCTGGGAAGAATTTACACCGCGTTTTTTTATTACCTACATCAAGTATGATCTTGATCATTTGGCAAGTTGGCAACTTGTCAACCTTCCTGGAAAGAGACAAATACTGCGTTTTGATCCATCTGACACAACGAATTTGAAAATCCGTAAAATCTATTCAAATCCTGAAAAATATTTGCAATTTCCAGTAAAGTCATTCCGCTCTGTTAATCGGTATATTTCTGAAACAGATTATGTTGTCCCTCCATCTAAGGCAGTCACGACAGATACTCTTCTTCGTCCTCTTTTAGACCCATATGACAGGTTGGATTTATTGACAGATCCAACAAGTAAAACGAGTATCCACTGGGGCAGTATTATCGCTAACAATACGGGTTATTATTATA
>JAHEAU010000201.1 GCA_024642625.1 Lewinellaceae bacterium
TGAATAATGGCAGAATTGATAAATGTTCCCTTGTCCGTACCATCTGGTCCAAACCTGTGAATGATGCCATTCCCGCCATTCCCGTATTGGGCGATGTAAAAATCACCATCTGCATCCCAGATATGGCCAAGTCCATTTGGTACACCCACGCTGGTAAATTCATCTACAAAATTGCCTGCCAAATTAAATCGGGCCACTTTATTCTGGGTAGTTCCCCATTGTGTGACATAGATGAGGCTGTCCGGTCCAATGGACAGTTTGGAGGGAGATGTCAATGTATATCCGCTCGAAAAATTGCCCAGATAATCACCTGTTTCTCCATTGTAAGCCTTAATTGCAGAATTTTGAAATCCAGAAACTAACACCCTTCCATCAGGATGAAAAAGAATATCCTCGGTAAATTTTAATCCTCCGAGACCAGGGGACACAAAATTCCCCTGATAAGTACCATTTATCTGGAATTTTTTGACTGAGTTATTTGCTCTGCTACTGACATATACAGTTAACTCTTCCTGAGCAAGAAGAGTTGAACCGATGAGAAAAAAGAAGAAAAAGGCATAATGTTGTCGCATAAACTTGGATTGAATCCTTAAGATAGGAGATCTCTTTTCAGGAAGAGGGGTCAAATCGATATTCTGGATACATCACTTGGTCGGCCAATTGACAAATCTTGTAAAAAAAGCCAATGTATTGCAGGTCGGAACTTCCTGAAAAGAAATTATTGCATTAAATGCTAAGGAATTGAGAAGCCTGCCGGTTTGAAGCGCTGATGTAAAATCCATACCTTCCTGTCTTTTCTACAAAACCACATTTTCCTATCCTTGAAGAATCAACGATCGTTGCACGCTTTCCAACACAAGTACATTTGTGTGACCGGAGCCAGCTCCGGGATTGGAGAGTCTATTGTGCGTATACTTTCCGGACTGCCGTGTACCCTGATTTTGATGGCACGAAATGTCAAGCACCTGGAGAAGATAAAGGCAGAATGTTCATCTGACCAAACATCTGTCATCGTGCTTCCTATGGATTTGGAAGATCCAGAATCTATTACTTCAGCCGCGGAAAAAATGACAGCGTCTATTCCTCGTCTGGACTGGTTATTTCATGTCGGGGGCATTAGTCAAAGAGGCACTGCAGCTGAAACAGATTTTCGTGTGGTTCAGCGAATCATGCAGATCGACTTCCTGGGTGCTGTTCAACTGACGACAGAAAGCCAGAAATTGATGAATGCTTCTGAGGCTCCTGGTATTGTGGTCATCTCCTCCATGACCGGACTCTTTGGTTTTCCCTATCGCTCGGCCTATGCTGCGGCAAAACACGCGTTGCAGGGTTATTTTGAATCGATGCAACTCGAATCATCAACACCCTCAGTCTGTATTGTCAGCCCGGGTAGTATTCAGACCGACATCTCTTATCATGCGCTGGAGCCGGATGGACGAGAGAACGCAAAACCCGATCCACGACTTGCCAATGGGATGACCGCCTCTGCAGCTGCTCAATGCATTCTCAACGGTGTGAGTCGGGGAAAACGTAAAATTTACGTCGGTAGATCTGAATTGCTAATGATCTATTTTCATCGCTATCTTCCATTCTTGTTCAGAAGGATAGCCAAACGAACGCCAGCCAAATAAACTATGAAGACAAAGATTATCAACGGTATCCAGCAGATCGGGCTGGGTACTCCTTCAGCGAATGAGACTTTCGCTTGGTATAACAAATACCTCGGATTCGATATTCGTGTATTTGCCGATGAGGCTGAAGCCAGTCTCATGACGCGATATACAGATCAAGAGGTCCGTTCCCGGTATGCGATCCTCGCAATGAATCTCAACGGGGGTGGGGGTCTTGAGATCTGGCAATATACCAGTCGCATACCCCAGCCAGCGAACTTCCAGATTCATTGGGGTGATCTCGGCATTCTTGGTATGAAAATTCGTTCGCACGATATCACTAGTGCACACGAATCATTACGTGCAATCATCGATTGTACTGATATCCTCAAATCACCAGCAGGCATCCTGCATTTCTATTTCACAGATCCCTGGGGAAATCAGGTAGAGATCATTCAGAACGACTATCGCTTTAGTGCCCAACCAGCTCCTTTTGGCGGGGTGTTGGGTGCCAGTATTGGCGTTAGCGATATGGAAACAAGTATACCTTTTTACAGTATTCTTCTCGGATATGATCAGGTGACTTATGATGTCTCCGGTTCATTTGATGAACTATCATCTTTACCTGGTGGGGAGGGCCCATTTCGAAGAGTGCTCCTGAGTCACAAGCCGAGGCGTGGTGGCGGGTTCAGCAAACTACTCGGGCCTACCGAGATCGAATTGTTTCAGGCACTGGATCGAAGCGGACAAAAAATTTTTAAAGGGAGATCCTGGGGAGATCTCGGATATATCCATCTCTGTTTTGACATTGCCGGTATGGATTTATTAAGGGAAGAATGCAATCAAGCCGGACACCCTTTTACAGTCGATAGTTCAAACAGCTTCGATATGGGTGATGCTGCCGGACATTTCACGTATATCGAGGATCCGGATGGCACGCTTATCGAATTTGTGGAAACACACAAGGTGCCGATTATAAAAAAGTTGGGATTGTTTATCAACCTGAAAAAAAGAGATCCACTAAAGCCCTTACCCGACTGGTTAGTAAAAAGTATGCGCATTCATCGGGTGAAAAAATAATTCATTCGATATTTTGATCGCGTTTGTTTTATTCAGGCGATCCAGGCTGACCATCTCTATTAATGGACCAACCAAAAGTGGTTCAAGTCTATCGAATCTTTTTAATCCGCTCCATCTCCCGTGCCTGATCCTTTGCCTTGAGGGAATCGCGTTTGTCGTAGGTATTCTTTCCCTGAGCCAGAGCAATCTCAAGTTTTGCGAGCCCACGTTGATTGATATATAATCGAACAGGAATAATAGTCAATCCTTTTTCCTTGACCTTTTTCTGGAGCTTGTTTAATTCAGTTGTTCGCAAAAGTAATTTCCGCAATCTGCGTGGTTCATGATTGTAAGCAGTACCCAGTTCATACTCTTTGATGAACATATTCCGAACAAACAATTCCTGCCGTACAAAATAGCAAAATGCATCATTCAGGTTTGCTGTTCCGTTGCGCAGAGATTTGATTTCTGTACCGGTCAGCATAATACCTGCTTCGAACGTCTGGATGAAATGAAATTCATACCTGGCCCTCCGATTCACGATTTCCATCACGGGTTTATCTTCCTGCTTCATCACTCAGCCCGTTGATAGGTAAATGTCAATTTTCGTTCGCCACCTTCAACCCATGCCAGCAAGGTCCCGTTTTCTCCACGCTCATACGCCACACGCTGTGGGAAATCATGCTGGGCATTTTCAAATAGAAGTCTCCCCTCTGCACATCGCGTTAAAACAAAAGCGACAGGTTGGTTCTCATTTTGAGCAACAACCCGAACGACGAAGGCACCCTGGCCATTAGAGATATCCACTGTCATATTCTCCAGCAATATCGTGTCACCATTTTCAATGGCGAAAGATGATCCCAGTAATCGGCTATCTCCATCAATTGTCCATCGTTCATACACGTCGTCATCCGCCAGCTTCCAGTTGCCTGCCATCCAGGACAACTTGCCAGCATCCGGACATGATGAGCCCTGTTCACCGGATTGACATCCAGCGAATAAAAAAAGGACTCCAATAACGAATGGAAGATGCATAGCCAACAAAGATAGGGGGAATTGCAGTCGGGATATGGGAAACGTGACAAAAAACACGTTCAACATGGACCTGAAAGGCTGATTTCACAATGAATGCAACCAATTGATGTAATTTTCCATCATGTATTAAACGATGAGCTCCTCCGGATGTCCAATCCACATGGTTCATCCAAACTGTCAAACCTTATGAACAACACGCTTCAAACACTATTGCTGTTCTCACTTTTGTGCTTCGCTCAGTCCATTCAGGCTCAGGATGTTCCTCCGACGATGTCGTTGGATCCGAACACCCATATCCTGTCAACGAATGGCCAGGTCACCTCCGGCGTGTATGACGAAAGTGTCATTCGGTCAATCAATCTGGAATTTGAACAACCGAATTTCTGGAACCTGCTCACACAAAACAAGAATGCGCAAATCGATATTCCGGCAACAATGACCGTCGATGGCGATGCATACCCCAACGTCGGCGTTCGTTTCAAGGGACAAACGTCCTATTCTCAGTTGGGGAATTCCGATAAAAAGTCCTTTAATGTCACTCTCGATTATCTCGACCCGGATCAGAATTGGGACGGTTATGAAACGTTCAATCTCAATAATGCCTTCCAGGATCGATCATTCATGCGTGAGGTCCTTTATCTCCATTTGTTGCGCAAACATATTCCCGCTGCGAAGGGATGTTATATTCACTTGACGATCAATGATGAAAACTGGGGTTTATATCCTCATGTACAACAACTTAATGGCCAGTTTCTCAAGGAATGGTTCTTTAGTAATAATGGCACTCGCTGGCGTGCTGATGTCCCTCCTGGTTCTCCGGGATCAGGCCCAATGTGGGGTGATGGAACAGCCGCTTTGAATGACCTCGGTCCAGATACAGCCCAGTATCAGAAGTATTACACCCTGAAAACAGCACAGAAGGAAAACCCTTGGGATGATCTTGTTGCCGTCTGTGACGCCCTGAACAACACCCCTCTGGATCAATTAGCTGCGGTTATACCCGACTATCTTGATCTCGACCGTACTCTCTGGTATCTGGCATCCGAGATCCTGTTTACCGATGATGATGGATATGTCTACAAAGGGAAAATGGATTATTACCTCTATTGGGATCCGGATACGGGTAGAATGACACCCTTGGAGGTTGACGGAAACAGTCCAATGGCTTCCAACAAGATCAATTGGAGTCCGTTTTACAATGCCGAGAAAATCAATTATCCTCTCCTCAATCGATTGCTGGCAGTGCCAGAGATCAGGCAACGTTACCTCGCCCACTTTCGGACACTGTTAGCTGAATCATTTGATCCTGCTATTGTAAATCCACTGATTGATCAGTATGCCACGCTTATTGAGACAGAAGTGCAGTCCGATCCAAAGAAATTGTATTCCTATGCCAACTTCCTGAGCGAAACCAATGTATTGAAAACGTTTTTTACCAATCGCTATAGTTTCCTCAAAAGCAACAATGAGATTTCTCAGCCTGTGCCAACTATTGGAAATGTGAAGCTGATGAGTGATGCAGGTGAATGGGCCGCACCTGAAGCCGATGAAGAAGCGATCATTCTGGCACAGGTGACCAGTACCAATGGCATCTCTTCGGTAAACGCTTTTTGGTCGGATCAGCTGACTGGCAACTTCTCGGTTGTCGAACTTTTTGATGATGGCCTGCATCATGATGGGGCAGCTCAGGACGGGTACTTTGGCAATGTGTTACCTGGCATGACAGCAGGGTCCTGGGTGCGATTCTACATCGAAGCGGCGGCAAATAATCCGGCCAAATCCGTATCCTATTCCCCTGTAGGCGCAGAGCATGATGTCTACCTTTTTCAGGTGCAAGCGAAGTTGGCCAGCAACCCCAATCTGGTAATCAATGAACTCATGGCGAGCAATGATATGACAGCCATGGACGAAGTAGGTGAATATGAAGACTGGATCGAATTGTACAACAAAGGCACTGTCGACCTGGATATCAGTGGGTATTACCTGAGTGATAAGGCTGACAACCTGACGAAATGGGTTTTCCCTGACAATACCTCGATTTCGGCTGGCGGATATCTCATTGTTTGGGCAGATGAAAATGGAAGTGAAGGACCACTTCATGCCAATTTCAAATTATCCGCAGCAGGGGAGGCTGTTTACTTGTCCAATCCGGATGTGGAATTGGTTGACCAGGTCGTTTTTGGCCAGCAGGAAACAGATATGGGTTATGCCCGGAGGCCTAATGGCACAGGTGCATTTGTCATCCAGGACGCGACTTTTTCCGCAAATAATGAAGGTCCATCTGCAGTGAATCCCGAATCATCTGAAGCCACAAAATGGGAGCTTGTTCCTACTCCGGCCGGTTCCTGGCTTTATTTGACCGGTGTGACTAATGAAGCCATTACAATCCGAAATATCACCGGGCAAGTCATGTGGTCAAGCCCTGGTGAAGGCATTCAATCTATCTCTACCAGTCAGTGGCCAAATGGCATCTACATCGCTCAATCCGGACCCACCGTTCAGCGTTTGGTGATCCAGCATTAATCATCTTTAAGGGAGGAGTGGAGGAGAAAAGGGGTTATTTTGTTATTGAGTTATTTCGAAGACGGAAATCGGAAGGCGGTCCTCCTCCGCCAAGGCTACGCCGGATAAAAAGGCGGAAGGCGGAAATTTTGACCTTGCCTGAAATCGGTAAGGCTACAATTTACCCTAAGAAACTGAGGGGGTTAAATTTTGGTATTCCAATTACTGATTTATCACAAGTCTAAAATTTAAATGTTAGAAGAATAAGTCAGTCCACTAAGAAATTCTGTTTTG
>JAHEAU010000202.1 GCA_024642625.1 Lewinellaceae bacterium
TATCGATTTTTTCCAGCTTCTATCGAGTTTCGACAACAATCCTTTTTATGGGCAGATGACCTCTCATCGTATGATGCCTTTATCCAATTAGGCAGTACAATACCGATGTATGGCGATCATATCAGTTTGTTTACCCTAATCTGGGTAATTACAACGATCATGTATACGTACTATTCGACAAAAGAAATGGATATGTCCATCAATCCAGCCATGAAATATGTCCAATATTTTATGCCGGTCATGTTTCTTTTCTGGTTCAATAATTACGCTTCCGGATTGACTGCATATATGTGTATCAGCAACATTTTCAACATTAGCCAGACGTTGATCACAAAAAACTATATCATCAATCACGAGAAGATCAAGGAGAAACTGGAAGAAAATGCCAAGAAACCGAAGAAAAAAAGTGGGTTTCAGGCCAGATTGGAAACCGCGTTAAAGGATCAACAGAAAAATCAGGCTTCCAAACAAGCCGCCAAAAAGAACCCAAAGAAGTAACCATTCATTTCTAGTCACTTCTAGGTACAGTTGAATTTTAGGACATGATTGATGACAAGTATGCCAAGCGTGGAGTGTCTTCTGGAAAGGAAGAAGTTCATGCTGCAATCCAGGGTCTTTCTCAAGGACTTTTCCCTAAGGCGTTCTGTAAAATTCTTCCGGATGTTGCTGGTGGGAGCGATACCCATTGCAATATCATGCATGCAGACACAGCAGGCACAAAAACCAGTCTTGCATATATCTATTGGAAGGAGACAGGCGACCTCTCTGTTTGGGATGGGATTGCACAGGATGCCCTGGTGATGAATCTCGATGATATGGCCTGTGTCGGATGTACAACAGGCATTACCATTTCTTCTACAATTGGTAGAAATAAACATTTGATCCCAGGGGAGGTGATCAGTAGAATCATTCGTTGGCTGGAGGCATTTCGCCAAACTATGTTTGAACATGGAGTTGAGCTCTTTCCAGCCGGAGGTGAAACAGCTGATGTGGGTGATATCGTCCGAACAATGGATGTCGGCTACTGCACCTTTGCTCGCTTGGCAAGAAAAGATCTTTTAGTTAATGACATACGTCCTGGCCAAATGATTATCGGGTTGGCTTCATATGGTCAATCAACCTACGAAACGACTTACAACAGCGGCATTGGTAGCAATGGCCTGACGTCAGCGAGGCACGATGTCTTGTCATCTATTTATCGCCAGAAATACCCTGAGTCGTTCGCACCCGAAACGGATATTGGCGTCATCTATGCAGGCCAGAAAAACTTGACGGAAGAAATCACTACTCCAGCTGGTACTTTTCGGATTGGTCAATTATTGCTGTCTCCTACACGGACATATCTTCCTGTTATTCAACAGATGCTGACCAATACCCGAACCGGCATTCATGGAATGATCCACGCTACTGGGGGGGGACAAACCAAGGTGAGCAAGTTTATTACTTCCGGGACTGTAGTCAAAAACAACCTGCTGCCTACACCGCCTGTCTTTCGATTGATCAAAGACGAAAGTGGAACAAGTTGGCGAGAAATGTTCCAGGTATTCAATATGGGCCAACGTCTTGAAGTATATGTCGATCCATCAGCAGTGGATGATGTTTTGTCAATCGCACAGTCGTTTGGTATTGATGCCCAGGTGATCGGAGAGGTCATTCCTTCTGAAAAAACTGGAGTGGACATCCATCATGATGGTGTCGTCTATACGTATGATTAATGGAGGATACCTATTCCGGTAACACACCGATATAGGTCGCCGGTCGTAAGGCTCTTAATTCCTCTTTGACGGCCTCAGACAAATTCAATTCCTCAACAAAGGCAGTTAATGTTGCCTGGTTGATTTCCCGATTTCCGCGGGTCAGATTTTTCAGAGTTTCATAAGGATGTGGGTAGTTCTCACGGCGTAAAACGGTTTGTATTGCCTCAGCCAGAACGGCCCATTGCCCATCCAGATCTTGTAGAATTCGATCCTGATTGAGGATCAACTTATCCAGCCCTTTCATTAAAGACGAATAGGCAATCATCCCATAGGCATAGGGTAGACCTACGTTTCGGAGCACTGTACTATCAGTCAGATCTCGCTGCAATCTGGAGACTGGCAATTTTGCAGCCATGTACGAGCTAACGGCATTCGCCAGGCCCAGGTTACCCTCGGCATTTTCAAAATCAATCGGATTAACTTTGTGTGGCATGGCAGAAGAACCCACCTCATTTTTCTTGACCTTCTGCTTGAAATAATCCATGGAGATATAACTCCAGACATCCCTGCATAGGTCGATGAGAATGGTGTGTATGCGCTCCAGGGTTTGAAGATGGGCAGCCAGCATATCATAGTGTTCAATCTGGGTTGTGTATTGTGATCTTTCCAATCCGAGTGAGGAGCAGAATTGATCAGCAAAAACCGGCCAGTCGATATTGGGGTAAGCGACAACATGTGCATTAAAGTTGCCCGTAGCTCCTCCGAATTTGGCTGCAAATGGTACTGCCTTTAACATGGCAAGTTGCTTCTCCAAACGTTCAACGAAGACGCTGAACTCTTTCCCAAGTCGGGTAGGAGAAGCCGGTTGACCGTGGGTGCGAGCTAGCATGGGAATATCCTTCCACTCCTCAGCTAATGCCTTCAGACGAAGAATAACTTCTTTAAGTGCAGGTTCCAGATGGTTGTTGAAGGCGTCCAACTGTGAAAGGGGAATGGCCGTGTTGTTAATATCCTGGGAGGTCAAACCAAAATGAATAAACTCTACATATTTGTTAAGACCACGGGACTCAAATGCTTCCCGCAAGAAATATTCTACTGCTTTCACGTCGTGGTTGGTGACCGCTTCAATTGCTTTAATCCGTTTTGCATCATCCTCCGTAAAGTTGATCCAGATGTCCGACAATGCGTCCGTGGCACTAGTATCCATGGAGAGGATTCCGTCTTGGCAAAGCTTCTGAAAGTAGGCTATTTCCACTCGAACGCGATAGCGGATCAGCGCATATTCAGAAAAATAGGATTGGAGAGATTCGGTTTTTCCAGAGTATCGGCCATCGATAGGCGAGATCGCATGTAACATATTGGGGTGACTTTTCGCTTTAAAGGTACGGCGAGAAGGGGAGTAGTCCGTGAAAGACAATTGGAATCGGGCTAAATAAAAAACCCTCCGGTAAATACCGGAGGGTCGTATTCTAATGTGTAAAAGTCACAATTACATCATACCGCCCATGCCACCTGGCATAGATGGAGCATGTCCGCCACCATCTTGAGGCTCCGGCTTGTCGTTGATCACACACTCGGTCGTTAATACCATAGCTGCAATTGAACCGGCATTCTCCAGAGCTATCCGGGTAACTTTCAATGGATCAATTACACCGGCTTTCTTGAGATCCTCATAGACCTCTGTCCGGGCATTAAAGCCATACGCACCTTTCTTCTCCAGGATGTTCATCAAGACGACGGAACCTTCAACACCAGCATTTTCGGCAATGATACGAAGTGGTGCTTCCAATGCCTTGCGGACAATGGCAACACCCGTCTTTTCGTCCTCGTTTACTGCTTTGATATCATTTAGGCCGGACATCGCCCGGATCAGAGCAACACCACCACCAACAACGATACCTTCTTCGACAGCAGCACGTGTAGCAGCCAACGCATCATCAACTCGGTCCTTTTTTTCCTTCATTTCAACCTCAGTGGCTGCACCGACATAAAGTACGGCAACACCGCCAGCCAATTTGGCCAACCGCTCCTGAAGCTTTTCCCGATCATAATCGGAAGTTGTCATGTCAATCTGCTGCTTGATCTGGTTGATTCGGCCTTTGATATTGGCTTCTTCACCCTTGCCATTAACAAGCGTGGTATTGTCCTTATCGACAGTCAATTTTTCGGCAACACCCAAGTGGCTGAGGTCGGCATTTTCCAGTTTGTAACCTTGCTCCTCTGAAATGACAGTACCTCCGGTCAGGATGGCAATATCTTCCAGCATTGCTTTTCGACGATCACCAAATCCTGGAGCCTTTACAGCGACAACTTTTAAACCTGCACGCAAACGGTTGACCACCAATACACCAAGTGCCTGGCTATCAATATCTTCTGCAATGATCAACAGCGGGCGACCACTGCTAACTACTTTTTCGAGAACAGGTAAGATATCCTGCATATTGCTGATCTTCTTGTCGTGGATCAGAATGTATGGATTTTCGTACTCAGCCGTCATATTCTCGGCATTCGTAACGAAATAAGGAGACAGGTAGCCGCGGTCAAACTGCATTCCCATCACTTCTTCCACATAAGTATCTGTACCCTTGGACTCTTCCACAGTGATGACGCCATCCTTGGATACACGCTTCATCGCATCAGCAATCAGGCTTCCAATTTCTTCGTCATTGTTTGCAGAGATTGCAGCGACTTGCTGGATTTTCTCAAAATCATTGCCTATTACTTCACTATCCTTCTTTAGGTTAGCGACAACAGACTTCACTGCCTTGTCTATGCCGCGCTTAAGGTCCATTGGGTTTGCACCAGCGGCGACACTTTTAATGCCCGCTGTGACCATAGCCTGTGCAAGTACTGTAGCTGTCGTAGTACCGTCTCCTGCAGCATCTGCTGTCTTGGAAGCGACTTCTTTGACCATCTGAGCACCCATATTTTCTACAGCGTCCTCGAGTTCGATCTCTTTGGCGACAGATACACCGTCTTTGGTGATCGAAGGGGCACCAAAACTTTTCTGGATAATCACGTTACGGCCTTTAGGACCGAGTGTGACCTTAACAGCATTGGCTAATGCATCGATACCCGCTTTTAGTTTCTCACGAGCTTCACTATCGAATGTGATTTGCTTTGCCATAAATAAGTTGAGTTTTTTGAGTAGTTTGGAAATGAGATAACGGAAATGACTTTAGAGTACGATCAAAATATCGTCCTCCCGCATGATTAAATAATCATGACCCTCATAGTTCAATTCCTGACCGGCATATTTTCCATAAAGGACAATGTCTCCAACCTGTACGGTCATGAGATTGCCATCCTTGCCTGGGCCAATAGCAACGACCTCACCACGCTGTGGCTTTTCTTTGGCAGTATCAGGAATGATAATTCCGCCTTTGGTCTTTTCTTCAGCCGGTGCCGGCTTCACAACAACGCGATCATTAATCGGCTTCATACACTATAATAGATTTGGTTAGAGAAAAAGATTCAGATTGATACCCCTCCTCATCACACAATGTGCCAAGCCATTTTTCCTGCCATTTTTGCAGCGTTCCCTGTCACTGTGGAGGGTGTCATTCGACAGGATGTCATGAAAGAAAACGGGCCTGACAGAATCTGTCAGGCCCGTTACCCTATTATGAATTCAAAGGGATTCGCTTACTGGGAAATTAATGGTGCTTCAGCACCAGCACCACCAACCATCAAGGAAGTGATGATACATAAAACCAATAAAGCAGCAGCCAAATACCAGGTTGCTTTTTCTATGAAATCAGTCGAACGAGCCGCTCCCAGCATTTGATTGGTGGCAGTGCCACCAAATGTAGAATCAACACCTCCGCCCTTTGGATTTTGAATCAGAACTGCAGCCATTAGTAGGATGCAGACCATAGCAATAAGGATGGTAAGAATAGTGATCATGGATGTAAACTTTTTATCGTTTCTATACGAGCCGCAAAGATGGACTTTTTTTCCGGATATATCAAACAAAGACGCTCGTACATCTCAATAGCATCCTGATGATGTCCCTGACGAGTCAAAAGTTCGGCCAAAGTTTCAGTCGCGACCACTCGTTTCTTTTGGACACTTTGCTTTGCCAGACGCTTGGCTTCTTTCTTCGCCTTGTTCTTCCTTTTACCTGAATTTTTGGCCTCCTTTTTTTTCTTCTTTGAATCCAATTCACGTTCAACACCGAAACCTTCCAAATTGGTCAACCAGGAAACAAATTCCCGATGTCCTTCATCTGTTCGCGATTCTGGAATGCCAAAATGACTGGCATCAATATGTGCATCAAATCGATCAAAAATCGATAAACCACCTGGTGGAGGCGGTTGAGGAGGTACGACATCATCTGAATTCATTATTGGAACTTCTTGTGTCTCATCGCCTGGAGATTCTTCTTGTAAACGTTCTTCCAAGTGCTTCCAGCCGGTTTCGGAATCCTCATCCTCCGTCACAACATCCTCCTGTGGCCGAACATAAACAGGCAATAATTTCAACAGATAACCTGAAGGCTGATCGAGTTTAACATCAACAAGAGAAGGTGGGGGTTGATTTGCAGCAAGAGTCAATTCTTGTTCAGAAGTCGTTCGCGAAATACCTTCTCTTCCAGAGGAGGTCTGCTTATTCTTTGCTTTGTGATACAAGACTGACCGGTCAGGAAGATGAAAAGCACTTTTGATCGTCACTTCTTGTTGCTGATTCAGAGCGTTCTGTTGAGCCTCAATTAATCTGATATTGGATTGATAAGGATGGATATCCACAAATTGATGAACATCCCTGGTGCGAATCGCAGCCAACGATAAAAAACCT
>JAHEAU010000203.1 GCA_024642625.1 Lewinellaceae bacterium
GAGCTATACCGACTTACTAAGTGTCCCAGGCAAGGATAATTGTGGGATCGCAGCATATCAAGTGAAGCCGAATGTGTTTACATGTAACGATGCTGGCTCCTCATTTAATGTCCAGGTCGTCGCATTTGACCTGGCCGGAAACAGCGATACCTGTTCTACACTTGTGGCGATCCAAAATGAAGAGTTGACGCCCAGTTTTATGCTGGACACATGTGGAGGCAATCTTCAATTGATCCCGGATACAACCTTTACGATTCCTACACCTGGCCAGGGTGACTTCTTTGTGTATACCTGGACCTCCTCAAATGGCTTTTTCAGCAATCAGGCCAGTCCAATTATTAGTAACCCGAAGGAGGCCAATTCCGGAACCTACATCCTGACCATTCAAGGTCTGTCTGGATGTATTTCCACAGGCTCGGTCCAGATCGATATCGGACCCAATGGTGCTTTTCGTCCGTCCATCCACAGTAATAGTCCGGTTTGTCAGGGGGACACCATCCGCCTGTCGACTGAATGGCAGCAAGCCACAACGTACCAATGGACTCACCAACAGACGGGGCAGATTTACACAACAAATAAACCCAATTTGAAAGTCCCCGGCCTCTTGATGAATGCCGGAACCTGGACGTTGCAAGTGTTCCAAACACCCAGTTGTCCCTCTGATGTATCACTGCCATTACCCGTCATCATTCATCCAATCAATGTCCAGTTGCCAGACAGTATCCTGGCCTGTGAAGGGGATACGGTGACGCTACCCGTCAACGGTGTCAATGTTGTCAAGTTCACCTGGACAGCACCCAATGGGAACACCTACACAGGTGCATCCCCCAAGGTGCCAGCTTTACCTGGAACCTATCACCTTCTCGCTGAAAACCCGCAAGGATGCACCACGCGGGATTCGTTACGCATTGTCTTGACAGATCGGCCCAAAATCACCGCCTTATCGAGCTCTTGCCCAAACTGTGTAAGTGGATTTGAGGATTGTGCAATTTTCCCTACCGTCTTCCCCCAAGATCAGGGAGGCTCATATATCTACTCCTGGACCGCACCAAATGGTCTTCTCTTTTCTTTGGATAGTGTGGCACAATTGCTGAATGTGACGGGAGCAAACTCCGGATTGTACACCTTACAAGTCACCAAAATTAACAATACATGTACGTCCTTACCGGCGACTATTTTCATCGCTATGGATGATACGCCGGTAACACCATTCATTAAAGTTGATGATCCAGCGCCAAGCGACCCGTATGAGATTTGTGCCGGGGAAACGCTTGTTATTCAGGTGCCCGATGATCCGTATGAAGGCGACGTGAAGTATATCTGGATGAGTCCACTCAAACAGGATACCACCTTGATCCCAACCTTGACAATTCCTGGAATCACGATTAATCAGGCAGGTAAATACAAGCTGAAAGTGATTGTCGATGGCTGCATTTCCAATGTCTCGAATGAAATTACCATTATTGTCAGGCCCATTCCATTTCCTCCTGTCGTGACGTCAAACTCACCGGTTTGTGCCGGGGATACCCTCATTGCCTGTGCAACGTTTGTCGCAGGGGCAATCTACGAATGGCAGGGGCCGATCACGAATCAGACGGGAGGGAATTGCCTGGTTTTGCCCATTGCGACAACAAATCTTACTGGTAATTATCAGGTACGGATGAAGGTGAATGGGTGTTATTCTCCCTTATCCGAAGAGTTCTTCCTGACGGTCAAAGCCAATCCGACGCCACCTGTGGTGTCCGATAATTGTGGTGGTCTGATTTGTGCACAGGTTCCAGGCAATTGTCAATTGATACTAACAGGAGGCCAACCAGGAGGCACTTATTCCTGGTTTGATGGCAATACGGATACACTGATTGGAGCTTCCGGGTTGCAAACCATATTGACTCTGGATTTTCCCGGAAATTATGTGGAAGGCAAGTACCCGTTTTATGCCATTACAACCCTGGATGGATGCCATTCGACACCTTCCGTTATCCACACCATTCAGATCAATACGATACCAAATCAGATCGCCAACGCGGGTCCGAATGTAACCATCTGTAATGGCGAAGTACTCGAACTCTGCGCACAGTCTCCAATGATAGGAACTGGGCAATGGCAGCAAGTGGCAGGCACCCCGGTTACACTGCTGACGCCGGATGCGAATTGTACCAAAATAAGCGGCTATCTGCCCGGCGATCAGCTGATCTTTTCCTGGACGCTCTCTAATGGAGCATGCAAGAATTATAGTACGGATGTTGACACAGCTTCCATTTCAATTGTGGTCCAAGCAGAAGTGGATAGTCCGATCGAGCTTTGTCGATCAAAAGTGGCTTCTCTTTCTGCCACCAGTCCTCTGCCGAATACTGGAATGTGGAGCCAGACCAATGGCCAGGCAGGCCTGGGTGTAACGATTTCCAATCCGACAATGCAGTCGACTATTACCCAGGGGTTGACGCCGGGAAACACCTATTATTTCAAATGGACGGTTTATAATGGCGCTTGTCCTTCAACTTCTGCATTTGTGGAAGTGATCAATTATGACGACAATGCTTACGCTGGTGTTGACCGACAGGATTGTGGGTATGGCTGTTTGTCGATTCCGTTGACTGCAGATTTTACTGAATTGGGATTTGGCAAATGGACCTCGCTTGAATCAGGTATTATCGTCGACAGCATTGGCGAAACCAGCGCAGGAGCCTGCAATCTAAAACCGGGATTAAATCGCTTTGTCTGGGAGTTGAATGATGGAGTCTGTGGGCCATCATCGAGAGACACGGTGGTGGTCGATTATGAATATGGTCCCCTTGCTTCAAATGATACTTTGGCGATTCCATTTGCTGGGCAAACGCTGATCCAGGTATTAGCCAACGATCAAATCTATGGACCTGTGACCACCCAGCTCAAGTCGCAACCTCTGGTCGGTACACTAGAGAAAACAGGAGAAGGGATTTACCTCTACACCGCACCACCAAACTATGCGGGGTCTGTGACTTTCAGATATGAAGTGTGCAGTCAAAAATGTCCTGGCGTTTGCGCTGAAGCCATTGTTGTCCTTCAGATCGGAGTCGATGCACGTTGTGATGTGCCGACCATCATAACACCAAACCAGGACGGCGTCAATGATGTCTTTGTCGTCCCTTGCCTGGTTCTACAGGATGATTATCCTGAAAACCGGTTGTCTATTTTCAATCAATGGGGCGATGAGGTTTATGCAGCTTCGCCATATACCAACAATTGGTCGGGTACGTACAGTGGTCAAATCCTGCCACCGGGCACCTATTTCTTCATTTTGGATTTACAGGATGGTAGCATGCCTGTATCTGGTTTCCTCCTGATCAAATATTAATCACCATGACACAGAATAGACACCTTGTTGCTTTGTTTGTTGTTCTTGGATTGTTGATTTCAGCTACCCGAGTTTCGGGTCAACAGGATGGCCAGTTTACCCAGTTCATGTTCAACCGGTTGTTTTACACTCCCGGTTTCGCGGGAAGTGAAGGTGGACCTTGTTTGTCCCTGATCTATCGCAAACAATGGATCGGTTTGGAGGGTGCTCCGGAAGCGCAAATGGTCAGTTTTAATACGCCTTTATTCCAGCAGCGAGTCGGACTTGGAATCAACCTTTACCGGACCGCTATCGGTATTACACGGAATGTGACAGCGGAGATGGCATACAGTTACCGGATCCCGTTTGGTCGGGGCTATTTCGGAGTCGGATTAAGTGGTTCTATCCGATATTTTACGGAAGATTATGGCGATGAACGGGTCAAAGGAACCCAGGATATAAGCCTGGATTCAGGAGTACCCATTGGCTTGCAATCCAAGTATCTGCCCAATTTTGGAGCAGGTCTGTACTACCAGGGGAAAGATTGGTATGTCGGAGCGGGAGTGCCCCGATTGGTAGAAGGGAATATTGACTTTGGTAATGGCTCGGACCGGCCGTCCACAGAGATTCGTCACTATTATGCAATGGGTGGATATCGAATCACCCTGAATAATTTTCTTGCTCTTCATCCGCAGTTGTTGTTGAAATATGTCGGTGATTCCCCTTTTGATGCAGATCTGCATGTTGCTCTGGAAATGAAAGACCAGTTTCACGCCGGGCTGACCTATCGCTTTGGTGGGGACCGGGATCCCGGGTTAGGTGAATCCATCGATATCGTTTTGGGATTTCGTATCCGTCAGCATTTCTTGTTGAGCGTCGGGTATGATATAGCACTCTCAGGTATCCGGGATTATCAGAATGGCACATTTGAAGCTTTGCTTCGGTTTTGTTTTGGCAAAGGAGAAGCCTCAGAAATCGACAACCCGAGGTTTTTTCAATAATTCCGGAGCCATTATTGTTGAATGGCAAGCTTTTGAAATCTCTGGTCGAGGTCTTTCAGATCTGGATGAAGGGAAATGACAGGATGAGTCCTATCTTGGCATTCTGATCGATAGAGTCGGTTTCTGGCAGGGTTCTTTTGGTAAAATGTACTAATCTCTGATGTGAAATCGTTTTTACCGGTAACTTTTGATCGAGCATTCAATCTTCCCTATAGTATGCAAAACACCCTCTCCAACTTCCTCGCCATGCTGGCTATCCTGGCCATGCCTTTTGCCCTCGTCGCTCAACAGTCTGGTTCTTCCAAGACCAAAGGGACTGACAAGTTCTACGAAAAAACGGGCGGAAAAGGCATTGTGATCACCAATGCTTCAGCAATCAACACAGAGCACCTGGATTTTTCACCAGTCTTTTACAACAATGGTTTAGTCTTCGTGTCCTCCCGTAAAAAAGGTGGGTTCATGGACCCCAAGATTGGGGAAACCTATTTTGAACTCTACTATACCCGTGTCGATCCAAATGGTACACCTGTCGATCCGGAAATATTTTCGGGTCAATTGAATTCACAATTACATGAAGGACCTGTCGCGTTTTCACGGAATGGCGACCAAATCTTTTTTACCTCGAATAATCAGAAGCGAGGGTTGCAACAGACAGATGGAACTGGTCGTGTGCGATTGAAAATTTATACTGCTAAAAGAGGAAAACTGGATTGGGAAAATGTCAGTGAATTACCGTTTAATTCCGACGATTTTTCTTGCCAGCACCCTTCCTTGTCACGCGACGGCAAACGACTTTATTTCGCATCTGATCGTCCTGGAGGATATGGTGGATATGATATCTGGTTTGCCGATCGTACTCCGGAAGGTTGGAGTAATCCGGTCAATTTGGGGCCAATGATTAATAGCACGGGAAATGAGGTGTTTCCGTTTATTCATTATAGTGGATATTTGTATTATTCCAGTGATGGAAGTCCTGACGGCCTTGGTGGACTCGATATTTTTTCTGTGAATACACGAAATTTGCCGGATGTTCATCCACAGATTTTTACAGCTCCGTTTAATACCCCCTTTGACGATTTGGGTTTTGTTTTGGCCGATGATGGCAAAACAGGGTTTTTCTCTTCTGATCGTCCAGGTGGTCTTGGAAAAGATGATATTTATCAATTCGAATCTGCTTATTCATTGGCTGGCGACATGGAAAATTTTGTCGCCCGAACCATGCTGGAGATCGTGAATGAAAATACAGGAAAATCGATTTCTGACGCGTCAATATTTTTCCTGGAAAAAGATCCCTATGGCTTCGTCGCTGGCGAGACTATTTATGATATGGCTCTGGCAAAGGAAGCTGCAACTCCAGATAAATTGACCCTGAACCTGGTTCGTAAAAAAACACTTGACCTCAACGCTCCGGATACACGAACAGATGCAAATGGTATGGCGCTAGGCCAGATGAAGATCGATCAAAATTACCTGATTCTGGTCACAAAACCGGGTTATGTCACCGCGGAATTTAATTACTCCACCCCATCACAACCCACTTCTGACGAGGTGGTCATTCGCCTGCGCCCACAGGATTGTTTCCAGGTAGAAGGCAAGGTAAAAAACCAGAAAACGGGCATGTTGATGGCTCATGTTCCCGTGGTACTGGAACAGACTAGTGGCGCACCGGTATATTTGGAAACAGACATCAATGGTACATTCAGTTATTGTGTTTCGGAACCTTCAGATTACTCCTTGTCAGCAAATAAGGATGGTTATATCCCCGGTCGGTCTCGATTTTCTACAACCGATGGAAACTATGCTGAAACGCGGAAGGTGGAATTGTTACTCCTTCCTTTCTCAGGTACACCAACAGAGGCCTCTAGTACGAAACCGGTTGGTGAAGGAACTGTTATTGTCCTTGATAATCTTTATTACGACTACAATAAATCATCACTTCGTCCTGGTGCAGCAAATGAACTGGATGTCGTGTATGACCTATTGAAAAAATACCCCACGATGGAAATTGAATTGGGTGCGCACACGGATTGTCGGGGCAGTGATAAATTCAATCAGCGACTGTCAGAAACCCGTGCAACTGCTGCGAAGAATTACCTTGTCAGTCGAGGCATCCAGCCAGCGCGGATCACAGCAGTTGGGTATGGAGAAACCATGTTGCGGAATGGAT
>JAHEAU010000204.1 GCA_024642625.1 Lewinellaceae bacterium
CTTTGGAGCGAGTTGGATCGCGCGCAGATATTCACCTTCAGCCTCGAGGAAGCGTCCATTTTCCTTGTAAATTTTCCCTTGATGTAAATGAATGGTGGGATAATTTGGTACCAATTTCAATGCTTTCGTCGCATTGATTTGTGCTTCCGGCCAGCGATGTTGGTCGATCATTATTGCACTCAGATTTGCAAAAGGTAAACCCCAGGAAGGAGCCAGGTTTGTCGCTTCCACAAAATGAGTCTCCGACAAATCCAATTGCCCAAGTTGCTTGTACAATATGCCCAACTCATTGTGCACATAAGGCGCATAAGGATCGAGACCCAAGGCTTTTTTTTGTAATGCCAAAGCTTCCGTATAAGCAGCGGTTCGATCTTGCAGGCCTACAGCAAGAATTCGAATGGATGCCCCAGAAAAATAGGCCTCTTTGACTTTGAGCCGGTCAATCAATGGATGACCCTCCGGCAACAATTTTAGGACCAGTTTGAAGATATTGGGATACCATCTGTATTTGGTCGTTTCAAATTTTTGGATTGCCCGCTCTTCAAGATCATCTGGATCTGCGTTCAAATAACTGTTGATAATTTCTTGCCCACGATCATGGAGTGCGATTGCCATCTTGATGTTGAATGCTTTCATGGCTTCTGGATCGTTGACATCAATTCCGGCTTCTTCCCAATAATGATCCAGCTTATCTTGCATATACTGTGGGGCATTACGTTCGTGGGCGACTTCTGCCATTTTTGCAATAAAAGCCTCCGGGATTTCCAGAGGGGGAAGCTCAAGAAATGATGGTAAATCCATATAATCAAGGAGGTTCTCATCCTTGCCCGCCTGAAAAAGTATATCAACTGGATTTTCCTGTTCTTCAAATGAGGTGCCCAAAAAGGGTTCATCCACACCTCGCCCATCTGAACTGGTAGATGCTATTGCTATTTCCCCCCCTTCTGGTTGGGCGGCCATCGCCTTGATTTCTTCAACAACAAATCCTATAGGAAACGTTTCGGATCCGGCTACGATAATCGGATCCTGCCGCTGCGGTGGGTCCAGGTTCTTGGTGTCCTTGACAACAGTTTGTTTCAGATAATCGGTGAGTTCCTCTACCGTTACCATTTCCAAATCAGCAGTATTGCTCTCATCATTCGCGAGACCTTGCAAGCCGCGGATCAAATAGTAGGAGAATACACCACGACCACCGCCCCAATTAGCACCTTCCAGCGATTTTTGATCCGGTTTACACGACATGATGCGCACCTCATTGGCTTTTTGTTTGGTCAGATTTTCTGTAGGTAAATTTCGACCTTCAGATAGCGTGCCTGCCCGACAGGCATCCAGAATGAAAATGGTGCGGGCATTTTTTACTGACGACAACTCGATAGCCAGGAGGTCAAGATCTTCTACCCGGATCGCATTGTTTCGAAAATTGTTCGGTGGAGAGTCGTACGTCAGCAGATATCCCAATTGCCAAATTGCTGCTGTTTCGACATCCCCATGACCAGCAAAATAGAGCATGGCCACATCACCCTCCTTGACCGATGTTTTGAGCCAATTGAAGGCATCATCCACCGCAGCCAATGTCGCATCCGCATTGATCAACGTGCGGATCTGTTTGGGCATCGTGCCAGCAGCATCCGAGCGGAGATAATCCGCGAACGCCTGGGCATCTGCGTGCGCATAATTCAGTGGTCGAATGGCGTGATCGCGATAACTGGATACCCCGATCACCACAGCCCACATTGTCGGTTCTACTTCTGACGAAGTCGATTCGGATTGCTGCAATACAGGTTGTGCTGCCAAATAGGGGAGCCAGCACACGACTGATATGAATACGGTGATTACACAATTGAATAAGTTAGATCTCATAGCTTGGGTTTCCGTTCTTGCTCCAATATAGAGAATGTCCATCAAGTGAAGTTTGATCTCCTCACCGAGTAATGGCATGTAACTGTTGTTTATTAGAATTGTCTTACCTTCCGAAACAGCCAGAACAATTCATCTTACATTCCAGAATGATAGCCCTGATTCGATATTTCCTATTCGTTCCCTCGTTACTTTTTGCTTCAGTTACGCTGTCTGGTCAGCCAAAGAACCATGCTGCATTGATTGGAGTAGGGGCTTATCCCGCATCTACAGAATGGGCACCGCTAGTCTCCGCTAATGACTTGGAGCTTATTTCTCTGACACTCCAGGATGTCGGCTTTGCAGAAGAAGATATCCAGATAATCAAGGATGAACAAGCTACTCGTGCCGGCATTGAATCGTTTATACGAGATCAGGTTGCACCCGAATTGCACAAAGGAGATCTTCTTGTTCTTCATTTTTCAGGTCACGGCCAACAGGCGGCAGATGACAATGGAGACGAGGAAGATGGACTGGATGAGTGTTGGGTGCCGTTTGACTCTCCAAAGAATTTCAAAGCCGGAGTATATGAAGGCGAACACCTTTTGAGGGATGATGTCATAGGCAACATGCTTGATCTGCTATTGGATAAAGTAGGCGAAGAAGGGCATGTTTTTCTTTCGGTGGATGCATGTCATTCAGGCACATCAACTCGTGGTCTTGGAACTGCCCGGGGGACCGATATTATCATGGCTGATCCGGCAAAGCAACGGGAAGGTTTGTTTGCAGCAAAAAAAACAGAAACCATTGCTGATCCTGAATTGGTGACAACGCCTGAACGGCAAAATCTTGTTGTGTTTACCAGTTCGTCACCTTCTCAACTCAGTTACGAAGAGGCGAGACCAAATGGCGTCTTCGGGGCATACACGTATGAACTTTGTAGCAGCCTTCGAACACTGGATTCCAAGGCGACAATTCGCGATTTGTATACCGATATCCAATCCAAGATTCAAAACCTGAATCTGAGCCAGCGACCAACAGCCGAAGGCAATTTGGACAGGCTAGTTTTTGCCGGCCGATTGACACCACCTGTCCCCGCGTTTCGGATTATTGAACCGCTTGCACCTGATACGTTGTTATTGGCAACGGGCAGTCTGAAAGGAATTTATGCGGGTAGTCTTATGGCGATCTATCCGGCTGGTACAGTGGATACAGCTTTTGCAAATCCTGTTGCTGTTGGCCAGATCACTCATGTTGATGCAATAACTTCTGTGTTGGCATTGACAACATCAATCTCCGCTTTGGCGACTAAAAATACCCGGGCATACCTGACCTATGCGGCGCCGCCACCGATTGATATTTCGATTCATCTCCACAATCTTGAAGCAATATCTAATGAACGAATACGGGCAGTGCTTAAAGAATATCCATTTATCCGAATATCGGATTTGCCTGCCCGGTTGATCGTGGAAGATGAACGAGACAGTCTCTTTTTATGGACCCCGGATGGCCGACTGATCTGGTCAGATCCGATCAATGTCAAGAATGGGTTCAAACTTATTCAGGCAATCAGACAACATGTCGAAGCCACTGCACTGCGACAAATGGAGTCAGCAGATCCTGCATATAAAGCAGAAGTCAATCTCCTGATTCAAACCGATAATGGGTGGAAGACGTTCACCGAGGATTCTGCCAAAGAAGGGAGCAAAGTGCGATTACAAATTGTCAATACAGGCACAACAACATTCTTTTATTCCCTGGTGGATATCCAGCCGGATGACAAGGTATTTACACTCATTCCCCCGCCAGGCCAGGACGGTAAATTGTATCAATTGCAACCGGGTAAGAATTGGAAGAGCCCGTCATTTAGCCTGGCAGAACCTTTTGGAATGGAATCTGTAAAATTGATTTGTACGGATAAACCTGTGCGATTGGGAAATATTGCTTCCACCCGAGGTATTCCGGCAAAACCACATCCACTCGAAGTCATGTTTGCTTCAAGTTTTCCGGATCTCGGTGGCACCAGAGGAATCACATTGGATGACAAGCCTGCGGGGACCGGTAGTATTCATACATTGAACTTCCGGATTATAAAGGCAGTAGACTGAAAACATGAAAATAAAAAAGGCCTCCATCAGGAGGCCTTGTCGTTTGTCGAAGCACAAAGACGTTTACGCCGTTTTTTTCGAAGCTTTCTTTTCTTCAGCTGCTTTATTAGCCGCTTGAGCCTCTACATTCACAGCCTTCGGACGTGAATTTCCGAAAGAGCCGCGCCAGATTTTTCCGCGCTTGGAGCGCTTATCACCTCTACCCATGGTATGTTTTTTTTGAATGACGATTGCAAAGGTACGAGAAATTGGGATTCCATGCTCAAAACAGGAATTCCTTCAGCTTCAGTTGGAAATGCCGCTCCTTATATCGTATTCATTCAACTCGTTGTCGCCCGGTATACACATTGAATCGATCTGACCCGGTAAAGCCAATAAGGGTTAATCCACCTTCATCTGCCAGGTCGATTGCCAGAGAAGAGGGCGCCCCGACGGCGATCAGAATGGGGATGTTCGACAGCAATGCTTTTTGCACCAATTCGAAACTAGCTCGACCACTTAATACAAGAGCGGCCATATTCTTTCGCAGGGCAGGCATAGTCAACAGACTGCCCACCAGTTTGTCCATAGCATTGTGACGGCCGACATCCTCCCGAAGCAACAAGAGTTCGCCATCCTGGTCAAACAAACCGCTTGCATGAATACCTCCGGTAACACTAAAGAGGGATTGTTGCTGCCGTAATTTATCGGGCAAACTGAGAATGGTATTGGCTGCCAATTTGGGCTCCATGGGGAATAAATCACTTTCCAGGTGCCGCATGACAGCATCGATAGAAGCCTTGCCGCAAACGCCGCAACTGGACGTCAGGTAAAAATGACGCTCTATCGAGGTCCAGTCAATGTCCACATCAGGTGTCAAATGCACATCAATCGTGTGCCCTCTGCCAGATTCGCGGCGGGTATCCACAGGATGTATTGACCGGATTTGATCGATATGCTGAATCAAGCCTTCACTGAACAAAAAGCCGCGTACCAGATCCTGGTCCTGACCAGGAGTTCGCATCGTGATAGCTAATGACCTGTTTTCGCGTAGGTTCTCCGGCCCGAACGTCAGCCTGATCTCCAGTGGCTCTTCGACTGTCACCGGATCGGGATTGTTCTGCCAGCCGTGCTGACGATCAAATCGAAAAATCGGGTAGAGGCGGTATCCGTCCAATGAAGTTTAGTTTGGGGTAAGTTACGCAGAATGCAGTTTCACAATAGGTCAAGCTCAGCGGGGATACCCCTGGTTGATCCAGCATTGGATCAAGTCAAGCTCGATTTGAGTCAATGTCTCCTTTTGGACATCCGGATAAGCAGCAGAACTTGGCGGCATTCGCAGAGCAGGATCATTTGAGCGTTGGAAAACACGATCCACCAGTTTGCCGCTGAAAAGTTTAGGCTCTATTCCTTCATATGTATCATACGCTCCGGCATGGCAGCCGGCATAATTGCAGCTCTCATCAATGATTGGGAAGATATCCACAGCATAGCTCAAATTGGGTTCGCAAAGGTCAGGCTCCAGCGAAATGATCGGATCGTGATTGCACGCGACCAGGAAAATCAGGGATAGTAAGCCAGGGAGGACAATCTTTTTCATGCGCTTGGAACAACTTCGATAGCTCCTTGTTTAAAGTGAATCTAAGTAACTTTGCAAAAAAGAACAACACATGTATCCTATAGAATTGACTGCCCCGATGACCAAGGACCTCACCGATTTTGGTTTTTCACCTTTGTCTGAAGTGTCAGAGGTCGATGCACTTCTTGGAAATGAAGAAGGAACCGTACTCATGGTTGTGAATTCTGTTTGTGGTTGTGCTGCTGCGAATTGCCGTCCAGGTGTCAAATTAGCCTTGCACCGATCCGAAAAAAAGCCGGGTAAGTTGGGTACTGTATTTGCAGGTGTAGATCCGGAAGCAACCGCCCGTGCCCGGGAATACTTTTTGCCTTATCCACCGTCAAGCCCGGCCATAGCCTTGTTTAAAGATGGCGAGTTGGTTCACATGTTGGAGCGTCACCATATTGAAGGTCGACCAGCATCCATGATTGCTGACAACCTCATCACAGCCTTCGACAAGTTCTGCTAATACCTTTAATGCATTCACCCTGATTCAGGGTGACAATCGCCCGATATGCCAGTCTCCGTTGACGTTGGTGTATTGCACTCGGTCATGTAGTCGACTCATTCGGCCTTGCCAGAATTCAACCTGTTCCGGTTCTACCAGATATCCACCCCAAAAGGGTGGGAGTGGGAGACATTCTTCTTCTAGGTATTTTTCTTCCAACTCCCGGTATCTTTTTTCAAGGATCACTCGGCTCGGGATGGGTTCACTTTGGTGGGAGGCCCAGGCGCCTATTTGGCTCTCCTTAGGCCGCGACTGAAAATAGGCCAACGACTCCTCATCCTGAATCCGCCTCGCAATGCCCTCAATGTTTACTTGTCGTTGCAATTCCAACCACATGAAGTTGAGTGAAACTCGAGGGTTGTGATTGATTTCGCTGCCTTTCCGGCTTTCATAGTTGGTGTAAAACACAAGTCCCTCTTCACGAATGTC
>JAHEAU010000017.1 GCA_024642625.1 Lewinellaceae bacterium
CCAGATCAGTCTGGATGAAACCCATACTCTGGAAACCGTGGATATGATCACGGCAATATTTGCCACCATCGCTGCTAAAGTAACCACCTCTTCATCTGCAAAATCGGGCGTACATATCCCCAAAGTGTTGATCCGCACGTCCGACTTTTTGACCCATGAGGTATTCCATTTGCATCGGACTGAATCCCAGTTGATGCGCTATATGAAGCGCCTCGAAAACAAGGATCTTTCTCTGGTGCATTCCATGATTGCCTTGGGCTCGTGTACAATGAAGCTGAATGCAGCGGCGGAAATGATGCCGGTCAGTATGGCCGAATTTGGTCAGATTCACCCATTCACTCCAGCGAATCAGGTAAAAGGTTATTACCAGCTTTTTGCCGATCTGGAACGATACCTCTGTGAGGCAACAGGCTTTGATGCTTGTTCGTTACAACCCAATTCCGGAGCCCAAGGGGAGTATGCTGGGTTGCTCACGATCCGTGCATATCACATCAACAATAAAAACAAGCACCGTGATGTCGTGCTCATTCCTTCTTCAGCACACGGAACGAACCCCGCATCTGCTGCAATGATTGGTGCCCGGATCGTGATTGTGGAATGTGATGATAAAGGAAATATCGATGTTGATGATTTGAAGGCCAAGGCCAAAACGCATGCCGACAACCTGAGCGCATTGATGGTCACCTATCCCTCAACACACGGTGTTTTTGAATCGGCTATCATCGAGATCTGTAAAATCATCCATCAATATGGTGGACTGGTCTACATGGACGGTGCCAATATGAACGCCCAGGTGGGGCTCACCAGTCCAGCGCTGATCGGCGCGGATGTCTGCCACCTCAACTTGCATAAGACTTTTGCCATTCCACATGGGGGTGGCGGACCCGGCATGGGTCCAATTTGTGTGAATGCCAAGTTGGCACCATTCCTCCCAGGTCACGTTTTTGCGCGAATCGGCGGGAATAAAGCGATAAAAGCTGTTTCAGCTGCTCCATGGGGAAGTGCCAGCATCCTTTTGATCTCCTATGGTTATATCCGTATGTTAGGTACACGTGGAGTGACGGAAAGTACCAGGTATGCGATACTGAATGCCAACTATATCAAAGCTCGTTTGGAGAAGCAGTATCCTGTGCTCTATGTCGGCGAGCGAGGTCGTGCAGCACATGAATTAATCATTGATCTCCGTCCATTCAAGAGCCTGTGCAGTGCAGAAGATGTAGCCAAACGTCTTATCGATTACGGGTTCCATGCTCCGACATTGTCATTCCCTGTTGCAGGGACAATCATGATTGAACCAACAGAAAGTGAAAGCAAGGACGAGCTCGACCGGTTCTGTGATGCTTTGCTGGAGATCAAAAAGGAGATGGAGGAAATTGCCAGTGGCGATGCTGATCCGGAAAACAATGTCCTCCACAACGCACCGCATACCTTGGAGTTGCTTACAGCAAATGAATGGTCATTCCCCTATTCCAGGGAAAAGGCAGCCTGGCCGTTGTCGTATCTGAAGGAGGGTTACAAATTCTGGCCTGCGATCGCTCGTGTCAATAATGCGCATGGTGACCGGAACCTGGTTTGTACTTGTCTGCCGATCGATGCCTATCGGGAGGAGTAGTCGAGGAGGTTATCCGTTATACGTTATGGAGAAAATGGGCCTTTGAGAAGGTGTGACTCCGAGATGAAGCGGCTCTCCGTTTGGGCTGGTTTTTACCACTAAGCCACTGAAGGTATTGCAAGGAAGCAATACATGGTCTGCTAGAAAATCAGTCCTGTATATGTGGAAAGTAGTCCACTAAGAGATTTAATATAAAAGACCCTTAATGGACTACTCTTTATTTCAGCATAATGAAATGCTTTTGAAATAGCCACTTGCCTTTCATAAACACATAAACGAATAAACCCATAAACGCCCTTTTTATTCCTGCACTCAGCGAGATTGATAGGTACAAATTCAATATGGAGCACCGGCGAATCGGTGACTCAGGGACTTAGTGACGAAGGGACTCAGGGCCTAATGGGACCTTGAGAAGGGGCGACTCTGAGAAGGGGTGATATTGTGACGAAACGGCTCTCCGTTTGGGCTGGTTTTTACCACTAAGCCACTGAAGGTATTGCAAGGAAGCAATACATGGTCTGCTAGAAAATCAGTCCTGTATATGTGGAAAGTAGTCCACTAAGAGATTTAATATAAAAGGTTCTTAGTGGACAACACTTTACTTCAGCGCAATGAATTGCTCTTGACAACTGCCAATTTCACCAGAATAAAAACCTTAGATTCTTAGTTGTGAAAAAACTCTCCTCGACTCCTCCACTTAAAAAAGTTTCACCAGCTCAAAATTCGCAGCGATACTAAATCCTTGATTCGAGCCAGAAGATCCCACATTATAGGATGCAAGAGCGCCAATCCGAAATTGGTCCGCATTGGCCCAGGAGCCATCGAGGATGACACCAGTTTCCAAGCCAAAATTAAGACTTGAATTCAGGTTGAGACCAGCCCAAAATGCATCTGGATTCTCCACTCGGAATTGATAGCCCAGATTGAACAGGCTGGGGTTGGCATAGTTCAGCCAAAACGTGTTGTCGAAATACAGATAATTGGCTGTTCGCCATCCCAGGACTGCATTGCCATGAACGCGGTTGCTGTATGGAGAGACATCATTGAATGAAAGACTGTTCGGAATAAGTTGGGAGGCCGCCAAACCGACAAAAAAATGGCTTTCATCAACATCATCATCAGCTACAGTCCGGTAGAGAATTCCTGCACCTGCATTAAAATCAAACTGCCCGCCAGCCTCTCCAGTTAGCAATGGGTCAATCTGGTCACTGACCTTCGCCTGGGTACCATCATATCGACGCTGGCCCAATGTGCCCAAAATGCCAAATGAGATTCGGTCATCATCATCCAGAAATCCGGGGTTGAGTTGGTATTTGTACGCTACAGAGAGTCCGGTGAAGCGGAGTGGTCCCGTTTGGTCGAAGAGGATATCTCCTGCGAGGGCCATATTTTGTTTCTTCCAGTTGACAGTGCCGCCAACCAGAGCTGTAATGGGCGCCCCTTCAAAACCAAGCCAGGATTGTTGATAATTGGCATGGGCGCCCCACTCACCAGGATGGCCTGCCAAAGCCGGATTCCAGAGATAATCAGTGGTGCGGATCATGCCGGGTAAAGGGACCTGTTGTGCAAACAGAAATGCAGGTAGCACGAGCAGAGAAACGAGGAAAACTATGGATCGAGTCATGGTTGTCATGTTTGGATCATTTGTCGTTCAGAATGACGAGGACACTCTTTACAATTCGTTCACCTGGCCACAATTTGAGGACGTAATAATAGGTGCCAGCCGGTAACGGTTGATTCTTATAATAACCGTTAAATGTGTTTTGGTAGTTGTCCTGTTGGAAGACGACTTCCGCCCAACGGTTGTAAATCACCAGGCTATTTGCATCAAATGATTCCAGTCCCTTGATGACAAAAATGTCATTATGCCCATCTCCGTTCGGTGTGATCGTATTAACCAAATCAAGCACTTCGTTCAGATCATCAAAAACCTCCACATAAACGGAATCCAGCGTCAGACATCCATTGATATCGCGGATCAGTACCAGGTATGTTCCACTGGACTGCGGTGTGACCATAGGTTCTGCGCAATCTGCACAGGACAAATCGTAGGGGCCGCTCCAGGTATATTGGATGCCGCCACTGGCCATCAGTGTGACTTCCCGTCCGATCAGCACATTTAGATCTGGGCCGGCCATACCTACTGGAGGATTCACATCGACTGTTACATTACCGACCTGACTATTGCAATTATTGGAGACTTCTACGCTGAATGCCGTAGAGGCATTCAATACCACTTTCGGATTTGAAATTGTAGGATCCGAAAGAAGGGTAGCACCTTCCAGCCACAAGTAATCTGTTCCACCGGATGCAATCAACTGAACGGTATCTCCAGGGCAGGCTTTTGCCGGTATGGATTTGACCACGGGGTTGACTAATCCCAAGACAGAAACGGTGACCTGGTCAATGCCTTTGCATCCATTGATATCCGTCACAGTTACCTTGACAGTACCTCCTGTTGTGAGGTTGACTTGTTGAGTGGTCCCACCCGTTGACCAGAGGTATTGGTTGAAACCTGCACCTGCATCCAGGGTAGTAGAATTGCCCTCACAAAAACTTAGGGTACCTGTTATATCGGGAATCGGGTTTGGAAAGACGGTGACATCAAATGCATCTGTTCCTGTACACCCGGCACCATTCGTAACAGTCACTGAATATGTTCCTGACGTCGATACATTAATCACCGGCGAGGATTGATTGCCACTCCAGAGATAAGCGGAAAATCCACTTCCTGGATCCAGAGTTGTTATTTCACCTGTGCAAAGCGATGCATCTCCGGTAATGTTTGGAACTGGATTTTGGCTTTCCACGACCTCAACAGCATCTTCTCCTGTGCATCCATCACTATTCGTTACGGTCACAAAATAGGTGCCTGAGGTGCTGGCAGTAATTGTCTGCCCCTTGCTCCCGTCACTCCAGAGGTAGGTTGCAAATCCATTGCCCGCATCCAGAACAGTGACCTCACCTTCGCAGATGGCCAACTTTCCGCTTATATCCACCGAAGAGGCTGAAAAAACATCTACAGTTACTGTGTCATAGGCTGCACAGCCAAGGCTGTTTGTAACTGTGACTATATACTGTCCTGAAGCCGTGACTGTTAAGGTTTGCATCGTGCTGCCTCCTGTCCATTTATACGTCGTGAAGCCAAACCCGGCATTCAGTACGGTCTGTTCGCCTTCACAGATAGAGAGATCACCAGTGATCATTGGATTCGGAGACGGGAATGCCGTCACGGTATATGAATCTGAACCCGAGCACCCATCCACAGTTGTTACAGTGACAGAATAGCTCCCACTTGTATTCACAACGACCGTCTGTGTAGTCGCGCCCGTCGACCATAGATATTTGTCAAATCCGGTCCCTGCATCCAGCGTTGTTCCGACATCCGCACAAAATGTTCCTGGACCCGTAATATTCGGACTTGGTTTTACATTTTCGACAACATCTACGGATGTCGAACCTTTGCAACCGTTTGTATCAGTGACTGATACACTATAAGTGCCAGCTGTATTGACAGTGAGGACCTGATTAACGGGACCGCTGCTCCACTTGTATTGCGTATACCCTGGTCCGGCATCCAATACCGCTACTTGTCCGGAACAGATAGCCAGGGTGCCAGTGATCATTGGCGTGGGAAGAGGATTGACAATGACCTGGGCTGTGTCAGTGTCAAAACATCCATTCGAACCGGTCACTGTAACGGAAAACTCACCTGCATTGAGTGTCGTCAGTTTGGTACCTGTCGTCCCATTACTCCAGAGCACATTTGTGAAAAAGGGGCTGACGGAAATGGTTGTACTGTCGCCTATACAAAAATCCAGGTCACCTGTAATGTTGGCATTGGGTACGATCTTTTGGGATACGGTCGTTCCGTCGACGCCGGTACAGCCATTGGCATCAGTTATTGTCACAAAGTATTGCCCTGGATTGACCACCTTGACGATTTGAGTTGTTTCACCCGTCGACCAGAGGTATTGTGCAAACCCGGGTTGAGCATCCATAGTGGCAGTATCACCTGCGCAAACAGACACATTGCCTATGATTTGAGTCGTCGGTGGATTATTGATAATGACCTGGACTGTATCGCTGGTAAACCGGCATCCATCAACATCGACAGCCATAAAGTATTTTCCGGGGGTGTTCGCTTTCAAGTCGGACAAGACTTCACCCGGCATTGGCTTTCCGTTTTTAAACCAAACATAACTATATCCGGTGCCGGTGCTTCCTTCGATCAGGACTGTATCTGGATAGCAAACTTCCGGTCCATTGAACGGAATGGCAGCTACGCTACCATCACAACTTTGAACACAGATATTGTCGAGATACAGATTCTCTCCGCGGTTGCGGTCAATGGTCATTTTAAAAGCGACCAATACTTCCTGACCGACAAAGGCTGACAGGTCGGCATTGTCTCGACGCCAGTCATTACAGGAGGTGGGTACCCACGAACTGTTTGGTAAAGAAGCTGGTGCGGGCACGGTATGGAGATCCTCGGTATTGCCAAAGTATGTGTCTTTTCGCAAGTAGACAGATGTAAAGCTTTGACCGCAATCTGTAGAGACCATGACCTCAAGTGTTGTTGTGAAATCCGCATAATAGTTTTGGCGCATTGCGACATCGAAGTTCAAAGCTGCACCTGGTAGACCAGTCAGATCCATAGGGACCATCATCAATGTTGAAGATGTTCCACCACCTCCTGCATTAAAACTATAGGCGTCAAACATCAGGCATGTGGTCCCGTTATTCGCACATTGTGGTGCTCCATATGTTTTTGTCCGGATTAGCGGGCCCTGGGTAGTCCAACTCTGAGGGATGATGCCGGTTTCGAAATCCCAACAAGAGGGGATGGTTGTTACCACGGGCTCGTAATAGAGATTTGTGCACAAGGTGTTGTTTTCCAAATAGGTATCGATGCCCATTGCATTGTTGTCGACAATGCGATATTCAATGTCGTGTGCACCAAGAGTTACCGTAACAGGATTGAGCAAAACCTGACCAAGTGCATCAATGGGGATATTGCCCGACCAGTTGGTAGTGCCATACAATGCACCATCAAGCCAGGTTTCAACCATTAGTGAGGTGATGGCAGCTGTCCCATAATTCTTGACTTCAATAATTGGAGAAAAGGTATCCTCGCAAAGGGGTTGATTGAACGGATAAACAATGCGTGTAATTCCGGTTTCGATGGCTAAATCGGCGGGAATACATCCCTCTGATAGAAATAGTGTGCTGCGAACTGATCCAAATGCAGCGGCAAGAACGCGATCGCTCTGGCCCGCAGTAAATCGTGTGGTACCACCACAATAGCTCATGTAGTTTTTGCGCGAATTGTCCCATGTCCCACCACCAGGGCAGGGGTTGGTCATCCCACAATCACTTTCCTTGTGTGGAGGTGTGTCACAGACGCCATCGCCATCTACTGTGCAATCGTCATTGGGGGGACAATCCATATTGTCATTATCTCCTGCGAACGTGTGGGCCAAGTTGAATCCGTGACCCAATTCGTGAGTGACAACCGAGTTGTTGGCATTCATATAATTGTCTTCGACGACAGTGCCATCTCCAGCACCGCCGTTAGGAAAACTGGCAAATCCGGCAACAGCGCCAGCGATGTCGTGGACAACCCAGACATTGTAATAATCTGCTTGCGGCCAGACTGAAAGTACTTTGATCAATGCAGCATCAATGCCTGGAGGTCCGGAACCAAAGGCTACACCATCTGAAACGTATCCAGGAACGCCGCTCGCATCGATCCGGACGATGCCAGT
This sequence comes from Lewinellaceae bacterium, assembly GCA_024642625.1. Taxonomy (GTDB): domain Bacteria; phylum Bacteroidota; class Bacteroidia; order Chitinophagales; family Saprospiraceae; genus JAGNXB01. The sequence goes on from JAHEAU010000017.1 coordinate 7,381, forward strand.
CGTTGGATTGCCATTTGGATCTCGTTTGGCCAAACAGAATTCAAAACCAAGACTCACTCCATCACCTATAACGGCCTGCCATCGATCATTCAATCCCTGGACGCAGGCGATGATACCGGCATCAGGGGCAAAATTCGGCGTAGAAGCAATGGATCCCGGGTGCATGACATGGAAAACGATAGGCACCCTCAATGCTTCTCCGGCACAACCCGTGGAGCGTAAACCTTGCATAGTTGGTGAATGAAGGAATCGCTGATATTCGGCCTCATTAGCGGCAATGGCTGCCTTGTATGCCGGATCATGAGCAAGCATCCATTCGTGATAAGCATCGGTTCCGCAGTCGACACCATCATTTTGCCCAATAACCATTGTGGAAAGTGATACAAAAATGAAGAATGCCAATACGGATTGTAGGATAACGTTCTGTCGCATGAATATGGATTTCCTGGAGTAGATGGCATTAAAATTACACCAACATCCGGAAACTACATTCATTTTGCAGGGATATCTTGCCCTCTTCGCCCATCAAGTTTGCCTACCTTTATCACGAACATTGCAAAACCTTATATGATTATTGTGACGGGAGCCGCCGGCTTTATCGGTAGTTGTTTGGTCGCCCGCCTGAACGAGCTGGGTCATGCACGGGATATTGTCGTCGTCGATGATTTCTACAAGGATTATAAAGATGCCAACCTGGATGGTAAAGGGATCCGGGAGTGGATACATCGTGACATATTTCTGCACTGGTTTGAACAGGTGCCATCAATGATCAGTATGGTTATCCATCTAGGGGCTAGGACAGATACGGCTGAGCAAGATGTCGCCGTTTTTGACAAGCTTAATCTGAACTATTCAAAGCGTATTTGGGAGATCTGTGCACACCATCAGATTCCCTTGGTTTATGCCTCAAGTGCTGCCACGTATGGGGATGGTGCATTTGGTTATGACGACAATCATGATATCGTTTCATCACTGAAACCCCTGAATCCATACGGAGAGAGCAAACAGGATTTTGATCTCTGGGCCCTGGACCAAAAAGAAACGCCTCCTTTTTGGGCCGGCGTGAAGTTCTTCAATGTTTATGGTCCGAATGAATATCACAAAAGCAGAATGGCCTCTGTCGTTTTTCACACCTTTCATCAAATCCAGAATACGGGAGGAATGAAGTTGTTTCGGTCACATCGGAAGGAGTACAAGGACGGTGAACAACAGCGTGATTTCATCTACATCAAAGACGTGGTGGAAGTACTTCTCTTTCTCGCAGAAACAAAGCCGACATCGGGACTTTACAATCTGGGCACCGGAATTGCTCGGACATTCCACGATTTAGCCGCACAGACCTTTTCTTCCCTGAATCTTGATCCAAAAATCTCCTTTATCGATACGCCTGCAGATATTCGGGATACCTACCAATATTTTACTCAGGCCAACATGGCCAAGTTGAGGGCCGCTGGATTCGATCGACCGTTTACCTCCCTTGAAGATGGTGTGCATGAATATGTCCGGAATTATTTGGTACCGAACAACTATTGGTAGGGGTTATTGTCGGCGATAGGTATTCAAGCCGGCATAGTAGATCAGATACCATTCGTCGCCTTCTTTTGCAAAGCGTCGTTCTGTCAATAAGGGTCGTTCCTTGTGGACATATCGTTCCCGGACGACAAAGTCTCCGAACATCGAAAGTTCACGTTGGAAGTCAGGATCATTGGCCAATTGTTGCCGATGCATGACCCAATCTTCTTTTTCCCATCGGTATTCACCGGTGGTGATTGCCTGGCTATCGGCATAATCAGGAAGGCCTTCCAGAGGAAAATGGATATGGTCCATCTGGTAAGTGCTATCCCGGTGAAACAATTCATAAAAGACCTGGAAATCAACCGGGAGGATACCCATTTCCGGGGCAGGTTCGGGTGCCTGCTTGCAGGAAGACAGGATCAGGACGGCAAGCAAGAAGAAGGCGGACTGTTTCATCATGTAAAAGTAAGTCAAAGGCAAATCATTTGTCTTTACAGGAGAAACATGAAATCCAGAGGCAATCCAGGGGCATCAGGCGAAGCCTTTCAAGTATGGACATCCTGGTTTGTAATTCGCAGAACAATTTACCCGTTAAAGCTTTTCTGAAACAGACTTGAAGCCCACAGGAGAGTAGAGGACTTGAGTTGGCGGTGTGTTCTTGCCTTATTCTTGATGTTCACGTTGAACAGATGACGCTGAAAAAATCAAGCGTATCTACAGATTGTCATTTCTCAATAGGGAGTTCACTATTCCACAACGAAGATTGTTTCATTCAGTAAAAATTCTTCATTTTGATGCAAATCTGTGATGTAATACCCAATCAGGTACTGTCCTGCAGGAAGGTTGATGACGTCCAGTTCCAGGTCTTCCTCGCTGTCGACTTCAATTTGAGCACCATCTATCCAGGAGGATTCATCTGTACTTGTATTGTATTGCTCATACAAAAGCGTGATGATGTCACCAGGTTCGATCACTATAGTTTCCTTGGGGAAAAGTCCATATTCATTAGCTTCAGGAATGATATCGCTGAGTTCATAACCTTCCTCTGCAATGATGAATTCCAGCGTTACCACGTCATCATTGAGTAAGACGGGTATTTCCAGGATGATTACCGAAAAGAGATTGCCTTCCTCATCTTCAAAATCCGTTTCGTAAATATCACCTACCGTTGCAGGTACCCCGTTCAGTCCAATCCACTGACCGTCCCATTCATACTGAATGGAAATGCCATTATCTGTTTGTTCGACAAAATCGGGCAACATGACTCCCAAAAAATTGATGACATCGTCTTCCTCTTCGTCAGGCGTCATCAGCACGACAAATGCGTCTTGATAATCATCGCTGATGCAAACTGCTTCAAGGGAATTTTCACTTCCTTCCAGTCCGTCAGGTACTTCGGGCTTGGTATTGTCTGCAAAAAAATCATCCACAAAATTTCCTATAAACTGTCGATAAAAATCCGGGAAGTCTATGGCATTGTATTTGGCAATTATTTCTGGAAAATTGTCTTTGTCTTTGAGTTGATGATACGGTAAGAATAAAGTAAGCCCAGTTGCATTTGGATTCTGCTTGTCTTTTACCTGGTAAATAACTGCATCGTTAATGGCGCTGATCAATCCATCCGCAGTTTCATTTACACTCGGATCTTGAATTTTTACATTTTTTGCAAAATCGCCGATGTCGACTACATCCCTGCTGCTCTCCGGCACCTTTGCTGATTTCCCGTATTCTTCTGTCTTTGACCGACTTTTAACAACCGGTAAGTATTTAATTGCTCCGGTGCTGCGTGAAGTTATCGCCAGGTTTTTCACAAATCGGTCCAGGGATACCATCACCTGGTCTAATTTTTTATTGTCCGTAACGGACAATGTTATGCTCTTGGTTCCTTGTTCTTTTGCCTGTGCAATAAATCCATCCGCAATTACTTTTCCCAAGGCAATACCATCCGCTACCAGATTGTTTGCCATGGCAGAAATGATGGGGGTGTAATCCCATCCATGTCCTGGCTCCAACTCCTCCGAAGCAATGTAATAATGAGAGAAGGAATGGAAATTATAGAGGGCTTCGAGGTTGGCCATCAAGCAAGCGTCAAAACCAAAAAGTTCAAATGTTTTTTGTGTTTCTGCAAGTGCATTATCCATCGCCTGCCTGATTTGCATGATCGACAGTAAATTATTGCTGAGCTCGTCAAACCCGTATCCATCTGTTGCACCACCATGGTCCCATAATACCAGTACATATTTTTCAGCCGGGTATTCTGTTTGTCCCCATATGATGAAATCAGTAAGCATCGCCGGGTTGGCCATATCATTTGAATTGGGCGAATAGGCAATGGGTGAGGCTTTTCCTTTTTCGATTTTCCACCGGTTGATTTTTTTCCAGTTTATACCTCCCAAGGCGGAGTCATCTTTATTCGCACCCCCCGTAGTGACAATTACATTGACATTGGAGTTGGACCCGACTGCCATCATCTCATGGATGTCAGCGGTACCAGCATCATTTTTACTTTCAAGGTCTGAACCCATCAGATATACCAAGAAAGTCCATTTGGCAATAGCCTGTTGGTTCGTGATTGGCTGAACCACGTGATTTAAATCCGTTTTACCTTTAGTTGGTGTAGATACTCCCACCGGGCTATTCACGCTTGTCATTGGAAATGCAGACAAGGGTAACCACCAACCAAGAATCAATATTAATAAGGAGAGCTTCATGGCAAGAATACGTTTTGATAATGACGAGTGCTCTCAAGGCTGATTCCAACCAAGTCTACATATTTTGCCGCAAACCAATGTCGCATTTCATGCAATTAGATGATTTTGACAATGTATTATTGGCCAATTTCAGCCCAGCGAAAATTAGTCAGGACTTGTTTAAAGATGGAGTGATATAAATCAGCTGGGGAGGTGATTATCTTGGTCCAGCTGTTTGTTCAATGACATAGACCAACATCGTTTCCCTGGACGGGAGATAATACAGGTCAAATACCCGGGTCATGCCGGAAGGCAGGCTGATGAATGCCTCTGTTTGCCCTCCGGATTCGCTATAATCAAATGCCTCACAATGGAGATTCGTGAGAAAATTGAGTTGACGGCGTCCATGGGCCTTGTACAGGGATTCTTTTGCGCCCCAAAGGACATGTTGATAAGCATCCTGATTGGGTCCTCCAATCCAGGCTTGCTCTTCCTCATTGACAAATTTATGGGCCACCCGATGCATGCGGTAATCCCAGGATTGGATGTCGATGCCAGTGGCTACAGGAGAAAGAATGGCTGCGGCATATCCATTCGTGTGACTTAAAGAAAGATGATAATTCGTTCCAGGATGATAAGGCCGACCAAAAACGTCCTTTGCTCCAGAAACTCGTTTTGTGGATCCCGTGAATAGATGGATCAAATATCGGGTAGCCATCCAATCCAGTCGACTGCGTTCAGCAAGTTTGTCGACCTCTTCTTTTTCATCAGATGTCAATACGAGACTGTTAGCAAACCATGCGTAGTTCTCCTCAATTGCCCATACCCCCAGGAGGGCAGTGTGCGGTATCTGTCTGGCAAATCGAAGTGGCATATCAGGTTGAAGAAAGGAAGAATTCTGGATATGACGAAATCGGATTTTATACAGGCCACCAACTTTCGCACCCTCAATTTTTTAATCGGTGGTCAACCATTCAGAAGTTCCAGTCGTTTCATCCTGGTATGTCACATCCTGATCTCCGGTTCTCTTTAGAACAACGCCTCACTGGTCACGAAGGTGCAGTCTATGCCTTGAGCTCAGGAATGGAGAAAGACACAGTCCTGTCAGCGGGAAGTGATGGGTGGATCGTGCGATGGGAATTGCACAATCCAGATCCGGGCCTGTTGATTTCCCGGGTGCAGACGAGGGTATTTTCTCTCCTCGCAATGCCTGAATTTCAAATTCTGCTGGCGGGAGATATGAATGGCGGAGTGCACTGGTTAGATCTTGTAAATCCGGATGCCAATAGGCACATTCAGCATCATAAAAAGGGCACATTTAGCATTGTTAATCATGCGAACATGGTCTTTAGTGGAGGCGGGGACGGATTGTTAACAAGGTGGTCATTATCTGATCGACGAAGCGATGAGAGCCTCCAGATCAGTCATCGATCTATTCGGGCACTCCAATTCAGTCCAGAAGGTGAAGTCCTGGCGGCAGGCTGCAGCGACGGATCCATTTGTCTCGTAGATCCACTTCGAATGGTTGTACTCCAACGCATTCGGGATGCCCATTTACCTTCTGTCTTTTCTCTCCAGTTTAATGCAAGTGGCAACCGCTTGTGGAGTGGAGGAAGGGATGCACAGTTGAGATGCTGGGACCTGAACGGAGAACCCGTTTTTAAACCGGAATCAGCGGCTCATTGGTATACGATTAATGCCCTTGCCTTGTCCTCCGATGGGGAGGTATTGGCAACGGCCAGCAGGGACAAAAGCATCCGGATATGGAATGAAGCGGATGGCCAATTGATCCAGGCATTGGACACGGTGCGGGATCAGGGCCACCGTCATTCTGTCAATGCGCTATACTGGTCGGACTTTGGAAACAGATTGATTTCTGCTTCAGACGATCATACATTGTGCATTTGGAAACCCATCTAGATTGGGTTAGGAAACTCAGGTCAAGTTCAACATTTCTTTTACTCGGTCCAAATTGATCTGATCTTTCTGAGTGATAATGTTAAATTCTAGATGTTCCTTCTGTTTTTGGATGAGGTCAAACATGCACGCAAAAAAATAGCCCGGATTCACAGGAAGCCGGGCTAGATTTCTAAAGCATTGATGATCGCTTTAACGCATACCTGACCTGTGGACCTCCCCCCGGAGCCAATAGGCTGTTAAAGAACTGTATGGTAATTTAATCGTCATTGCAGGGTCAATCTATGGGGTTTTTAAATGAGATGCCAGTCCCAGGAGAAAGAAATTTATAAAGCCACTCGATTTCATTGTTAAACGAGGCCGATGGTTTGGCCATCGAAAAGTACCTTTACGCCCCAATTCCATTATTCATGATTCTTTCCGACATCAAGATCCTCGAAGCGATTGCCAACGGCGATATCGTCATTGAACCTTATAATCGTCACAATTTAGGGACGAATAGTTATGATGTTCATCTTGGCAAATGGTTGGCAGTGTATTCCGATCCTGTATTGGATGCCCGAAAGCACAATCCAATTGAGTATTTCGAGATTCCGGAAGAAGGATATGTTCTTCAACCAGGACAATTGTATCTCGGCGTCACAGTCGAATATACCGAATCCCATTCTGCTGTTCCTTTCCTCGAAGGAAAATCGAGTGTAGGACGATTGGGAATCGATATTCATGCCACTGCGGGTAAGGGCGATGTCGGTTTTTGCAATACATGGACGTTGGAGATTTCATGCACGCTGCCTGTACGTGTTTATCCCGGTATGCCGATCGGTCAATTGATTTATTTCACGGTGGATGGTGAGATTGAGAATCTCTACAATCATAAACCTTCTGCCAAATACAATACGCGGACTGATAAACCAGTTGAGTCCATGATGTGGAAGAATTCCTTCTAAAGGAGGAACAATTTTGCATCCAAGTGGCGTTTCGCCAGTATATTTTTTCTGATCCCAATTCCATGACATCCCGTAATCGTACAATCTTCGTGCTTATCGCCGTAGTTGTTGGCTTCTTTGCTGCCTCCAGTTTCATTTATCAGGCTATGGAACAACTCCAAACCTGGAACGACGAACACCATCAATTTTCCGAGTCGGAAGCGTTGGCCATGGAGCCACAATTTTCATTCACAGATTCCACGAGTGGATTATTTCGCACCTTGTTCACTAATGATCCGGGGCAACCTGTAATCGACGGGCCATATCTGGTTCTCGCAGGCAGTTTTGCCACAAAAAGCAGAGCCAAGCAACATTTGCACAGAATAAAAAAGTATGGATTTCGCGATGCAGAAATTCTCTTTTTTAAGGGAAAAAATGAGATTTATGCCGTCGGAGTGGGAGCACATCGGGGTATGCAAGAAGCAGCCCGACAAGTTAAACTTCTGGCCAGTCAGTATCAGCTAGAGGCATACGTGCACAAGATCAGGCAAAGAAGTTAAGTCAGCTTATCAAGCTTCATCGACTACGTATCCTATTGATTAATCCTGCATAATAATCTGACGCCTGGCGATCGGTTGTCCATCTGCATCACGTATAAGTAACGCGTACCAACCTGCAGGCAATCGATCCAGATCGATAACGGGACTCCATGGAAAGCTGACTACATGGCGACCCATAATATCAGTGATCTGTATGTTCCATTGGCCCGAAGGCATGCCGGCATCTAACCAAATTGTACCCGTGCTTGGATTCGGATATACAGTCAATGACGTTTCTAATGGATGATTCACACTTACCAGATCGGGTGTATTGTTCGGCGTCTCATCTCCAACAACAGGGCGAATCATAAGCGCACCTCGTAGAGATGCAGGGAACTTGATCCAGGTTCCTGAGGTATTCAACCAGGCATATTCAGAACCGCCGGGATTGTTTTTGTCATAGCCGATCGGGATTGAATTGTCCACATTACTACCTTGCTGCCAGCCTACATAGAAGTCACCTGCAGGAATAGGGACACCAATTTCATTGCCGGCTTCATCATACAGTACATACGTCGTAAATGCCTGCAGGGAATCGGCAAAAACAAGGTCGGGATAAAAAGGCTTGATAAAGAAATCTTCGAAAATCGGATCGCTATTCAGTGATCCCGCCCAAATCCGCAAATTGAAATATTGGGTAGTCACATTGGTATTGTATCGCGGAAAATGGAACTGAATCGCGCGAAGCGTATCAGGGATGGATGCGACATATCTTACAGCTACTTGTGTACCACTTTTGGTGGCGACGATTGCACTTTCGGCAGAGCCATCATCATAGGCAAAATAGTTTGTGAGATTGGTGGGGTGACTAACTTCATTGTTTCGCAGAGCGACTGGTTCGCCGACGTTGTCTTCCTGGTCCTGATCGAATCGGTAGGTCATTTGAAGATCTACTCCTTCACCATCCGGAGGCAATGCCTGAAGGCCAGAAATGAGATTCGGAGCATTCAGGGCATTGATAAAATCGTGTCGTCCAGGTGTCAGGTCCCGTTGATTTACTGGAGCTATCGGTGGCAATTCCAATAACGTAAGATTGCTGACCAATATTTGGCCACTGAGTTTATCTCTGATTTCGACTTCACTCGGATTTGCAGATTCAATGACGGGAAAATGATTGTAAAGACCGATTTGCATTTCCGGCTTTAGCCAGCCAGAAGGGTCACTTAAAAAATGACGCCAAGGCATTGCGGTATAACCATTCAAGAGGGTGTTTGGTCTAGCTGTAAAGGCAATGTCCAGATTATCCTTTGTTAAATTTTTCCCCAGACGGACATAATCGATATGCCAAAGGTCAAGTGCACCTGTCAGATCGGATCGATTCCGAAAGCGGAATTGAAAGCCATTATACAGGTATTCTGCTTTCCCGATCCCATAAGCACGGTATACAAATGGAGCAAGGCTGTCGGAGGGGATAAATGCGAGGTAGCCTGTGATTTGCTCGGCTACCTGCCAAACTCCATTAATATCTTTGAATTCAATAATCAAACTGTCTTTTGTCTCCGGGCGGAATCCGAACCCTTTTGGTTGTGCCCAAAAGCTGAAGAGGATGTTGTCGCTTCCAGTATATCCGGATAGATCAAAATAGGCTGAAGTCAGATAATCCCTGTATGTCGAATCAATCGGATAGGGCTTGCCACGTTCATCAACGCCGTCCAGAGTGGCGACCCCGATTGAGATTGGTTGATAAGCCATACGGTCATTGACAAAGGCTTTGTCATCAAGCCATTTGTTTGGGTCAGGATAAGGGCCTGGGTAGGAGAAGTCATCAAAGAATGGAATATCTAAAGTGTCACCGACGATCCTAAAGGGATGGGTGATTTGGTCGACGACACATTCCGGATATGTCGCCAGATAGACGACTGTATCCAGTCCGGCGAAACGGCTGGATACATACCGAAAGCACTTGTCCAGCGTAATGACTGTCCCTGTTTGCCGGACAACGGGACCCGCCAACGAATAAATGGGTGTGCCCAGATCGGTATCCGGTGTCAGGCAGATCTCTGTTTCGGTTGCAGTATTTGTCAGGGTAGTCGCGACTGTACTCAGGATATTTGGCCGATGCACTGTGATGATAAACGTAGTCGTCGTACAATTTCCATCGCTATCACATAATTCAAGGCAAACCTGTTCAGTGTCGAGAATCGTTCCCTGATTGGCGATATAACGGATACAAGTACTGTCAAGAGTAACAACGCCCAGAGTCAAGCTTCCGCAATCCAGGATGGATACTGTTGCATTCGCACCAATACCAGTCGAATCAATACACAAGAAAGTGGTATCGCCAGAAGTTAGACACCGCTCTTCAGGGTTTCCACCACGTATGGATGCCGTAGCCGGCGCCGGGGAGTAAGTTCGTGATGTGGCATAAGCTTTGGCCACTTCAGGCAAGCCTGAAAGTGGAATTTCCTCAATCTGAGCAGTCAGTATCCGGGCACACAGGAGACAGAAAAAGAGGAGGAGCGTACGTGTTGGGAGTACGGATAGGGACATATCGATTCGTTTCACCTTTTGGAACGTAAAGCGGTTACAGATGTTGCTTCTTAATCATTGCCATTGCCCTGCATAGTCTCAGGACATCTTGCAGGTTTGGCCTGAGTGAGCCAGAGAGATATCGTATCCCCCTTAGTGGCAATCAGTCCATTCGTGTAGGGCGGTGCCTGTTTAATGACGTAGGCAGTTTGTCTGTTGGTCACCGTTTCATCCAGATAGATATCGCCTAACGTCAATCGATTCGCTTTTAGTAAAAAATCTGCTTCTGCCAATGGTTGGCAAACCAGATCCGGCATTTGCACTGATTCACTTACATCTTTTGATATGACAAACTGGATGGTCGAGCCTTTGCTGACCTGAGCATATTTTGGCGATTTGCGACGCGCATTTACAAGTGTGTCTCCTTCGTAAATGACTTCCAGGATGACATTCGGAGGGCCTTGATCATACCGCTCACTTAAAATTTCACAGTCGATCTTGTATTGTTGCTTGAGAATCTTGCGAATGACATTGATCTCCTTTCCATACATCATGGGCAAACTTGCAAAGGGGATCATATCCGCTTGCTGCTTGGTGATCGTGACATAAATTTTACGCTCTTCTTTGACCTTTGAGCCCGCCACGGGGTTTTGAGCTATGATCAAACCAGGAGGCTTGCCGACCATAAATACGCTGTCTTCGATGACTAATTGGAAGCTGTGATCTTCAGCATCTTCGCGGGCATCCTCCTGAAGGATACCGACATAATTTTTAATCATCAGCTCTTGCCCGTGATGCGTATAACATCGCAACCACCAGGAGACAAAAAGGATGAGGACAAACGAGGCACCAATCAGGGCCAGCAAGTTGTTGATGAACAATGCAGAGCTGATAAAATGCAGGAATGCATTTGCCCAGGACTTGAGACGGTCAAACAAGGTGGCTCGGGGTTCGCTCATGGAAGCTGAATTCAAGAATCTGATCGATGAAATGATAAGGTGTATACCCGTTTATTGCGGCTTGATGAAAAATGCATGTTGCAGGCGTCATCCCGGGTAATGAATTGACCTCGATGATCCAGGTTTCAACCCGGCCATCAGCAAAGATTTTAACAAAGGCATCGATCCGGGCATATCCTCTGACGCCCAGGATGCGCGCAGCTTGTTCAAGGTCTTTTCTCACTTTTGCAGAGATCCGGTGAGCTTCTTTGGGATCTGGGCTGAATCTGGCAGGCGTGATGTTCTGTCCTTCTCCAGCCAGGAATTTCTCTTCCAGGGAAAGGATTTCACTTCCTGCAAGTGCCTCTGAGGGTTCGAAAATTTCGTACGTCCATTGGTTGTCTTGCCAATGTGTGACCAAACCTCCAGTGATTTCCAGAAAGTGGCTGGCACCCTCGTTCGAAATGAGTGTCTCAAAAAGGATCTGCTCCTTTTGCGGGAATTCTTCTTTTGGTCGGAGACCGAGAATGAGACGCAAGTCCTCAGCAACGGTTGTTTCACTTCGGTATAAAGCCGCTGCAAAAGCCTCTAATACAACGCGGTTTTTGATCACCTTCACGGCAGAGCTACAGCCATCATCGACTGGTTTGCCAATGAAAGGGTATGAAAATATCCCTTCCAGTTCTGACACCCAGCCGGAGCGGTCAGCAATCCAGCGATCTCGTGAAGCGAGATGTTGGCGCGCCACAGGGAATCCTTGTTCACCCAGTAGATGTAAGGTGCGAAACTTGTCGATTGTGATGCGCGAGGATTGAACATCAGACCCGTTATAAGGCAACCCAACCCGTTCCAGATTCTCCTGAACTTCACCGTCTTCACCCGGCCGACCATGGAGTGCAATGAACACCCCATCTACTTCATTGGCCAGATCGTCATAGGTAATTTGGCGTGGCTGAAAAGTTGCATCTGCATAAGCATACTTCCGCGTGATCGCTGTGCATTGTCCTTTTATCTCTTCGATGACCGGATGGACTTGCCAATTGCGAAGTCGGTCATGAATATCATCTGCGTTGTCTTTGAGTAATAAATTTACGGGGATGACATGAAGTACATGCTGGTCTGGACCTCCTGTTAGGAAGACAGGAATAGGTTCGTATTTGGCAGAAGAGGACAGTTTTTCATAAATATTGCGCCCACTTTCGACACTGATGTGGCGCTCAGAACTATATCCACCCAGAATGACTGCAATCCGTGTTTGACTGGATTCCTGCTGATGCAGGGCCTTTAGTTCCAGGTCCAGACGGTCCAACAGTTCAGCCCATTGCGGCAATGCAGAAGCGTGGTCCAATCGCTCCTGGAGAGAAGTACGAATAATATAGGTCAGGAACTGGGACGGATTGATCCCGATCTCGGCTGCCTGATGGAAAAAGAAAGAGGAGGGCATCATACCCGATGTGGTATTCGGATCATTCAGAAAGATGGTTCCATCCTCCTGAATAAATCCGTCGATTCGGGCGTACACCTGGAAATCGAGAAAATGAAACAACCGTTCACATTCCGTCCGAATAGCCTGAATCTTCTCGTCCGGAAGATGGATGGGTGTTTCCTTTCGGGAAAGGCCAGGCAAGTACTTGGATCGATAGTCGAATACTTCACCACCTTTGACGATTTCGGTTGGAGGTAGGGCTACCGCTGAGCCATCTTCTTTTCGGATGACAATACATGAAAACTCTTTCCCGGATATGAAGCCTTCGAGAAGGACAGTATGTTCTGCGGAAATACTCTCCAGTAGCCATGCCGTTTCGTCTTCAGAACGGAGCCGATGTAGCAGCTCCTCCGGATGGTTGATCTGATCGCCATTGAGCATTAAGGGGAATCCACTGCCACTGCGAATATCACTCATTTGGCGGACCCAATGCACCTGTTCATCAGCATGCATACTCTGCCATTCCTCACGGGTCAGATGCCATCGGAAGAAGGCCTGATCCATTGCCTTTTTGAAAACAGATTCATCATTCAGATCAATAATCGATACGCCAATTGAAGAGCCTTGATTTGCAGGTCGGATGACCAGTTTGTTGCCGAATATCTTTCTGGCCTCGGTTAATCGTTTTGCCACATCACCTTGCAGCCATGCTCGACGGGAAATGACCTGGTGTGCAGGGCCGGGGAAGCCACCGGCGTGCATCAATTTCTTCTGAATGCCCTTGTCAATACCGATTGCGCTGGCTCTGATGCCACTACCGGTGTAGGGGATGTCCAGACTTTCCAGCAGGCCCTGAATCTGACCGTCCTCTCCGAATTCGCCGTGTAATGCAAGAAAGGCAATGTCTATTTTTCCATGTAGATCGGTCCAGTCTCTAAGGACGCCCACTGAACTGGCAATCCGCTCACGGTCTTCTACTGATAAGGCACCCAAAGATTCCAGATAGATCTGAAAATGATTTGGACTGGCTGGCAGTTCTGCAGCCGGAGGGTAAAAATCCCGGATGGTGCCTTTGTACATATAGCTCCAATCCAGTTCGATCAACTGCCGGTGGCTGTCAATGAAGTAGAGCACAGGCTCGAACAGCTGCTTGTTCAGATTGTCAAAGACAGTCCGTCCACCAGCAAAACTGATTTCCCGCTCACGAGAGGGGCCACCAAAAAAAAGACCTACCCTGATCATGTGGATGGTTTCCGGTTCATTCTGGGAACAAAAATAGCAAAAGACCTGTCCGAAAACGCGATTCCTGGAATATCAGATTGGGTAGAGCCCGAATGACAAGTGCCATTCCAAAGAATCAGGAATGGCACTTGACTAAATTTGAGGGTATTCTTATTGTTGCGATCCAACTCGCCTGGCCTCTTCTTCCAGTCCTGTTGTACGTCGGCGTGACTTGACATTGCGGTTGCCCAAATCGTAGCTGACACTCAGGCTGACCCGTCGGCTGTCCCAGTTGCCATAACCAGTCGTCGCCAGACCATTAAACTCGGATGTTCCCGACCAGCCCGATTCATAAAAAATGTCACTTGCACTTAATCGAACATTGACCGCATCGTCCAGGAATCGACGTTGCAAACCGAGGTCGAGACTCCAGTTGGTATCGTAAATGAATACACCGCCCCAAATGCCCGGTCCACTAAACCAACCGGATATCTCCCCTTTGAAGCCAAAGGGTAAATCAAAGGTCGATTGCTGGTAGATATTATAAGTAAAGGCTTGGACGTCAACAATAGCATTTCCGCCATAGTTTGCCTGATTATCAAGGTGAGAGGCATTCAAGTTGATGTATGAGCTCCACCCTTTGGTGACCTGGATCGGTGCACTGATATTCATGCTCCAGATTGTTTGTTCTGCGAGGTTTTCCCAGGTAATAAAATTGGCTCTCGGATCGGTTTCATCAGGTCCGATCAAGCGTGTGATTTGATCCGTCGTTTTACTGTAGGCAAGTTTCAAGTTATACCGATAATTTAACGTGTAACCCAACTCAAGATTATTGACAATCTCGGGACTGAGGAAGGGGTTGCCTTTTTCATAGCTCAACTGTGACAATTGGTTGTTGAACGGATTGAGCACATTGTAATCCGGCCGATTGATACGGCGCCCATAGTTGAGAGCAAAATTTTGTTTTGGGGTCATCTGCCAGGTCAGTCCAGCCGAAGGAAACCAGTTGAGGTAGTTCAATTTGACTGGAGGCTCCATCAGGTTGATGTCAAACGCGACGAGGTTGCCGGTGGCGTCTGTTTGTTCGGCACGTAGCCCTGCAGAGAAACTCCATGTTGAAGTAATGGGACGGGAGTAATTGACATATCCAGCGTAGACATCTTCGTCATAGGCGAATGTATTGGACTGTTGGATATTCAGATTTTGCTGATTGTCCATCACATCGTAAACAAGGAACTGATTGTTGGAAGCCACCCGGCTGAACTTTGTTCCAAAGCTCAGTTTGCCACCAATGAGCTCTTGTTCATAATCCATTTTTAAAGTATAAATATCGATGTCAGTCGGTGTGTCAAACGCATTGATATCTTCAGAAAGGAGGTTTTCGTGAGTCGCATCATAATACCGATTTGGCTGGAGGCGGGAATTGGTATTTTTAAATCTACCAAAGTCACCATCTACATTAAAAACGCGTCCCTTTTTGTTATCAAACCGGTAATTGAGGTTGAACGTATTTTGGTCCCGTTGGCCATCTCCTGTGGTTTTGGCGATCAGGATACTATCGACCTGAGCAGGAGAATTCTGTGAAGCGATCCCGACACTGTTGTAGCTGTTGCGATCAAAGAAATTCTGACCAGTACTCACCAGGAAGCCTACAGTTTGTTGATCGGTCAGGAAAAAGTCAGTACCCAGGCGCAGATTGTAGCCATTATATTCATTTTGCATCCTGTTGATCTCGTCCAATGCCAGACCGTTTTGTGTGCTTTTAAAGTCAATCCGGTTGAACCCTGCGCCTTTATTAAGCCCGCCATTTGCAAAGACATTCAGCAATTTATTCCGGTAGTTTCCACTGGCGCCCAAATTCTCGCGTGCATATTGACCCTGACTATAGTTCACGTTGACTGAACCGTTAGTGCCATTATTTTTATCCTTTTTCAGTCGGATATCGATAATGCCAGCATTGCCTTCAGCATCATATTTAGCCCCGGGATTGGAGATGATATCGATTCGGTCGATCTGTTCTGCTTGCAGGTTGCCAAGATAATTGCTGAGATCGTCGCCACTTAAAGGAAGGCGTTTTCCATCGACAAAAATCATCACACCAGAACGACCGAGTACACTAATGTTGTCATTGTTGTCGACAAGAACACCAGGTGCCTTTCGCAAGAGTGAAAGGGCATCTGCTCCCGCACTGTTAATGGTACCTGTGACATTGAATATGGTCCGATCGGGCTTGATCTCTACCAATGCACGATCTGCTTTGACGAGTGCCGTTTCCAATTCGATAACAGATTCTGGAAATGATAATACGCCAACTTCGAGCATCTGGTTGGCTGATAGAGTAATATCTGATTTCTCAATGTCTGGTAATCCGATATAGGTTGCTTTCAACCAATAGGAACCAGAAGGAATATTGACCAATTTGAATGCCCCTTTGTCATTGGTTGCCTCCGCTTTTACCAAGGTGCTGTCCGATGATCGATAGAGGGCTACATTGGCATAAATCAATGGTTCTGTTGCTGAGTTTTGCAATGTTCCAGAGATCTGTCCTTCTTGGGCAAAGAGTGCGGATCCGCACAGTCCAAGTGCGGCAATCAGTAGAAACTTCATACGCTGGTATTTGAGTAATAGGTGCTGCGAAAGTGCGTGTATGAAGTCATAAAGGCGATTCCTTTTCGACGAGAGGTTCCTTTTCAAAGACAAAGATTCGCTTCCACTAACCATAAGTTATGATAGTGGGTGAACGTTAAAAAGCGAAGGTCCGATCAACTGACCGAACCTCCGCCTATTCAATGTTTTACGGGATAGTCGATTTATCGAATAATCTGGACTTTTGCTACTGCAATCCCTTCTGGGAGATCGACGCGAACCAGATACATGCCATTGGCGATTTGATCGAGGCCGAGACGAATAAGTCCACTTCCTGAAACAGAGGCATCAATCGGGATGAGCTGTCCCAACCAATTGACAAGCTGAATCTGATCAACATTCAGCGTTTTATTTGCCAGGCGCAAATAGAGCTCTCCGGAAGTCGGATTGGGGAAGACGTCTAAACCAATCGACAATGGGTCCAGACGTTTTGTTGATACAGACATGCTGGTCCGAATGGGGAAACGCTCGATGCCAAACCATCCACCATCGCCATCTTCTACAGTGAAGAGAAAATGATCATCTCCCTCTACAAGGCTAAAATCTGTGTAATCAATCAAACCAAGATTGAGGTCTTCTTGAGTGAATTGCATGCCAACAGTCATGACTGCACCACTTTTATATAAGGTTCCATTAGATGGTAATGTCACCAGGGTATAAGACAATTCATCGGGAGTATTATCAGCATCTTCTGTGAGTAATTCCTGAGTGCTCACGGGGCGTGTGGCACCAGGCAGCAGGAACAGTGTGTCCTTCTTGATCAATATTGGATTGTTGAGGCTCACGTCCGTACAAAGCCGAAGTGTCCAGCTGCTCAATTTGCCTCCGCCCCCAACAGCCAAATCCTGGATGATGAGCTTCCATTCTCCCTGGATTTCCTGATCAGCCATTGCGCTGAGCGGCTCTTCACTGGCATAAATACTGCCCAAACTAGGTGGACAATTAAACGGTAGGGCTGATTCATCATTGAATCCCATATTAATGGTTCCGGCAATAAACGAACATTGCCCTGAAAAGAGGCGGACCTTAGTTCCTAAAGGACTTTCCAAAAATCCGCGCAGATCACCGATTGATTGATGTGTGCCCATAATATTCTGCACACGGACTTCACTCACTTTGCCCATCGTTGGAATAGAGATCGGGCTTTCAACGGAACTCAGCCCTTGATTTGTGATGCTGAAATCACTGGTATTGGTCAGATCAGTGCAGCTCAGGCTGACTGTATGGAAAGCGTACACAGGAACATTGTCCATTTGGCCGCAAATATTTGCAGGCACAACACGCCAGAAATAAAGTGTGTTTGCATCCAGGGTCAGAAGTGTCTGATAGGATGGTTCTGTCAATCCCGATTGAGTCAAAATAGTGGATGCACCAAACGCCGGACTGGTAGCAATTTCGAGGCTGTATGTATCGGCATCTTCCTGCTCTATCCATGCGAGGAGCGGGGAGCTGCCAATGCCGCTGGCTCCAGAAGGTGGATCCAGGGTATTCAGTGTGCTAAAATCACTGCGAATGACGCGGAGTTTAGCCGGGCGTAGTTGAACGGGAATGCCATTTGCTTCACCACTGATTTCAAGATCGTAATCTCCACCTTTGG